>VFLI01000045.1 GCA_009885105.1 Spirochaetia bacterium | reverse complement strand
TGTACCGAAATCATCCAGAGCGATTCTGCACCCCATCTCAGAGCACCTGGAAACGAACTCGCTGAATTTTTCAAAATCCTTGATCAGATTTTCTACAGCAGTCTTTTCGTCTGAGCCCTTTCCTCTTCCGGCTTGCCTGTCTTGATAGATTGCATGAGCGATTCGGTGCGGGGATCCGGGCTCACATCCAGCTCTTTTTTCAAGAGTTTTTTTAGTTCATCATATTTCTTCACGGCTTCGTTCTTCTTGCCAGCCTGATTCAGGCCCTTGAAATAATATCTCCAGGCTTCTTCATCCAGATCATCGATTCTGACAGCTCTCTGGCTGTATTCAATCAGCGATTCGGCGTTCGATTCAGCGCTTGCGATTTCACAAAGGGCCATCATGGATTTTTTAAATTTCTGCTGCAGGTGGCCGCGGATGAGATCGGCGCCTTCGAAGTAAAGATCGAACTCAAAAAAATCTCCGCGATAAAGTTCCGCCGCCTGTTTCAGCACTGCGGCCGCCTCTTTCAACTGCTTTCTCTGGAAAAGTTCCAGGCCGCGGTTCGCCAGTGATTCGAAGATCACAAAGTCAGCCTCGACATGATCTGTGTCGAGATACAGACGGTCTTCCGTAAATACAATGGCATCCGCGGAGAAAATTTTACGAAGACGAAAGCAGAGCGCGTGGAGATTGTTGAGCGCATTGGTCTCGCCGAGATCCGGCCAGAGAGCGGAAATGGCTTCCTCTTTGTGCACGCCTTTCCCGTATTTCAGAACCAGCAGCTTGAAGAGCTTCAGCAGTTTCCTTTTATTGGCGACTTCCGCATACGGTATCGATGCCGCGGCCGATTTTATTTCAAGCTGCCCGAGACAGTTTATTCGGATTGCAGCCCCTCCCGCCGCTCCGGCCTGCTGCGATGCCGGCATACTCGTCTGTGCCGCCGGGGATAAGTCAATTTCAGAATTCGATGCCGCCGTTTCCTCGGGCAGTGTCCGGACCGGGGCGCCGGAAAATGATCTTCCCGGCTGTCTTGCTCCCGCAGCGTCCGGAGAGTCGGTCCCGCTGGGTTCGGCCGAAATTCGTTTGTTCATCTCGGGAACTTTCACGGCGACCTCAAACAGACTTTCCACGGAGAACATCATAACCAGAAAGCCGATATGGGCAATGTACGGCATTGCAATGATCTGCATCGAAGCGAGTGTGTCATTCAGCATTGTGACGGCAAATACAAGAAGGGCAATGGCAACTGGGCGCGAATTTGTCAGATGCAGCGAATCCTCCATAAAATACTTAATCAGAACCCGGAGCATCATAAAAAGGGCCGTGAACAGAAATACAACGACCCAGATCGGTTGCTGGGTTTCATGGATCGTTATGCCGAGAGCCGGAAAGGATTTTGGTATAGAAACTCCGGTGTTGTAGCCGGCGGGATGAAGCAGAAGAAATATCGCAAATATAATATTGACGATCGTATAAACCTGAACAACGGCGTCCGGGAACACGGGCCGGAATTTTTGAGTAAACAGCACAAAAAAAATAGCAGTCAGAGGCAGCGCGGCATTTTCCAGCCGCTCATAAAATTGGGCCCGGTAAGCGTCTGTAGCATTGATCGTCTGCACCATGGCCAGCAGGTAAAGAGAAAAGGCAATCTGTGTTACGGCAAAATACAGGAGGAAGGGGGCGCCTGTGTTCTTTCTATAAATAAGCAGATTCTGAACGGCTTTATAGATGAGAACTATTGCCGTCAGATAATAACTCAATTCATAGGCGGTCATTCTACGTACAATGAATGGGGCGATACTTCTCAGCAAGCAGAAATTCGGATGGCTGCTGCATTCTGCCTCGCCGGTTCTGAAGCTGGATCAGGGCAGTCTCAGTCGATCCGGGGCCGGTTTCCCCGCCAGATAGGTATTCACAAATTCCTGAACGTCTGATTCCGTTTTCAGACAGAACCAGCCTCCCTCCGGATAGCATACCTGAGATGGACCCTCTTCACAGCGATCCAGGCAGCCGCTCATATTCACCCGTATTTTTCTGTCTGGATAGGCCTTTTTTACGGCCTCTTTCAATTGCTGCCGAAGCTGGGAGGAGCCCTGATTTCCGCAGGAGGGCTTTTTCGCTCCGGCCTCCCTGATATTTTCACAGACAAAGATATGTTTTTCGTAAAGCATGAAGGCCTTCTTCTATATATATAGAATATAATTGCCGGAAGCCTTTTTGCGCGTTCATTTTTCAGCCGCCCAGTTTGCGCAGTACTGACGGTGAAAAAAAGTTTATCAGAGTTGCCCGCACTCCCGCCAGCTGAACTTCAGCGCATCCCGATTTTCTGAGGTCCGCGCGCATCGACAGCCCGATACTCTGCGAATCCGCATCTCCGGTAAGAAGCGCGGACAGAATCAGGCTGAGATCCGGTTCATGACCTACCAGAGCCACGCTTTCAGGATCCGGCCCAATCTCCTCCATCAGTTTGAGAAAATCCAGATAACTGGATCCCGGTTCCAGCTTTACAGATGTAATATGTTTGCTTTTTTTGAAAATATCGCCCAGTATTTCAGCCGTTTGAACGGCCCGCAGCGCCGGTGAGGTGATGATCAAATCTATTTTCTTGACCAGTTTTTTCAGGCCTTTTGCCGACTGGCGCATCTTTTTTGCCCCGTCTTTTGTCAGCGGTCTGGCGCTGTCATCGCCCGTCCAGGTGTCTCTTGCGGCTGCGGCAGCGTGTCTGATAAAAAATAGGCGCATGGATCAGTATCTTCCGCAGCCCGTGTTCTGAAAATCTTTTTTCGATCTATCCTGGTTTATTGTCATGTCCCGGGACATGGCTTGAAAGACCGTGGGGCGTGTAGACCAGCGACTGTGCCTCTTCTGAGCCGCCCTCAAAACTGGACAAATCACCGGCCGACAGCGACTGAAGCTCGCCTCGATCCAGAAAAACGCCCAGACACCGGGGGCATTCATCGACTTCAATTTTGCCGATCGTGCGCAGCTTCATGGGGATTTGACAGACCGGACACGTCAGGATTCGTAACGGCGACCTGTGCCCCGTCGTGCGCGCGGCCTGAGGATGGGACTGACTGGGACTGTGCTGAACGGCCTCGATTCTTTCATCCGCGCGGGTCGGCGGAGCGGCCTTCAAAGTGGCATCCGCGGCCGGCATTCGGGGGAATACTTTTTTGATTAGATATTCCCACATCGAACTGCCTTCTCTCCTGGATATTTCCCGGACTGTTTCATTTCTTCAGAGCCAGCCCGAGTCCGTCGCCGATAGGAACCAGACTCATGAATATTCTATCGTCTGTTTTCATTCTCTCATTGAGGCGACGTATGGCCTGAGTTTCCGGATCAACGACACTGCTGTCCGCGACACGGCCTCCCCAGAGAACATTGTCCACGGCGATGATTCCGCCCGGCCGTATCAGCTGCATGCTCAATTCGTAATAATCCGGGAGGTTTTCTTTATCCGCGTCGATGAAGATGAAATCGATTGCTTCGCGGGCATTGACATCGTTGCGAAGATTCGTGAGTGTTTCCAGAGCCGGCCCTATTTTTAAATCGATCCGGCTTTCGATGCCTGCTTCTTTCCAGTATCTGCGCGCCACGGCCGTATATTTTTCATCGATATCGCAGGCGAGAAGATGCCCGCGCGGACCCAGCGCTTCCGCAATGCAGATGGAACTGTAACCGGTAAAAACGCCGATCTCCAGAGCCTGGCGCGCTCCCATCATTCTTAACAGAAATGACATGAACTGTCCCTGTTCCGGGCTGATCTGCATTCTTGAGAGTTCATCTTTTGCGGTCTCTTCGCGCAACCGGCGCAGAAGATCGCTTTCCCGGATAGAGGACGAAAGCAGGTACTCGTGCAGCTGATCTGTCATCGGTATGGTTCGTGTTGTCATACGGTTGATTTTAATGAGGCTCGCAAATATACAAGCGCGAAAAAATCGTACAATCCGTGGGCCAGGGCCGGAGCCGTCAATCCCCCGTCGAAATTTTTTAACCAGCCCAGATATAGACCTGCCAGTCCGGCCAGTAAAGCATAACCCGGAGTGATCCAGTGCCCCAGACCGAATAGAAGAGCGGCCAGAAAAAGTCCGGAAGTTGCGCCCAGATACTGACCGGCGATTCCCTGAAGGACTCCTCGAAACATCATTTCTTCGGCGCAGCCGGCCGCCGCGGATAAAAGGGCGATCTGGAGGAGTGAGAAGGGTTCAAACAATTTTAGAATAGACGCAAGACTCTGCCGTATCCTATGAAACGGCGCTGCAGGAATTTTCAACAGGAGCAGGAAAGAAAAAAGAGGGAGCGCTCCGGCAACGCCGTAAATCAAAGGTAGAGTTTCAAACCGGAACACAATGTGCGGCCCGAAAAAATAATTGATAATAACGGCCACCAGCCCGACCGCTGTTTCAAAGATGAGAAATTTTAGAAAATAACGTCTGTCAGGAAGGGCGATCGCCTCACGCTCCGGTGAGCTGTGTTTTTCTGGCAAGAAGTGTCTTTGTGTATTTGCTGTTGAGGTTTTTCATGTGCTCCTGAGATTTCTTCAGGGCTTCCTCAACTTCAGACAAAGTCATTTTGTTGATTTTTTTGTTCTTTTTTACTGTTTCTGCTGTTTCCGACATACTTAATTCCGTGTTTTGACCAGAATTGCAGGGTTTTTCGGGTACGCAAGCAGAAATGTGTCATCATTAGTATAGAACAATGAAGATAACTATTGACGTTGTTGTACCGATATTGTATTTGTTAATAATAAACAGAATCTTCCTTAAGTAAAGTTCGTCTAATATATTATTGATATGCGTTCTTACCTTATCAAACTAATGTTTCTCAGTATCCTGACTCCGGCAGCATTCTGCCGGTCCCCGGACCTCTGCAACCCGGCCGACACAATGAGTTCGTGTGGACTGCAGACTCTCCTGTTACGTTTGATTCTTGCAAACGCGCCTTCAGGCGGCATCGGCGCTTTTTATACGTCCGCCGTCCTCCTTTCAGGAAACGGGGCGGCTCGAAGCGGATTTGCCATTACGAGCGGTCCGCAGGCAGGAAAAATCCTCGTCGTTCATGGAAACGCCTCAACGGCTACCTCTCTTTACGACCCGTCGACCAACAGCTTCGCGGCGGGACCCACACTCATCGGGAATGCCAACAGTCGATCGCACAGCTTTGTGGTTCCCAGCGGCCCCGAGGCAGGTAAGACGCTGATCGTCCTTGCGACCTCGGCGGTCGGCACAACTCTGTATGATCCTTCGACCCACAGCTTTTCAGCCGGACCAGCGCTTTCGGCAAATGCGGGAAATGGAAGCAGCAGCTTTGCCATCACCAGCGGGCCGGAGGCCGGCAAGATTCTTATCGTGCACGGGAACAACACCACGAGCACGTCCCTCTATGATCCGGCTGCAAATAGTTGCGCAGTGGGTCCTGTGCTGTCCGCCTCGGGCACGGCAGACAACGATGCGCACAATTTCGCAATCACGAGCGGTCCGCAGGCCGGCCAGACAATCGTAGTCCATGCCATCTCAACAACCGGCACATCCATCTATGATCCTTCCGCGAATACTTTCGCAGTCGGCCCCGTCCTTAGTTCATCGGCATTTTCCGGCTCATTGAGTTTTTCCGTAACGACCGGCCTGGACGCAGGCAAGACAGTTGTCGTCCATGGTGTCAGCGCCAGCAACAGGTCCCTGTACGATCCCGCTACGAATACTTTCGCATTTGGCTCGGTGTTGAGTTCAGCGGCAACAAGCGGGTCAACAGCGTTTCCCATCTCAACGGGACCCCAGGCGGACAAAACGCTGGTAGTAGTGGGAGCGCTCTCAACCGCAACCACTCTCTACGATCCGGCCACGAACACCTTCGCCGCCGGCCCCGTCCTGCCCGCAATACCTGGAATAGGCTCTCAGGGATTTGCCATCACCAGTGGTGTGCATGCAGGCAGGACCCTCGTCGTAATGGGAGGCTCTTCGCCCAATACATCGTTCTATGATCCGCTGACGAATTCCTTTGTGCCTCAGCAGATTCTGAGCGCCAACGCCAGCCTCGGGGCGCACAGTTTCGCGGTCACAACCGGACTTCAGGCAGGCAAGACCCTGGTTGTCCACGGCAACGCTCTGCCATCAACATCACTCTACACTCCGTCGACAAACACGCTTGGGGCAGGGCCTGCTCTTTTCGCTGCAGCCGGCAATGGAGCGCACGGCTTCGCGGTTACAAGCGGCCCGCAGGCCGGCAAAACTATCGTTGTTCACGCCAACGGCGCCGCATCAACGTCATTGTACGATCCGGCAACAAACACCTTTGGCGCCGGGCCCGGTCTCTCTCTTGGCGCGAGCACCGGCGCGCATAGCTTCGCGATAACAAGCGGACCACAGGCTGGAATGACTGTCGTGGTTCATGGGAACAGTCTGACCTCAACGTCCTTATACGATCCGGCTACAAACACATTCAGCGTCGGGCCTATTCTGTCAGGAACTGCCAATTCTGGAGGTTTCAACTTTACGATCTTAAGCGGGTCCCAGTCAGGCATGACCATGGTGATACATGGCGGCACACCCGCCACTTCCCTCTACGATCCTGCGACGAATACATTTTCGGGCGGGCCGGCAATGTCTGCAAACGCCGCTCCCGGAGCGCACGGCTTTACGATCGCAAACGGAGCTCAGGCGGGTAAAACTCTCATCGTTCGTGGAGGCCTGACAGCGTCAACATCGCTCTATGATCCATCGACAAACAGTTTCAGCGACGGCCCGCCTCTGACTGCCGTCGTGGGCAACGGCGGAAGCAGCTTTTTCATCGCAAGCGGGAAGTACGCCGGCAAAATTATTTCCGTGCACGGAAACTCGACAACTGCTACATCCCTGTACGATCCGGTCGCCAACACATTTTCTGCGGGGCCTGTGGCAGGGCCGAATAACAGCTACAATGTCGGC
>VFLI01000061.1 GCA_009885105.1 Spirochaetia bacterium | reverse complement strand
GCTGTCGCGGCGGAATATGAATCCAGAATTTTTGACGGCTTTGTGACAACAAAAGACATCGGAGGCGGGCGCGGACTGGGACTCTTTCAGAGCCGGAGCCTGCTTGAATATTGCGGCGGTTCCCTGGAGCTGACCGATCACGGCCGGGATTCGGGCTGGGTAAAGTTTGAGGTGAAAATACCCGTCGGCGTGAAATCGAAAGAGGAAATGTATGCGTAAATTATATTTAATGATTTTGGTCTTCGTCTCTGTCAGACAGCCGCTCTCTACGCTGGAGCCGGTCGTTCAAGAAGAAGGCCGCAGCGACAAACTGCCAGTGGTCGCAAACGATGGGCGGGATTTTTATTATGCTTTTTAGATCAATATCCAATTTTTTCGGAAGAACGATCAATATTGGGATTACCTCCGGACTCAATCCTGAAGATAAAAAATATATTCGCATGGGCAACATGTTTTCTGTAATGGCCACACTGCATTTGTTTTCATACTTCTCTTTATTCTTGCCGTATTTCGGAGAAGCCCGTGCATTGTTTTTCGTTCATTTCATTTCTGGAATACTGGCGCTCGGCACCCTGGTAATGAATTATTATAAAAAGCATTTGTATGCGAAATTGTATTTTTGTATATTTACGGGCTACACTGTTGTAATTGTCAATGGATTGCTGGTAGGCCTTAAAAATCCGTACAATGCGCCCTACATGGTTTTATTTGTAATTGTGCCCCTGTTTCTTTTTTCAAAGAAAGAGGCCGGATATAAAATATCGATAATCACTTTACTGAGCGTATCTTATACATTTTTAATCATCCACGGTTCTTTTTTCGATCCCATTATTACTTTATCAGATACATTTATTGAATATTTTAAAATATTCACCATAGCAGGTTTATTGATTTTTATGCTGACTTTCAGCCTGTATGCAAATTTCGTGATCACCAGTTCGGAAGAATTATTGACAGATGAACGCGATAAACTCCAGGGGACCCTGGGGGAATTGAGAAAGAGTCAGACACAGCTCGTCGCATCGGAAAAGAAATCCGCCCTCATGAAGATCGCAGCCGGCATCGCGCATGAGCTGAACAATCCATTGAATTACATTCTGGGCGGCGTCAGTGGATCCAAACGCGTATACATGGATATCCAGGCTGTATTGAATGAAATTCTGGACGCGAACGACGAGCCCGACGCCCTGGAACTCAAGAAATATTTTGACGAACAGTTTTCCATGACTGAAAAATATTTTCAAAATATCAACAAAGGCGTCCAGAAAAGCGCTGCCGTAATCAAAGAACTGCGCGGGATTACCGGTGTAGACGGAGAAATAGATGAAGAGGTATCGCTGCTTGATCTGGTTAAAGCCGCGCTCCATCTGGCGCAGAATGAAAGCAAGGAAAAAGCAAAATATAATAAAATTAAAGTAATGTTGAAGGTACCGGCAGTGATGATACTGGAATTGAACCGCAATCTGTATCTTCAAGTGTTGAAAAATATATTCATGAATGCAATCTATCATTCCAGCAGCAGTGCGGAGCCGGAAATCCGTATCCAGGCAGAATGGGATAACAATCTATCGGCAATCAGATTATCCATAAATAATAACGGTGATCCGATCCGCGAAGAAATCGAGCAGAAGATTTTCGACGGTTTTGTGACAACAAAAGATATCGGCGCCGGACGCGGACTGGGACTTTTCCAGAGCCGCAGCCTTCTGGAATACAAAGGCGGCGCTATTGAACTGACGGATCACGGCCGGAAGTCGGGCTGGGTGAAGTTTGAGGTGAGAATACCAGTCGGCGCGAAATCTGCAGAGGAAGCGCATGCGTAGAATAATTTTTGTGATTCTTTTCATCGTCTTTTTCAGGCAGCCGCTGTTCGCGCTTGAGCCGGTCATCCTGCAGGAGGACATCAAACAATATCCGCTCGGGCTGCATCTGGAATATCTGGAGGATAGTGACGGACATCGGACAATCGATCAGGTGCGCTCAATGGACAGCAGTGCCTGGGTGCGGAGTATGGCCCTGGTCCCCAACTTTGGCTTTTCCCGATCAGTTTTCTGGGTCCGTGTGAAACTGCACAGCCGGTTTCCAGTGGAAAAAAAAATGATTCTGGAAATCGCTTCCGCCATCCTCGATTATCTGGATCTATATTTTGTACAGGACGGTGTCGTCACAGCATACAGGACAGGCGAACGCTTACCGTATCATTCCCGCCCCGTTGACCATCGCAATTTTATATTTAATTTCAGTATCGCGCCGGCAAGGGATATCCAGATTCTAATCCGTGTCGCGAACCATGACGGTATCCATGAAGCGCTTCCGCTGATCGTCTGGCAGCCGGAAGCGTTCCGGAAATATGACGCAAATCTGAACTTAATACTCGGAATCTATCTGGGCATCCTTTTAATAATGATATTTTACAATTTATTTGTTTACTTCTCAGTGCGCGATCCCGGATATTTATTCTATGTATTGTATATATTCTGCTTTGCCTCCTTCTTCTTCGCCTACCATGGACTGGCCTTTCAATTACTCTGGCCCGAATCGCCGTGGATGGCGAACCACTCGCTGTTTTTATTCGGCAACATGTCGGCTATATTTCTTGTTTTCTTTGTGGTTACCTTCTTAAACCTCAAAGATTACAGCCGGACGCTCAGAAATTTATTTGGATTGTTTGCTCTTGCTTTCCTATGCGGCTTCCTTTCAAACTTTTTTGTAAAATATTCAACAACGGCAGTGCTGCTAATCGGCACTACTCTGCCCGGAACCGCTCTAATATTTATCGCATCCTTCTACTGTTGGAAAAAAGGGCACAAATCGTCAAAATATTTAATACTGGCCTTCACTGTGTTTCTTCTGGGCGCCTTTTTTATTTTTTTGAAAATAAGCGCCGCACTGCCATCCAATTTTTTTACAGAGAATGCTTTGTTTTTTGGATCGGCAATGGAAGTCACCCTGCTCTCTCTGGGCCTTGCCGACCGTATCAACAGCATGAAAGCGGAGAAGGAAACCGCGCAGCGTGAAGCATTGGCCTTAAAAGACGATATGAACACGCGCCTGGAGCAGCAGGTAAAGGAACGAACGGAACATCTGATGCAGGCTCTGGCAGAATTGAAGAGCGCGCAGAGCATGCTTGTCTCATCTGAAAAGAAATCTGCGCTGATGAAGATCGCTGCCGGCATTGCGCATGAATTGAACAATCCGCTAAACTACATCGCGGCCGGTTTCAGCGGATTCAAACAGGTTTATCGTGATATTCAAAATGTACTGAATGATATTTTAGGCGCGAATGATAATGCCGAGGCAGTTGAACTGAAAGAATATTTCAAATCGCAGTTTTCAAAGTCTGACAAATTGATGACCGGCATCCAGAAAGGCGTGGAGAAAAGCGCCGCCGTTATCAGTGAACTGCGCGGCGTTACCGGAGTCGACGGTGATACCATGGAAGAGTTATCGATACTCGAACTGATTGAGAGCGCGCTCAATCGCGCGCAGTCCCAAAGCCGGGAAAAGGGAAATATGAATGAAATAAGAGTCACCCTGAATGTGTCGGATACGATTGTCCTTGAATTAAACCGCGATGTAATTCTGCAGGCGTTGAAAAATGTATGCATGAATTCTATCTATTTTTCCAACCAGAATTCTGACCCGGAAATTCGCATTTCGGCGTTATGGAACAATGATGAATCGGCATGCGGCATTTCTATTGAGAATAACGGCCCTGGAATCACCAAAGATATTGAACAAAAGATTTTTGACGGTTTTGTGACGACCAGGGACATTGGCGCCGGCCGCGGGTTGGGGCTTTTTCAGAGCAGAAGTCTTCTGGAATCTATTCATGGTTCGATAGAGCTGACGGATAACGGCCGGGAGTCGGGCTGGGTCAGGTTTGAGATAGTAATACCGGTTGCGGCCAAACGGGTACCGGTTATTGTTTCAATGTCAGGCGGGCAATAAGAGCGGGAAAGAAAGCGACATGGGCAAGAAAATATACAGAATATTAATATTAGCAATAATATTTACTTTTTCCCGCTCTTCGCTGCTGGCGATTGAACCGGTTGTTCTGTCGGAGGGCAAAGAAGAATACGCGCTCGGCACAGCTCTGGAATATCTGGAGGACGCTGGCGGTTCCTGGAATATTGGCCAGGTTTCCTCTGCTGATTTTAATAATAAATTTATTAAAAATACAAAAGAAGTTCCGAATTTCGGCTTCACTCGGTCCAGATTCTGGGGCCGATTCAAAATCAAAAACAGCACGGTTACTTTCAAAGAGTCCCTTATCGAAATCAGCTACCCTCATCTGGATGAGATCGAGTTTTATATTTTTGACGGAGCGGGAAAAATGCGCTCTCAAAAAACCGGGCGACGGCTGCCATTTTCGCAGAGACAGATCAAGGACCGATTCTTTTTAATTCCGCTGAATTTAGAACCGTCTTCTGAAAAATATGTGTATTTCAGAATTGAAACAGGCAGCGTGATGCAGTTCCCGGTGAAGGTTTGGCTGAAGAACGCATATATAGAAAAAGTCAGTTCAGGGCAGTATATCATGGGCCTGTATTACGGCATCATGATAGTAATGATAATTTACAATCTTTTTGTATTTTTAAGTATACGCGACAAAAGCTACCTGTACTATATTTTCTTTGTGCTGGGATTTTCCATGTTCCAGATCACGCTCAACGGTTATTCTTATCAGTTCTTCAGTTACTTTAATGCCTGGACAGCGGAACACGGGCTGCCCACTTTTATTGGTTTCACAGGTATGTGGATGTGTTTTTTTACCAATGATTACCTCAAGCTCGCGGCCCATGCGAGGAAACTCTATTTTACGATAAATGGATTCACCGGATTATTTTTTATTTCGATTTTTCTTTCTCTATTTCTTCCCTATCGCCTGACAGTTCAAATCACCGCCGGCCTGGCCATGGCAGGGATGGCTCTGCTCATCACTGCCGGAACTGTCTCACTCATCAAAAATTACCGGCCGGCGCGCTATTACATGCTGGCCTTCATCACATTGCTGGTCGGCGCAATTATTTATGGAGCGATGAGCTTTGGACTTCTGCCCAGCACTTTTGTAACCATCTACGCTATCCAGATCGGCTCCGCGCTGGAAGTCACACTGCTGTCGTTGGGCCTTGCGGACAGGATCAACATCATGAAGCTGGAGACGGAAAAAGCTCAGCGCGAAGCGATGACACAGCTGGAGAACAATATCCGGCTAAAAGAGGAATGGACGCGGGAGCTGGAAATTCAGGTACAGGACAGGACAGCCGAACTTCAATCGGCTAACGAAACGCTGGCGGGTCAGAAGAAAGAAATCGAATCCATTGTTGAGGCAGCGGTCACTGTGCAGAAATCGCCGGAAGTAGCGCACATAGCCGCGGGAATCGGAAGCTATCTGCAGAAGAATTTTGGACTGGACGCCGTCGCTTTTTTCATCGCCGGCAGGGATGCGAAGGGCTCCGGCAAAACCTCGGTAAAACTGGGCGCGCAGTATCCGGCGATGGCGCTGCCAAAGGGCTCCATACTGATGAATCAGGTGTTTCCACAGATCGCCCGGCAGATTTTTTCGCGTAAGCAGCTTGGTATTTATAGTTTTGATCTGGAAAAAAAACAATACGACCCTTCACATTTCAATCCGGGCGAGGTTTCGTATTTTGCAGAACCCTATTCAGACAGCATTCCTTGCACAGAAGACGGACAGAATGCTTCCGATTTTTCCGATAAACAGAAATTCCCGGAGATGCTGATCGCCGTCCCGTTGATCATAGAAACCACGGTCGCCGGAATGATGGTCTGCATTTCGAACGGTTCCCGGCAGGAAAATAAATTTCAGTCGTCGCCGGAGATGCTTTTCCGACTGTCGCGTCTTCTTGCCGCGCCGATCTACCACGGCGAGATGTTCGTTCAAGAGGTGCGAAAGCGAAACGCTCTGCAGGCTGACAACCAGAAGATGCAGGAGGAAATCCAGTCATCCGGGCGGCAGCTGGATGGAATCAAATCAGATTTTATCAGAATAAAGCAGGATCTTTCGGATGCGCAGGAACAGCTCACACAGGCGGAGAAAATGTCCACACTTGGTCAGATGGTGGCCGGTGTGGCTCATGAAATCAGCAATCCGGCCAACTATATTATGGGCTCGAACGCAAATCTGAAAAGTGAAATTAAGAACTTTGAGGATATTCTGAAAGAATTGATCGGCAGCGACCCGGAAGCGCAGGAAGTGGCGCAGGATTTCGCCGCGCGTTTCGAAAAGCTGCGATCCTATCTGGATAACATTCAGCTCGGTGTGGAAAAGGTTACGCAGATAAACGGAGCGCTCCGAAATTTCAGCCGCATGGATGCGCTGCCTCTGCCCGGCGTCAATTTATCAGAAACCATGGACGAAACACTGGTAATTCTGACATCGCGAATAAAAAGGCATAAAGTCGAACGCCGGATGGACGGACTGCCGACGATAACATGCCGGCCTTCGCATTTGAGCCAGGTGTTTACAAATATCATTGCCAACGCATCAGACGCAATAGACGAGCGCATTGAAAAAGAGAAAAGGAACGGAAACGACTACGAAGGCAGAATATTAATATCGGGCATGACGGAGTCAAAGGATGGGAAGGAGGGCATTGCTATATATATAGAAGACAATGGCCCTGGAGTTCCCGATGATCTGAAAGAAAAAATCTTAAAGGCTTTTTTTACCACAAAACCTCCGGGCAAAGGAACGGGCCTGGGCCTTGCCATAAGCGGAAAAATCATAACCAACCATCAGGGGGATCTGTCGATTCTCGATTCGAAAAATCTTGGCGGGGCCTGTTTCAGGATATGGCTTCCGTTGTCGGGAGATGCATTAGAAATATGAAATATAAATACTTTTATATATTTATATTTATTACTTTCATAATCTGGCAATTTCCTCTCGGCGCGACGGAGCCGGTAATTCTGACCGAGGGGACCGGAGAATACCAGCTGGGCCTGAATCTGGAATACCTGGAGGATAAGGAGAAAAAATATTCAATTCAGGAAATCATGAATCCAGCAGCTGTCCTCCCCTGGAAAAAGTCTGAAAAACTTGTTCCGAATTTCGGATTCACCAATTCCGCATACTGGATTCGCATCCATTTGAGAAATGAAAGCGCAGTGAACCAGGACTGGCTCCTGGAAATTGGATATCCTTTAATAGACAGAATTCAGTTTTATTACACCCGGGAGAAGATTACGCAGATGAAGGAATCGGGCGATTCTTTTGAGTTTTCGCAGCGAGAGATCAAACAGAAGAATGCTTCTTTCCGTTTTTCGCTGGCCCGGAATGATGAAACTGAGTTCTATTTGCGAATGGAAACCGAAAGTTCCATGCAGTTTCCGGTGACCGTTTGGTCGATCCATGAATTTGCGCGTCAGGATCATGATTCCCAGTACGCTTACGGCATTTACTATGGAATTATTATAGTAATGATTCTTTACAATCTATTTGTGTTTTTTACCATCTGGGATTACAGCTATGTGTTTTATGTTCTGTATCTTGTGAGCTATGCTTTTTTCCAGATGTCGCTGACCGGCTATGCTTTCGAGTATTTGTGGCCGGGTCTGATCTGGTTTTCGAACAAGAGCGTGCCATTCTTTATCGGCGGCGGATTTTTCTTTGGTCTGATGTTCTGCATGTCTTTCTTAAAGATGCAAGTGTATACTCCCAGAATGTATCATGTCAGCCGGTTTGGAGTAATCCTGGCATTGATACTTATGATCAGCACATTATTCTTAAATTACGCCATCAGCATTAAATTCGGCGTGGCGCTTGCTGTTTCGCTTCCTTTTATAGTTCTTTACTCCGGATTCAAGACGATGATCAAAGGTTACAGACCCGCCCGTTATTTCATGATTGCCTGGTTGATGTTCCTGATCGGCATGATCGTTACGGGTTTGAAGTCTGCCGGTTTCCTGCCCAATAATTTTTTTACCAACAACGGCATCATGTTTGGATCGGCTTTTGAAATCATTCTCCTCTCCCTTGGATTGGGCGACAAGATCAACATCATGAAAGCGGAAAAAGAAAATGCGCAGAGGGAAGCTCTGGATCTCAAGGATGAAATGAATAAACGTCTGGAACAACAGGTGAAAGAAAGAACTGAAAATCTGCAGCTGGCGTTGGAAGACCTGAGAAATGCGCAGGACAAACTTGTCGTCTCGGAAAAGAAAACGGCGCTTATGAAAATAGCCGCCGGAATTGCCCATGAACTCAACAACCCGTTAAACTATATTCTGGGCGGCGTCAACGGATTCAAACGCGTGTACATGGATATCCAGTCTGTACTGAATGATATTCTGAGTGGAAACGACGATCCTGAAGCAGTGGAACTAAAGAAATATTTTAATGAACAGTTTTCCATGACGGATACATATTTTCTGAACATCAACAAAGGCGTTCAGAAGAGCGCCGCCGTGATCAAGGAATTGCGCGGAGTAACCGGAGTCGACGGTGAAAATATCGAAGAAGTTTCCATTTCCGTTCTTATCCGGGCGGCGCTGGAAGCCGCACAGAAGGAAAGCAAAGAAAGAACAAAGTTTAAAAACATAAAAGTGAAAATGACTGTGCCGGAAGCTGTTTTCATTGAGTTGAATAACAGCCTGTACTTACAGGTATTAAGAAATGTATTCATGAATGCCATCTATTACTCAAACACCAGCACGGAACCCCAGATACATATTCAGGCACGTTGGAACGAAGACCACACTCACTGCAGAATCACGGTTGAAAATAACGGAGAGGCAATCCCTGAGAAAGTTGAAAAAAATATTTTCGACGGTTTCGTGACCACAAAGGACATCGGTTCGGGCCGGGGGCTCGGACTTTTTCAGAGCCGGAGTCTTCTGGAATATAAAGGCGGCCTGATTGAACTTGCCGATAACGGCAGGGAGTCCGGCTGGGTCCGATTTGAGATTTACATCCCGGATCAGAAGGTTCTTCAACAATGAAGTATATATACAATTACACAGTATTACTAATCATTGCCATGGTTCTCATTGCATCCTGCGGCCCTCGTAGCAATAAAAATCCGCCTTTGTCCCGGGAAGGCGAGATTGATTTCGAAGGATGGGATTTTGAAAAAGCGGGACCGGTGGAAATCCGGGGTGACTGGGAACTTTACCCGGGCGTGAATCTGGTTGAAAATCCCTCAGATCCCAGGAAGGAAATGAATACTGGATGTACTCTGACAGTTGCATCCAGCGCTTCCCCGCCGGACGATCTCTGCTGCCAATATCGCATTACTGAACAATCGCTGCGTATTCTTAGTCAGACTGAAAAAGCGCTCTTCATACAGCCAGAGAAACGATGGGACTCAGTGAAGAACTACCAGGGCAATCCTTTAACCGAACAAGGCGCCGTCCTTTACCGTTTGAAGCTTAAAGGAATAAAAAGGACTCTGACTCTCTATTCACTGGGCCATCAATATACATCCAGCCGTCTGTGGAAATTGGAGAATGGTCTTCTTCAGCTGGGCGATCAGGCAGGACACCCCGCCGCCAATCGGGAATCCACCCGGCCCATGCGCCGGGGATTGCAGATTTCGGTTGGTCCGCAGACCACGGAAATTCTAATGGAGGTTTCCAATTTTCACCACTCCCGCAGCAATTTCGGAGTATTTACTCTCGGTTTGAATGATTCTTTTGTTGAGGATCAATTGAAAAATACTCTGAGCGACGCATTTACTATTGGTTTTCTGTGCATGGCCGGACTCTATCATTTTTTTGTGTTCGGTCTGCGGCGGCAATTGCGCAGCGCTCTGTTCCTGGGATTTTTCTGTTTGCTGATCGCCGTACGGGTTTTCGTTATGGCGGATTTCTTCCAGCATCTTTACCCCGGAATCGATTATTATTCTATTCTTCAGCGACTGGAGTACATTTCCATTCCCCTGGGCTGGTGCGCCATCGGCCTGTACATATTTTTTCTATTTGAAAAAAAAGCATGGCCTGCCTGGTTTTTTACCAATCTTATCACGGGAATTGTTTTCTCTCTCATAATAATGTTTACTGATACTGTATTTTTCACAACACACCTATCCATAATCCAGCTGGGATTGATTTATTTTATTGTCTGGTTGGTTGCGGTGCTTGTCCGCCACTGCATGGGGCGAGGCGAGGAAAGCGCCGCGCTCCGACACAGGGCCTGGTCTGTATTCCTGTTCAGCACGATCTTCCTTGCGGCAGTCATCCATGATATCCTGGTGGCTCAGCGTTTTATTTTTGGGCCTTTCGTTGCCCAGTACGGCCTGGTGTTTTTCCTGCTGGGTCAGAGCTACATTCTGGCGCGGGACAACTCTTTTACCTGGCAGCGATCCGAGACTCTGTTCATCGATCTTCAAAGGAAGGTCGATGAAAATTCTGAGCTGCGGAAAACCCAGGTAGAACTGCAGACAGAAACTGATTTTATGTCCAGGGATATCGAGCAGATGACCGTTGAATTTGCCAGTATGCATTTAAAGATAGACAGTCTGAAAAAAGAAAGAGACAGCATCAACACGGAACTGGTGACGGCCACGCGCCAGCTGATCCAGGCGGAAAAAATGAGCTCGATCGGCGCTCTGGTTTCGGGAATCGCGCATGATATCGGCAATCCGGTCAATTATATAATGGGATCGCACAATATTATTCAGAAAAATCTGAAGGACCTCGACGGCTTTCTTACGTCTCTTTTGGAAAGCGATCCGGATTCCGCGGAGATTGCCGCCGACTTCAGGCTTCGCTTTGACAAAATTTATGCCGCTCTGGACAGTGTCGATCTCGGGGCCAGACGCATTGCTGAAATCAACCAGTCGATGCGCAATATTTCACGGCATGATACAGAAGTCACAGACGGTGTTGATGTCATATCCCTGGTGGAGGAATCTGCGGCGATTCTGGGCAGTAAGTTGAAAGACTTTACAGTGGAAAAAAAATTCGGCGATGACCTGTCTGAAATCACATGCCACAGATCTCACATCGGCCAGGTCATCATGAATTTAATCTCAAATGCCGCTGACGCTCTTCAGGAAAAACAGAAGGCAGACCAAAGTGAAACAGGGAAAATCGAAATTAGAGTCCGAACCCGCGAAGACCAGGGAGAAAAAAAGGTCGAGATTGCGGTAGAAGACAGCGGGCCGGGCGTGCCGGAAGAATTGCGGCAGAAAATTTTTGATCCATTTTTTACTACAAAACCGCCGGGAACGGGGACAGGTCTTGGCCTGGCAATCTGCAGCAAAATTTTAACGGAGCATGACGGCACAATAACTCTGGGGCCGGCCCGGAATCTGGGCGGAGCGGAATTTGTTGTGATGCTGCCGGTTCTCCGCAGGCATAGCCAGAGCAAAAAGATATCATGACAATCTCAAAATATGGCCGGAGAGCAGAACCTGAAATCCATACTAAAGCGGTATGGAACGATGGACCATTGGCAATCCGGCTGTCCCTGCAAAATAACACCCATCACGGCCGGAAATCGGACCGGTTAAGCTTTGAAATCCTGATACTGATAATTCAAACAGGGCTCTGCGACTCAATGTATAGAACCATATTAAAAAATACTTCCAAAATAAACTGCAAACAAACAGGTATGGTCATATGCTGAATCTTTCAAAAGCAAAATCTGCTATTGACAGGCAAAAAACAGACATAGCCAGAGAGATCGTTCTCTTAATAGACGATGAGGAACCCAATCTCATCGCATTGGAAGGTATACTATCAAGAAAATATAGAATATTAAAAGCAAGCAGCGCCGCTGAGGCTCTGGAAATACTGCACACGCCTGGAATCACAGTAATTGTCTCTGATCAAAGAATGCCCGGTATGACCGGCGTACAGTTTTTTCAGGAGGTCGAAAAAAGGCAGCATCCGGCAACCCGGATCATTTTGACGGGATACTCGGAACTCAGCAGCGTAGTGGAAGGCATCAACAGCGGTCATATCTTCAAATATCTGACAAAACCAATCGTCCCGGAAGACCTGCTGCATGTATTAAGCGAGGCTGTGGATCATTTCAACATAACGCAGGTCAATCTGCGTCTGCTGGGAATGCTGAAGGATTTGATTGAGGATAATGCGCAGCTGGCAAAAAGACTGGGAAGCAGAGCGGACGCGATCAATCAGGAATCCGGCGACGATTCCATCAGTTTTCAGAAACCAAAAAAAGTATCTCTGGCCATTATGGTAATCGATATTCGTGGATTTACTCATCTGACCAATACAATGTCCGCTGAGAAGGTGATTGAAATATTGCAAATGATATACCGCCCTTTGCATCAGATCATCTACGATTCAGGCGGCTTTGTTGATAAACATATGGGGGACGGCGTCATGGCGATATTCGGCCTGAGCGGAGTCCAGGGAACACAGGCGGGCATCGACTGCATGAGAAAGATTGTAAAGGCCTATCCTGCCGTTTCAAAAAGTCTCGGCAGTCTTGGAGTGGAGGCTTTGAAGATAGGCATCGGTCTTTCTGCCGGCGAGGTGGTCATGGGAGTGCTCGGCACTCCGGCCAGAAGCGAACTGGCCGTGATAGGCAGGCCTGCCACTCTCGCGTACAAACTGCAGGAAATGACAAAAATTCCTTTAAAGGATGCGGCACGTCAAAAAGATTTCGGATCTTTTGATTATGCAATGGGGATCTGTCTTTCCAATCTGGTTTCCGGAATGGATGATTTTCGTAAAGTTCCGCTTTCCAACGAAATGAAAATAGCGGGATTTGAATCTGAAAAAGAAATCAGCGTAATCTCAAATTGAGATAAAGAGCGTTCTATGGATTGGAAAAAAGCAAATTCAGCAATAAAAGAAAAAAAAGAAGCCGAATCGGCCAGAGCCAGCACGAAAGACCGGATACTCCTGGTCGATGATGAAAAAGAAAATCTATCTGTGCTGAGCGAACTTCTGAGAGAAGACTATGATCTTGTTATAGCGGAAAGCGGCGCGGAAGCTCTCGAAAAACTGAAACAGGAACAGGTGATCTGCATTGTTACAGACCAGAAGATGCCCGGCATGACCGGCATACAGCTGATTCAGGAAATGAACAAACAGAAACACCCGGCAATCAAAATCATTCTAACCGGCTATGCGGAGCTCGGTATTGTTGTGGAAGCGATCAACGAAGCCGGAGTTTTTCTATATTTGACCAAACCAATCGACGAGAATCTTCTGAAACTGTCATTGAAGCAGGCTGTATCCAAATTCCGGTCACTGGAATCGAATGAAAAACTTATCAAAATGGTTACCGGTCTGATGCAGCAGAACTCGCAGATGTCTGTCATGCTTTCAGAAACGGCAGGGGCAGACGGCAGCGCGGCGCAAAAATCAATAAAAATTAAAGGACCTCAAAAAAAAGAAATCGGCGTTCTATTTACTGATTTAAGGGATTTTACGCGAATTTCCGAGAAGCTGACCCCGGTCCAGGTCATAGATACTTTACAGGAAGTATATAAAAATATTCATAATATTATAATAGAAGAAGGCGGGATCATTGACAAACATATGGGAGACCGTCTGATGGCGGTGTTCGGCCTGTATTCAGATTTTGATTCTGCGAAAGCCATGCATTGCGCCCAGAGAATTGTGGAGGAATTTCCTGCCATTGCCGAGTCCACAAAAGCTCAACTGCAGCAGCCGCTGAGACTTGCCGTCGGGATTGCCAGCGGCGAGGTTGTAATCGGAGAACTGGGAACAGATATTCGCAGCGAACATGCCATCATCGGTCAGGCAGCAAACCTTGCCAGCCGTCTGCAGGAATTGACAAAAGCCGCCCTGGAGACCGGCCAGAACGGGGATAATTTCGGCGAATTCAAAAATGCTATGGGCATATCGCTTCCCTGCCTCTGTAAAAACGAGCAGTGCAAATTTAAAAAAATAAAACTCACAGGGAAAAAGATCCGGGGTTTTGAGGAGATCGAAGAAGTCTGCGTTTTTTCAAGCTGAGTAAAGTGTTAATTTGAGTTCAATGCATGGGTGACCAGGACGAAGATTCGCGCTATAGCGAACCTTTCAGGTCATCGGAATTTTTTCCGGTAAATGCTTCTGAAGCATAGCTATCAGACTTTCGATTTGAAACGGCTTACTCAGACTTGCCGTAAAGCCATATTCTTCTGGATGCTCTATCGCAGGGTGATGTGAATATCCGCTGATCACAAAAACGGGCATCTGGGGATTGATTTTTCTCACTTCGGTTACCGCCTGTTTTCCTCCTGTTCCATATCGAACTGTCAGATCCATGATCATCCCGACTACATTCAACATCGTATTATTACTTTTTATTATTTCCATTGTCTCTTCGCCATTGCTCGCAAGGATCACAGAATAATTGAGCATTCCCAGCATCTCCTGAATAAGATTCTGCAATTCAGGATCATCTTCCATGACAATAATTGTTTATTTTTTTTTATTTATATCCATATGTTTTATATATTTTATATTCTCGCTGAATCAACCTTCGGCGATTCATTCAGAACATGCATGATCATGCCTGGAATTTCCGACAGCGTCCTTTGATACTCTACAGCGCCCAGTTCGTAAGCGACTCTCGGCATTCCGTACACAACAGAGCTTTCTTCATCCTGGGCGATTGTTCTTGCGCCGTTCGCCCGCATCCTCAAGAGTCCTCGCGCGCCGTCCGAACCCATCCCTGTTAAAAGAACGCCGACAGCTGTAGCCCCTGCCTGCTCCGCCACAGAATCGAACAGAACATCCACGGAAGGACGGTGACCCGACACTTTTTCATTCGATATTACATCGACGATGAAACTGCCGGACACGCGGCGAACGACGAGGTGAAAATCCCCGGGAGCGATGAGCACCGTTCCCTGAGAAACGATGTCGCCGCTGCGCGCCTCTTTTACTGAAAATTCTGTCAGTTTGTCGAGATTGTCGGCGAACATAGCTGTGAAACCCGCAGGCATGTGCTGCACCATGACGATTCCCGGAATATCCGCGGAGAGATCGGACAGAAGTTCCCGGATAGCCAGCGTTCCTCCTGTAGATGCGCCGATTGCGATAATTTTGATCGCGCCCTGACGCACTGCTGGCGGCGCTTTTACTTCAACTGACCGTCGAACTAGCGGGGACGCTTGAGTAGATCGGTTCGCGGCAGCAGCTGGCCGTCGCAAACCGAAGCGCAATTTCTTGCGGTCTATCCTGCCGGCCACTTTCACTTTTTCCCGGAGCTCACTGAACATACTTTCCAGAGCGCCGGCGCCTCCTTCCGGTTTGCAGACGAAATCAACAGCGCCTGCCTCCAGCGCTTCCAGGGTGGCTTTCTGACCGCTGCCGGTAAACGAACTCACCATGATCACGGGTATGGGATACTGCGGCATGAGCCGTCTTAAGAATTCCAGGCCGTTCATCCGCGGCATCTCCACATCGAGTGTGATGACGTCCGGCTCCAGCCTGACAATCTGATCGCGCGCGGCGAATGCGTCCGCGGCGCGTCCAACAACCTGAATTTCCGGGTCTTCCGAAAGCCCCCGGTCCAGCAAAGCGCGAAGAACCGGCTGGTCATCAACGATTAGAACGCGCACTTTTTTTGTTGGTTTCATATTTCCTTCAGGCGGCCAGCGTTCAAATGGCGATACGCGCGCGCGAATCGGACACATCCTGGTTTTTAGCCGTGCCGTAACTGATCATATTGACAAGATAGCCCACGTCGACTATCAGCGCAACGGAACCGTCGCCGAGAATCGTGCATCCGCTCACACCCTGGGAGTTTTTCACAAGACCGGTGAGCGGCTTGACCACGATGGATTGATTCCCCAGAAGTTCATCCACGATTATGCCGACAGATTTCGCGCCCTGCCCGACTTGCACAACGATCGATTTCTCATCTATCGTCTCATGAGCGCCCGGCATATTCAGCAGGTCGCCCAGTGTAATAACAGGAAAGAACTGTCCGTTGATCTCGGCCGCCCGGTCGCCGCGGTCCAGCGTCGTAAAGTTTAAAGACGAGTACTGGATTGATTTGAAAATATCCGTAGTGGGTATCGCAAAATGAACGCTTCCGATCCGCGCGACAAGGCCTTCAATGATTGCCAGAGTCAGAGGAATGCGCAGCACAAATTGAGTGCCCTTTGACGGCTGCGACCGAACATCGACGCGTCCGTTCAACAGAGCCACATTCTTTCGCACAACATCCATGCCGACTCCCCGGCCGGAAATATCAGTCACCTTTTCCGCAGTTGTGAATCCCGGCAGAAAAATCAGTTCCCAGACTGCCTCATCCGGCATGTCATCGCCGCTGCCGTCTATGAGCCCTTTCTCCCGAGCCCGGGCAAGAATTTTCTTTCTGTTCAATCCATGACCGTCATCCTGTACGGAAATATGCACTTCGCCTCCGGACTGGCCGGCCCTGAGCATGATCGAGCCGGTCTCATCCTTGCCGGCGGCCCGTCGTTCTTCCGGCGTTTCCAGCCCATGGTCCACGCAGTTTCGCATGATGTGCACCAGAGGATCCGCGATCCGCTCTGCTATTGTTTTGTCGACTTCTGTCTCTTCTCCCTCTATATGCAGGACTGCCAGTTTCCCAGATTTTCTCGACAGATCCCTGGTCAGTCGTGTCATACGCTGAAAGACTGTCGTCAGAGGCACCATCCGCATGGACAGAGCAACTTCCTGCATGTGACGCACGATTTTCTCCAGCTGACGCGCGGTTGCGAAATAATCGGCCGAGACGATGCCCTGCAGATCCTTATGGTGCGTAACAAGAGACTCCGCTATTACGAGTTCGCCGACCAGATTCATCATGATATCAAGTTTGCTTGTGGCGATTCGAATATCCTGTCGTTCTGCGTGCTGTCCGGATTCTTCCGGCCAGGCGTTCGCAGCGGCTTCGTGTGGGTCATGCGCGGGATCTTGCGTTACATCTTGCTTTACGTCATGCACTGCAGCATGCCCCCCGCCGTGCTCAGCAGCGATTCGCTTCTCCATCTGGGCCGCTGCGTCGGCGAAGCGATCCTCACCGGGCAGGCTTTCCAGGTCGCTCAGCGCTTTTTCCAGCGCTGCTGAAACCGGAATCGTTATCTCTCCGGCCGCCGCCGCGGGAGAGGCGAGCAACGCAGAGCAGGCTGTAAAAAGCCGGTTCATGGCCGGGAATTCCAGAAGAGCGCAGTTCTCGGCAAGACCTGTCAGAATATTCAGGCTCGTTTCAGCCGCACCATCTGGATTTTCGGGCCAATTTTTGAGTTCTATCAGAACATTCTGAATTCTCTCTCCGGCCGATGTCTTGAAATGCGAAAGCATCTCGGATGTTATCGACGACACCACGGGCGGCGGAGGCAGCGGCTCAAAGAGCCCCCATTTCTGATTCTTTTCCGGAGCAGGCGCTAAATTTTCCGGCAGCAGGCCTTTAAGTTTTGCGACAATGCTGTCCGCCGCATCTTCATGTCCCTTATCACTGCCCGTTTCCTCAACCACATCGATCAGACGGCGGATCATATCACAGACCGCCATCAATTCATCTCCCATTTCTCTTTCAAACTTCAACACACCTGACCGCGCATGATCAAGCAGAGCCTCCGCCTGATGGGCAACCCGGACTATCGTCGTCAGTTCTAAAAAGCCGGAAGTTCCTTTAATCGTATGGAAGGATCGGAATATTTCATTCAGCAGATCTTTGCCGATGCCGGCTCCGGCAAAGTGCTGCTCTGCGTTCATCAACAGCCTTTCTGTTGTGTCGAGAAGCTCGCGCATATCCGCGATGTAGTCGGCCAGAATTTCCTGCCTCTGTGTGTTAGAGTCCAATTAAAAATCCTTCCGCGAGAGCATTCACATGCGCCGCGAGTATACCGATGAACCTTCGCTCTTGAATTCTGTCTGACGGGACAGGAGCGATTCACTGTGACCCAGAAGTAAAAATCCTCCGGGCACCAGACAATCATGCAGCCGGCGAACCAGGCGCAGCCGTGTTTCCTCGTCAAAATAAATTAAAACATTTCTGCAAAAAATTGCGTGAAATTTGTGCTGGAAAGGATACGTGTCCCGCAGCAAATTGAGGACGCGAAACATCACGAGTTTTCTCAGGCAGTCCGCCACGGAATAACGCCCGTCCGACTGTTTTGAGAAGTAGGCTTCAATCCGCCTCGGCGGCACATTCTTCAGACTCTCTTCCCTGTAGATACCCCGATTTGCCGCATCAATCGCTTTGCGTGAAATATCCGTGCCGAGAATTATCGCGGATGGAGGCGCCGAGCGGCCGGACATATACTCATGAATGTGCATCGCAATATCATAAGTCTCCGGACCCGTCGCGCAGCCGGCGCTCCAGATACGGAAAATATCCGCGCCGGGAGCGGCGAAACGCGGAAGTATTACACCGTTCAGAAAATTGTAATGATCTGTTTCCCTGTGAAAAAAAGTGTAATTTGTCGTGATGCGGCCTATGAATTCCGTCAACGCCTCGCCTGTTGTGTCGCTTTCCAGAAGCTCCATATATTTCTGAAAATTCGATATATTGCGAAGATTCAGAATCTTGCGAAGCCGCCCTTCCACGAGCATCCGCTTGTTGTCGGTAAGGTGGATGCCCGTTCTCGATCTGACGACCTGACGCATCAGCTCAAATTCACGGTCGGAAATCATGATCTCGCCGTGATCCGGGAAAAAAGATGACTGCGCCGGTATGACCGGCGCAGGTTTTTCATCAACAGGTCTTTTTTCGCCCGCAGGCGATGTCATCGTCACTGGCCTGCAGCCTGCAGGACCGGAAATCTCTCCAGCTCGCTGGCGTTCAGGAGCTGATTGAGATCCAGAATCAGCACCACCAGCTCGCCGATTTTTCCGACCTGCTTGATGAAACGCGATCCTTCCGTCTCTCCCACTCGCGGAGAGCCGTCGAGGTTTTCCTCGTGGATTTTAATAACTTCGCGGACTTGATCCACAATCAGCCCCGTTAGCCGGTCATGAAGGTTGATGATGACCACACAGGTCCGGTCATCATGCGGGCGATCTTCAGCATGAAATCGCCGGCGCATTTCCATCACCGGAATCACCTTGCCGCGAAGGTTGATGATTCCCCGGACGAAGTCGGGCATGTCGGGGACTTCAGTGATCGGAGGCAGCTTTACAATCTCAATCACATCCTTAACCTCAAGCGCGCAGACACGAGTGTCTAGAGCAAAGGTCAAATACAGACCCTCCATTGTGTCTTCATCCTCCTCGGAAAATTCATCTCCGATATCCATTGTATTGTTTCTGTTATCATTCATGACGCTCTCCTTTTTCCGGTGTTATATCCCCGCAAAATCGTCATCTTCCAGAGAGATGACCGGCGGCTGTTTACCTTTTGTAAGAACAGCAGTATGATGAGCGCCACCCGAATGCTCCGGGCTGCCATGGTGCGTTGTCGATTTCAGGTTCAGCTTCGTTGCCGATTTGGCGAATTGAACTTCTCCCTTGCCGTTTCCGTTTCCGCCATTCGCGCCCGGATGAGCCGCCATATGGCCGCCATGTCCGTTTCCGCTGGCCACAAGAACGCCCTCTGCCAGGCTGAATTTCCGGAGCATGGTTTTCAACAGATCCGCCTGACCTGCCAGTTCCGAACTTGCGGCCGCCGATTCTTCCGCATTCGAAGCATTCTGCTGCGTGACAATGTCGATCTGCTGCAGAGCCTGTTCGACCTGCACGATTCCACGCACCTGTTCATTGGAAGACACAGTGATCTCTCCCATCAATTGAACGGATTGCTTGATGCCTTCCACAATATCCTGGAACGATTTGAGCGCTTCTTTCGCCATCTGCGAACCGGCCTGAATCTTGTTGATCGATAGTTCGATGATCTCGGAAGTTTCCTTGGCGGACGTGGCGCTGCGTGTGGCCAGATTTCTGACCTCCTCCGCAACCACGGCGAATCCCTTGCCGTATTTTCCGGCGCGCGCCGCTTCCACAGCCGCGTTGAGCGCCAGCAGATTCGTCTGGAAGGCAATCTCATCGATCGCTTTCATGATCTTGGCGATATTGCTCGATGCTTTGTTGATTTCTTCCATCGCCGCAACCATTTCGCCCATGCGAGTGTTGCCTTCGCCGGCATTGGTCATTACTTTTTTCGCCAGTTCGTTGGCGGATTCTGAATTCGCGGCAGCCTGTTTAGTCTGCGCGGAAATCTCCGTTATTGAGGACGTGATTTCTTCCAGAGCCCCGGCCTGCTCGGACGCGCCCTGCGACAGGCTTTCGCTGGCGCTGGCGATCTGCTGGGATCCGGACACCACCTGCTCCACGGTCATTGTGGACTGTCCTATGAGTTCATTCAGAGATTTGAGAGAGGCGTTCAGGGCCGTTCCCAGCTGGCCGATTTCGTCCTTCGTGTTCACAATCACATTTCCTCTGAGATCGCCCGCTTCCAGCTGCTGCGCCAGATTCACGCCGGCTATAAGCGGATTGGCAATGGCGCGCGAAAGTATTATTCCAAAGCCCAGAGCGAGAAAAAATCCAATCAGAATGCCGACAACGTTCAATATCATCATCGTGTCAGCCGCCTTCTCACCGTTGAGAACCTGCGCATGACCTTCTTTAGTATTGATCTCAAGCAGTTTATTCAACAAATCTTCTGCGGCAGTGAAAGACCTTGAGTTACGTCCCAGTGCAATCTCCAGCACATAGACCTCTCGATCTTTGAGCGTACCGGCGGCCCGGAACCCGGCGCGCTGCTCCGCGAGATCATTATAGTCTTTTTTCCAGGCGTTCCAGAGAGGCACGAATTCCTTCCAGGCCTCCGCCTCATCTTTGGTCTGAGGAAGAGGTTCGTAGATTTTCCATGCATCTTCGACCCGTTTCCATGCAGCTTCCATCCTTTTGTGCTGATCTGTCACAATTTCATTCGAAAGGTCCGCCCGGGTAAGCGTGCGTTCTGCAACTTTAAGGGCAGTCTGCGCTTCTGAAATGATCAAAAGAGATTGGATGCTGGGCAGGCGGACGTCCCCAACATCCTTGAGCGCTGCCGTTGTCTGGTTGAGCCCATAGTAACCCATGGCGCCTACAGCCGCGCATATCATTGCCACTGCGGTAAAAGAAGCGATTAATTTCATTCTTATATTCATTGAAACCTCCGTGAACGCTGGAACATCATCTGCTGCCAACCCACGGGATAAATCTATCACAGCGCTCAATCGATTGCAATGGTGTCGGACATGTTTCAGTCCTGGTGCGGCATTAGCAAAGACACTGGAGAAACGCGCCGCCTTTGAATAGTGGCCAGGATTTAGAAGCAATCGTGCGAAAGCCTGGCTGCGGTATGGTGTTTTGCTCTATTGGCCCGCATCTTGCCCCGTGCCCCCGTGGTTCAAAATCTTTTCCTACTTTTGAACGGCAGTCCTCGTTACTCCCTGGTTTAAAAAAGTGTTGCCTGATTCTGCTCTTCTGGATATCAATACTTCTACTGAGTCATCTCTGGGACATAAGATTCCTGAGGATTAACGATGCCGACAAAGACAGCCAAAATTTTCCTGGTGGACGATCATCCGCTGATTCGCAGCGGGCTTACGGCAGTTCTCAAGACAGACCCGTCGCTGACTGTATGCGGAGAAGCAGCCTCCTCATCGGAAGCGTTCGCGAAGCTCGCCAGTGTTAGACCGGACATTGTCATCACGGACTTGAATCTAGGCTCTATACTGGAAGGCCTGGATTTTATTCGCGCTCTCCATTCTCGATTTCCCGATTTTCGCATTCTTGTGAACTCCAGCATGACGAAAAGCTTTATGGAGAACGGGCGCTGCGGGCCGGCACAAACGGTTTTATTTCAAAAACGATGGGCAGCGCGGAACTTCTCAAAGCCGTGCACGATGTCCTGGAAGGCCGCCTGGTGATCAGCCCTGAGATTGAAAGACAGATGATGGACGCCTACCTGAGCGGAAAGAAAGCGACGGACAGCCAGACCCCTCAGAGTATTCTTTCCGACCGCGAGTTTGAAGTATTTCAAATGATCGGCAAAGGTCGCTCCGGACGCGATATCTCCCATGCATTGCGAATATCCAAGAGCACTGTGGAATCCCATCGCGCCCATATAAAGGCAAAACTTGGCCTTGATTCGCCCGCCGACCTGGTGCGCGCGGCTGTCGCCTGGATTCTTGAAAATGAAGCCGGGACAAAAGACACATAGGAATAACCCGGAAAACATGGATCATCGCTGATAGTGTTTTACGCGATGCCGCAATTCATCCATAACACCATACCCTTCCCGAGCAGGCGTCCAGCTGTTTTACCCGCCCTGCTCCACTCTTAGAAGTGACCGCTTGCTATAGCGCACCTCTCCTTTCTGGTGTAACTTCCTTGCAATGCCATGCACGGGAGACAACTGAATTGGTAAAACCGCATATCCTGCTTGTGGACGATAACCCGGATGTTCTGGCAGTTGTCCGAGATATGATACTCGAAATGGGATACTCCTGCCGCGCTGTATCTTCCGGCGAAGAAGCGCTGGAACAGCTGGCTATCGAGCCGTTTACGATGCTCATCACCGATGAGGCAATGCCCGGAATAAAAGGCAGCGAGCTTGTCTCGATCGTTCATGACCGGTACCCGGACATACCCTGTCTGGTGATTTCAGGACACACGAACATGGAAGCAATAGTCAGCGCCATGAGCGAGCATAAAGCCTTCAATTATCTTTTCAAACCGCTGACAATTGACAGGTTGTCTCAGGCCATCGACCGCGCTTTTGAATATGCGATGCTGCAGAGGAAGGCTGTCGCGGTTTCCAAAGATGAACACAATTTTTTTAAGACTGTTCTTGATACTTTCAACTGGAAAGAGGCGCTGCGCCGGACAAGGAATGAATCGCTGGCCTCAGATATGATCAATCAGATCAACATCGGTTTTTTTCAGGGAAACGGGATCGGGATGCTGATCAGCACTCTTTCCATGCTTTTTGAGAAATCAAAGAAGATATCGGAAACAGACACCCATTATCTGGTGCGGGATGTCATTTTTGAAATGGCCCGCGACAGTTTTGAGATGTCGCTCATTGTGATCGAGAATATGGCGCGGGCGCAATCGGCGCTGACGAGCACTTATGCCTGCCTCCGGCGCATATCCGGCAGGGAATTTTTCGGCATTCTGCAGAAAGTTAAGAATGATCTGACAGATATGCTCGGCATCAAACACCAGCGAATTTTTCTCTGCGACATACCCCCGCATCTTCAGTCAATATGGATGGACTGTGATCCCGACCAGATCAGCACCGGGTTTCGCGAACTGTGCATCAATGCAATGAAATACTCTCAGGATTTTGATATAATCTACGTTCTTACTCGGCGGATGGAAGATCATCTGGAGATCAAGGTGCTCAATCCAGCTTATGAATACAACAAAGGAGAAGTGGGCATCTGCGGAAAATATGAAAATCTTGTTTTCGAGCCATTTTTTCGGATGTCAAAGATCATAGACGAGCGTTACATGAAAGAAGACCTGTCCTATGGACTGGGACTTCCCGTTGTTAAAAAAATTGTCGAGCAGCACAACGGAAGCATTTTTATCTATACACTGGACAACCATATGAATGGAAAACCGGAAAAGGACATTTGTGTGAGTATGCACCTGCCGCTCCATTGTTCGGAATCCGAGAATATGCAAAAGTCAGGGAGAATGTCATGAAAAAAGTACTGGTGGTGGATGATGCGGCTGTAATTATTAAAATAGTGAGTTATGCTCTGGGCGAGGCCGGTCATCAGGTTTCCAGCGCGGCGAATGCAGATGAAGCTATGAAATTGGTGGATCAGCAGTCGTTTGATATAGGTATCTTCGACTACAACATGCCGGGAAAGAACGGAATTGAGCTTCTTCGCGATGTCCTGAAGAGTCCAAACGGCGCGCGTATGAAAATTATTATGCTGACGACAGAATCCAGCACGGATTTGAAAGAAGAAGGCCGGCGCGCCGGCGCTGCAGGCTGGCTGGTTAAACCTTTTCAGAATCAGGATCTTATGGCCATCATGGGTCAGCTCGAATCGCTCGTTTAAAAAAGAATGTAACGGTTCTCCGCTTTCTCCACAGTCTCTGCTATCGTTTTGCTAAAAGAGGATTCTTTTCTTTCAACATATTTCGCGGCCAGAGAAGTCTTCTTTACGAAGACTTCAAACGTATCGGAATATAAATGTATCGCACGAACATGATGGCCTCCCGTATCACTGACGATAACAGGGATGCCTTCAATTTTCAGGAATTCGTAAACAAATGCAACATTATTTTCCGCGACTTTAAAAAGATCATTTAGCCCGTTCAGGCCGACGGCGCCGCCGAAGACCTTTGCCATCAGACTCCGGCTGGCAATTCCGAGCCTGGCAAATTCCCGCAGAAGAAGCTCCATTGCGTTTACGCCGAAACGCGCGGACTTCGTGTCCGACAGCGGACCTCCAATCCCGGGAAGGAGAATATGATTCATCGCGCCATAGCGGTGAACTGGATCAAATAAACAAACAGAGACGCACGATCCCAGAAATGTGTGTATTTCTGTGGGAGTCCGGGCAAAGTGATAACTTCCGACATTCAGGAATTTGCGCTCGCGCTCAGTCATTTCAAACTTCAGCCTCCCTGCGTGAAAAATTTAAACTGCAGATGGTACCGCCCCCGGGCCGGGCTTTCATTTCGATGCGTCCGCCCAGTGATTCAGCTCTGCGCCGCATGCTCAGAAGCCCAATCCCCGAGCCCGCCGCGGCGTTTTCATCGGGGAAATCGGCGCCGTTGCTTTCAATGGAAATAGAGGCCGGCCCGGCCGTCACGAGTATCCACGTAGGATTGCCATGGCGCACAGCGTTGTTCACCGCTTCGTGAATGATGTGAAGTAAATCGCCGGCGGACTGCGCAGAATCCCAGACAAATGCCGAATCAATGACAGCCGTGCATTTGATCCCGAAAAGCGTCTCCACAGTCGCGGTGAATTTCCGAAGTTCGGTAATAAACGGTTCTTTGAATTCAGGAGACTCGCCGAAGTTGCGAGCCAGATCTCGGATATAGTCGTGGCTCTCCTTTAAAAGATTGGAACACTTGAGGACATCTTCGCTGATTTCCGGCACTTTCAGGGACATGGCCCGGTGTGCAATCGAATCGAGCACATAACGAATGCCCGTCAGATGCGAACCCAGACCATCGTGAAGTTCGCGGCCGATGCGCTCATTCTCCTCCTGCCGCAGCAAGAGAAGAAGATCACCGGCAGTCTTGCCTTCAATAATATCCCAGGCAAGATCGGCCAGCAGGGTTAGGGCTTCTGCATCCCCCGAATTGTAGTCGGTTTCTTTATTTCCCACGCTTACGATGGAAACTATCTTCCCTCTTCTGGAAACAGGCACAATCAGCTCGCGCACGATCGAATTTGGGCCGTCCGGAAGTCCTTTCCGGCCTGAGAGATTCGAACAATCATTACGAATTACAGCCCTGTGTTCGAGGATGCATTCCTCCAGGGCTCCCTTGCCTTCAATATTGAAGCGAGATCCTGCTTCCGGTCCAGCCGGGTAGCTCGACTCCAAAGTTTTCATCGACCAGGTCTGCAGTGAAATTGTTTTTTGATCCTGATCCACATAGTGAAGAAAGCCGAACAGACTGGCTGTCAGGATTTCCGCTTCCTCCAGAATATTCTGCTGCAGATCGACAAGCGTCTGACCGGGGAGAGAATCGACCAGACGAAACCTCGCCTGCTGAATCTGTTCATGGCGCCGGCGCACCGTTATATCCCGCGAAACACCGACGGCCATCAGTTTATTGTTTTCGTCTTCTTCAACAAAGCGCGACATTGTCTCAATCCACACCCACTTTCCGTCTTTGAGCTTTTGCGCCATTTCATCAGTATAAGAAATTCGCACACCTTCCGCAAAATCTTTTATCCGGCCGGGAACCACATTTTGAATGTGAGCCTGCGCCTGGGCCGATAAAAACGAAAACGCATCCATCTGCATGAATTCTTCCGGCGTGTATCCCAGGAGCTGCTCAACGCTTGGACTGACAAAGGTCAAACGCCGGGACTCAATGTCCACAGTCCAGATCACATCCGCCGTGTTCTGTGCGACAAGCCGGTAGCGCCTGTTCAGTTTTGCCGTCTGTGCAAGCAAAGACAGCTCATGGGAGCGATTTTGCTCCCGCCACAGCAATACCGTGACGGCCACAATACCGATTTCCGCAAGCAGGATCACGACGGCCACCCAGAGAATCAGTTTATACAGAGGGGCCATGATCCTTTCGCGGTCTATCTTTGCCAGGATATGCCAGTCCGTCCCGGCGACCGGAAAATAGGCGGCAAGAACTTCTGTTCCTCTATGATCGGATCCATGCGCAATTCCGCTGACTCCGGGCTGCACGGAGAATGCCTCAGGATAACCTGAATCTGACTGCGAAATGTTCTCAATACGCACGGTCCGACTGGCATTGCCAAAGTCGCCGATAAAATAGATTTGTTTCTCATCACGTCGAATAAGAATCAGTTCGCCGGACGGACTTGTGTATGACTGCCTGTGATGATATGGGAAGCGAAATTGCTCCAGTTTGCACATCAGGACGAGAGCGGCCAGAGGACGTTGACTCTCATTTTTCCGCATCAGAGGAACAACAAAATCAAGATGAGGTTTGTCATCGTTCCCCTGGTCCATCAATATCTCGGTGCGTTCCACACGACCCAGGTCAAACGCACGAAGAATAGCCGATTGCAGCGGTGGAGAAGGAGGTGTCCGGGCTGGAGTAAGAAGCGAACGTCCCTGCGCATCCATCAGCATCAGCGCAGCGTAGCCATAAGCCTGCCGAATACTTTCCAGCCGATTCTGTAAACGGACCCGCAGAGCGTTATCGCCTGTGCGTTGAAATTCAGCCACGTTCTCCACAAATTCCGAACTGTTTCCCGTCGCCTCTCCGTCCCCCTGACGCTCGGCCAGCCAGTCGGCCAGCTGATCCGCCTCCTGACCGGAAATTGCTTTGAGATTGTTGAAGGCTTCTGTCTCGATATGCGGTTTCTGCCAGGCGATGATTGTGGCGATTATCAGCACAAAAACCAGCAAGCATCCAACCAGCATCATTGCCGCCAGTCCGGCAGGATTGTTTGTGTGTGAGATAAGCTGGAACAGCGCTTTTGGAATCAACCGGGGCGCAATTTTTTCCTTGACGAAGGCGGCAGCAGTATCGTCCGCGGGGAGGATAGTTTTCTCTTTTGTCATCATTTTTCCGCCGAGAAGGACAATCTGTATTTGCATGAGGTACCGTCAAGTTATTGGCGCGGAGGAATTGAGTCTGAAACCAGGGCGTCGGCTTTATTCAATACTTCTTGACCTGCCAGCTTACAAAATTACTATCCAATATCATGAATGAAGATATTGAAAACGCAAAAGGCTATCTCAAAGGCCGTCTGGAAGAATGCCGGAGCCGCCCCGACCTGCACAAACATATTTCAAAAGTTTATGAAGATTATTTGCGCATTGTGCAAACCCGCCCGGACGACTACGCGAAAGAAGCCGGAGACATGTTCGCCGTCATGCGAGCGGAAATGCTCGACCGGCAGGAGAATTTAATAATTTTATACAATAAACTAAACCATCCCGAATCGGCAAAGGCCCACGAAATTCAAAAGGAGGCCGTCCTGTCATCAAAAGGATACGGCGACATCCACAGAAATATCAGCGCGGCCGAGACACAGACCAGAGGGCTTTCCGGCATATCCGCCGCCCGGCGCGATGCAATGCAGGAGCTGATGGCCCTCATCACCGCCTGGAAGGTCGGTCTGGCTTCAGAAAAGGCAGGCAAAAAATCTCAGATTCTGGAGAAATGGAAGCAGCTGCAGTCGCTCGATCCGCAGATGAGCTGGAAAACTCTGCGAGACGATCCGGCCTGCCGGCGCTGCCTCTACTTCAACAGCGAACAGCTCGATCTGATGGAAAAATATTTCCAGGAGGCCGTCCGATGAACTCCGATATTCAGGAATTTATTAAATCCTACAGAACGATGATCGATATGTACCGGCCGAAAGTGACGCCGGACAGCGCGCGGCTGAAGGACACCGACGCATGCCTCGGCAGAATGACCGCTCTCGGAGAGAGCTGCGGGGATATCGGCGAGTTTATGACAAAGGTATCGCAGAACGACATGATGAATCAAATGTCATCGCTCATCTCGGAACTGGCATCAGAATCCATCAACACACAGCAAACATCCGGCGCGCCGATGAAGATTCCTTCCTCCGCGGAAGCGGCCCTGGGATACCACAAAGCCTTTGAAGCGATGGCGGACAGAGACAGAATGCCGCAAACTACCCGTGTCTATGAACGTGTTTTTGAAATTGAAAATCAGTCTAAGAACGCCGCGGAATTTGTTCGAAAAATGGCGGAGGAAAAACTGTTCGCAAAAATGTCGACGGCAGCTCTCGCAGAAAAATTCCAGAATCTGCCGGCGCAGGCGGACAGCCTTTCGCAGCCGGTGATGGCTTACCACAATGAGCAGATGATCGCCATGGCAAACCGTGCCCAGAGCGCTATTGAAATTGAATATGAATCACAGAGACTTGTTGAACTCAACCGAATGGAACTTGTCTGCGACCAGCTGCTGGTGAACGATCTGTATATCACGCTGGGGAATTCCGTCACCAGCTGGATGCTAACTCGCAACGAAGAGGACCGGCAGCGGGTGGAAAACTCCTGCCGATTTGTCGCAGAATTTTTCGGAGTCCCAACGGATGAAATCTTTAATATTGAAAGAATATCTGATTATATCAAGAGGATCATTCTGCCGGCGCTCAATCAGAAAGGCGAAAATATTTCCTTTGAAAGTTTTATTAAAGACCACAAGGATGTGATCGCCGCCTGTCTGAAAGGAAAACCTCCCGTCGAGATAGGTCCCTCTTCCAGAAAATATATCAATCTGTGGGATAAAACAATACCGCTGGCTGATGCCCTGAAAGCTTTTCGAAATCCAGTCCGTCCCGGGCATCTAAACTCGTAGGGGCCGAAAATGGCCGTCAGAAGAAAAAAATCCGCGTCTCCGCGCAAAAGAACGGCCCGGAAGAAAAAAAAGCTGCGCCGTGGACTTGTGCTAAGCGGCGGTGGCGCATTCGGAGCCTATCAGGCCGGCGCCATGAAGGCTCTGCACGAAGCCGGTCTGGAATTCGAAGTAATTTCCGCAACATCCATCGGGACGATCAACGCTCTGGCCTGGAACATACCGGAAATCGTGCGCGAGCTGGACGCGCACTGGCTTCACAATGTGGGGGGATTGAGACCCTTTCAATTTTCAAGGATACTTTCCGGGAAAAATCCGTTTCAGTTTCACAGCACTCTGGAGTCCATCGCGGACGCGTACCGGGGCCGGTATCCCTGGGACAAACAGCGCGCAGAAATTTTAATCACACTGACCGATTACAGAACCAACGAAAGCACGGTCCTGTCCTCATGCGACGCGCGCATGCCGCCTGATGAGAGAGAACTGCTGATGAAGGCCTCGACAGCCATACTCCATATCGGCAGCTCTCCAGTTGAAATTATGGGTCGCAAATACTATGACGGCGGGTACCACACAAACATACCGATTGATCCGATTCTGGATCACGATCTTGATGAAATCTGGATCATCCCTCTGTCGCCGATCAAAGGCGGCACGAAACGCACCGGAAGAAAATCCAAAGCTGCCGACGCCGCGCGCCGGCGTATTCAGAATCCGTACATTCATTCTCTCATCCGTCTCTACGAACAGGTGATCGATCCTCCGGAGATGAATCTGGGATCAGCAAAAAAAATTATCATTTCTCCGTACGACGAGAATATAGAATTCTACCGGGCGGGCCGGAACCTTCTTTTTTCAATGAAAAACATCCGGGAACTCCTCAGACGTGGATATGAGGCGGGGCAGCGCGCGGTCAGCCGCTCGTATGCCCGGTCTTGAAAAATGCCAGCCGTTCCGTGACAACGTTCGCCAGTCGGCGAAGTTCTCCGGCCGTGTTCGCCAGTTCTTCCGCTCTTTCCGCCGTGTTCTGGGATTTTTCAGTAATGTCCGTGATGGAACGCGCAATTTCGTCTGTGGAAAGCGACTGCTCGGAGCTGGCCAGACGGATTGCATCCGCAGATATCTGAAGAGTCCCCAGCGATTCGCTGACGGATTCGTTTGCTTTTACCTGCGCTGTAACCGCTTTTGAAAGCTCCTCAATCAGACGCTCGAGCGACGCCATACCTGTCTGCATTCGCTGCAGACCCGATGCCGTCGCCGCCGTGGAATCCGCTCCGCCCTGGACTTCGCGTTCATTTTCTGTCGTGAGATCGGATATACTTTTAATGCTTGCGGCCGTCTGATCCGCCAGACGAGAGATTTCTGAAGCGACCACGGCGAAACCCCGTCCCGCATCGCCGGCTCTGGCCGCTTCAATGGACGCATTCAGAGAGAGCAGATTGATTCGCTCTGAAATATCGCTGATGATTTCAACGATCTCGGAGACGCGCTGCGAATTGGATGTGATGCCGTCCATCGAAACGCGCAGTTTTTCCATTGCTGTCTGCGCCTGCTTCGCTTCCATCACCAGGTCCGTTGTAAGAGTGCGGCCGCTTTTAAAACCGGAGTCCGTTTCTGAAATTCTGCCGGACAGATCGCGCAGCCTGGCGGTGAGAGTCTCCACTGTGCGCACCTGTTCTTTCGCGTCATTGGCAACCGTCTGAATGCTTGCGACAAGCTCCTCCACTGCCGCCGATATTTCCTCTGACGTGGACGCCTGACTCTGCGCGTTGAGAGAAAACTGAGAGGTAACATCAGAGACGCTCTGCGACACCTCGGATACCCGGCCGGAAACGCTTGTCACCTGCCCGATCGTATCGCGCAGTCTATCCACTAGGCCGCGAAGCGCACCCCAGATTCGGCCGAATTCGTCTTTTTTGTGAGTCGGAAATTCAACAGTGAGATCGCCGTTGGCAACCTGGGAGGTCAATGCCAGAGTCTGCCGGAGAGGTTTTCGCAGAGCATTGTAGATAGAAAGACTGAGGTATATGACAACCAACGTTCCAAATCCTACCAGGCTTCCGCAGACGATCACCACAATCCGTGTGACACGTGCCATCATTTCCGGAAAGGCTTGCAGACGAGAATGGGCCGCTTCTGATTGCTTTTGGGTCCACAGTGTCATATCATTGATGGGTTTGGAATATTCAGCAAGAATGGTTTCTACCTGTGCGGCGCCGGTGATTGTTCCGGCCTGAACACCCAGAATCAAACTCTGCGTAGCTGCCTGATACTTCAGAAGATCCGCAAGCGGAGGTTTTTCTTCCTGCCGGGGAAGATTCTCAATTTCTTTTAATATTTGCGTCAGCTCGGCCAGGCATTCCGCCCATTTTTTTTGAGTCGCCTGGCGCACGGCTTCACTGGCAAGATTGGCTGTAAATTCTTTCTCCAGGGCAGGAATATCCTTGGCCCGAATGGCAGCCCTGGTTGTCATCACCGCCGCCTGTGTGTCCAGGCTGATCATAGAACGAGCCTTGGCATCCATATAAAATACAGCGATCGTGCCCAGCCCCCCGGCAAACATTGCCAGCGACAGGAGCCCGACAAAAGCGATCAGAATTTTATTCAGTATGGTCATTCAGCGTATCCGTAGAAGCGTTCCAGTTCGATCCGATTATTTTTCGGCTTCCGAACAAGGCGACAGTATTCTATTTTTATCATCGGAATAAGAGGTCCTGCCGGGCATCGTTTTTCACCTTTTTTCAGGTTCAATCTGGCCGGCTGTGGACTTCCGGATTATCTCTGCCGTTTCCCTGTGCCCGGCGTCCAGAGCCAGGTCCTGTGCTCTTTTCCCTTCTTTGTTGCGCAGCGATGCATCGGCCCCGGCGGCCAGGAGTATTTCAACAGCCTCTTTTTTCCCGGAATGGGCCGCAATCATAAGCGCCGTCCAGTCTCGACTGTCGTACTGGTTTACCGGGGCTCCTGAATCCAGAGCCGCGCGTATGGCAGACAGGTCTCCTGATTCCACGGCTGCGTGCAGAGAGACAACGGCTGAAACATAATCTCCAAAGGGCCGTGTGTCCTCGCCCAGCGGAAAAAGCCAGCGGACCAGATACGATCCCAGCATCACAATCGGCGTGGCAATAATTTTGGGAACAGCGATGGTGCGTTCGAGCATCACATTATTTCCGCTGCCGCGTATCAGAAAAAAATCGACGCCGTCTTTTCCAGAAGGAGGGACGCTTTCAAATGTGCGCATGGTCTGGTCGACTATGCCGCAGGCAAGAAGCGCTGTCAGATGCACGGGCCAGAGCACAAGATTTGCCGCGGCGCTGCTCGGAATCATATTGTCGATATAGGCATTGGAGACACGAGGATTGTGCAGATATCCGCAGGACGGGAATAGTAACAGAATTAGAATCAGGAGAGCAGATATCTCACGCAGAGACGCAGAGAACGCAGAGAACGCAGAGAAGATCGGGATTGCAGAATAGCGGATTGCCGCTCCGGGACGCCTGCCGACGTTGTACGTTTTCTCTCTTACTCCTCTTTCTCTGCGGCTCTGCGTGAGAATTTTTTGTTTTATTCTCACGGCGGCGGCCCCCTGAGCGAACCGTCCGGATTGCGCACCCACTGCCGGCCCCACTCCGGCCAGCTCCAGGCAGCATTTTCTTTTGGATCGAAGCCAAAAAATGACCTGATAATCCAGCTGCCGGCAAACACAACAGGCGTCAGAACCAGACGAAACGGAGACAGCCCCGCTTCTGTAAAATAGCCGCCGACTCTGTGGGTAAAAAAATCGCCTGCATCTTCGAATGCGGAGGGCAGCTGTGCAATGGGAGCCACAATAAAATTATCGATGAGCAGCGTCACAAGACATACGGGAACAAGCACCGGCGTCATGGCCCATTGAGCGGCCCGGCTGTCCGGTGTGATGTGACGGTCCGTCCAGTTGGTGACGGCAATATGATGCACGCTGGTCATGGCGCACTGTGTAGAGAAAACAAGCGCCGCCATAACCAGGAAAAGATGAACCACAGAGGCGACCGGGGCAGCCCGCGCAGAGTCCACGGGGATTAAAGAAATTGGCGCCTTCTGCCGGAGTCCCGAAAGAAAACCAGACTCTTTCTCTGTGCTCCCTGCGTCCTCTGTGGCGAATTTCCTCATGAATGCTCAGGCCCTGCTTTCAAAGATTGTCATCGTGAAGATCTGAAGGGATGGTAATCCGAATGAGTTCCGATATAACAAATATAAAAGGCATCGTGATCAATCGCATAGGAAATACGATGATTTCGCCGATACCGGTCGATTCAATTCCGCGAAAAACCCAGGTAGCGTCGTATAGAGCTTTTGGCAGGCTGCGAATCGGCTGGATCAGGACTCCGTCGATCGCCAGTGTCAGAATTCCGACAGGAACGGCCAGAGGAGATAAGGCCGCCTGAACTACGGGGCTTTCCGGAGCCAGCTCATCCAGGGCCGCCGTTACCGGACGATTCTTTTCATCCAGCACAGCGCAGGATGAAAAGGCAAGAATCAGCGCCGGAATAAATAAATAAACAGTATATTTCATAAGATCTTCCAGCAAGTGTCGTATCCGACTTTTGCCTCAATTGCTCCTTTCTGTCAACGGCTTTATCATTTGACAGCCAGTGCCATCATAGAAATTATTGATATACAGGGTTCTCTCGTCCCCTAAATTAAAGAAGAAATCGATTCTGGTTACTCTAAATGTCAGTTTAGAGCAAATGATGGTTTTCTTGCGATTTTTAGGACGATTTTCCTGATACAGACAGCAGGTCAATGCCCAATATGAGTGTTCACCAGGATGATAAAATGACGCAGCAGGTTCTACCCAACGAAGTATCTACAAAGGATCCATTGATTGCCAAAATCAACGCGCAATTGAATGAAGAACGGATACTGAAAGATCATACGGCCATCCAGCTGAGCCGTATCAAACTTCTGGACGATCTTTCACTGGAAGTAAAAACCGCGCCCAATGCGGCAGAACTGAAAAAAATCCTGGAAGACAATCTGAAGGAGACTACGGACTCCCTGGTTTCAAGATACATTCTGGGCATTCTGGATCTGCTGGATGAAAACATAGAAGGATTTGCATACCTGCGCAGCCTGTTGGAAGAGTTTCAGAAAGCTGCCAAGTGGACCATCGTCGATCATATTGCCGACCGGATTCTTGAAACGGAAGAAAATAACCGTACTGCGCTTCGAGCCAAAGTGGAGAGCACGGAACGACTGAAAGGCAAAAAAGAACTCAAGCCGTATCTGGAAAGACTGGCGGCCATCGACCGTAAAAATCCTGAAATACTTAAAAAATTCGCTCTGTCCATTCTGGAAGAGGATCCCGAAAAAGCCGTAACCTACCTGAAGCAGGCGGGAGAAACATACGCAAAAGTAAAAGATTATAAAAACCTGGAAGAAATCTGGAATCTTGTCATCACTCATGATTACAAGGATCTGGCCTTCTTTGAAAGAATTGAAAGAATCCTGGTCGGAAACCGCGAGAAAACGCGCGCCGCCGCGTATCTGGTCAATCTGGTGGAACCGTACCGCTCGGCGGAAAACTGGCAGGGTGTCATCACTCTGCTCAAGAAAATCCTGGAATACGAGCCCACATCCACCCGCGCCCGCTCCGATCTCGTCAGAACCTACCGCACAAAATATGAAAGTCATTCTCTTCTGAACGACTTCTTAAAGATGTCGGATCTGACAAACAACAAAAAGCCCGTCGGTCCGTGCATCGCCAGTTTTGAAAGAAACATAGTATTCGATAAAGAAAATTATGTGTATCACAGAACCCGCGGCGTGGGCAAGATAAACATGATCGACAAAGATCAGGTTATCATTGATTTCCGTGACAATCCCGGCCAGAAAATGTCGATACAGATGGCCATCACTTCTCTCCAGCCGCTGGGACCGGATCATATCTGGGTTAAGTACTACGAAAATCCTAAAGAGATTGAGGAAATATTTAAAGAGGATCTTCCGCTGTTTTTCGAAACGCTGCTGAAGTCCTTCGGCAATACCATGACGCTGTCTGAAATCAAGCAGGAAATCTGCGGACGATTTATCAACGCAACCGAGTGGTCGAAATGGTGGAGCCGGGCTCGCACCGTTCTTCAGAATGCTTCTCAATTCGGTTTCAATCCGCGCAAAAAAGACGAAATCCATCTGCGTGACATTCCGATGTCGGTGTCTGAAGAGCTCACTCTGAAATTTCAGAGCACCAACGACTGGAATAAGAAACTGGAACTTTCCGCCGAATCCCTCAAAAAGACGGACACGGAAGGCGCGCTGGAACTTTTTGTGCAGTTCTACAGTGAGCAGCAGGAAAACAAAGATACTCTAAAAAAAATTCACTCTTATCTTTTCCTGAGTTCGGCCGCGGCGCTTGTTGAAGAAGACGATCTGCCAAGAAAACTGAAAAGAAAGGACGTCCATGAGCTGCTGAAATCTGAAACAGCGGCCTCCATAGTGAAACACTGCAAAGAAACGCAGGTTCCGGAATTCAAGAAAGATCTGGTGAATCTGATCATCAAATACCGCGAAGATTATCCTGCGATTCTGGGAGAAATACTCCTGGAAGTGCCGATCAAGGTGCACCGTCATGTCATCGCAGAGCTCAACAGACTCAACCAGTCACAGACTCTTGTCGCTTTCCTTAAAAGAATCTTTTCGCGATACCGCGAACATCCTGAAATTTTCCTCTGGATTGCCAAACTGATCTTGATGGATCAGTGGAAATACGAGTGGGTAACTGCCGGCAAGGAAGAAGTGATGCTTCTGGTTTTCAGGCTGTTGAAACCTTTGACCCAGATTGAAAAGAAAGGCACAAGGCTTAAAAACAGCGCCGTCGAAACGATTTTCGGCACAACAAACATAACCGTGGAATCGATCCGCAACAGTCCAGTTTCTGAAATTCTGCGTTCTGCAGATCTCAGCGTTCTCCGCAAAATGGCCGCGCTTTTCCGCGAAGTCAATTATGTTGCGGACGCTCACAAAGAGAACTTTATTGATTTTATTCAGGAAATTCGTCCTGATTTCACAGTCGATTCCCTTTCTGATGAGGGAGAGGAGGAAGAGGCGGCCGCAGAGAGCCTTTTTCCTTCGGACGATGTTGTTCTGGTGTCCAAGGACGGTCTGAAAAAACGCAAAGAATATCTGAATCATTTGATCAACGTGGAGCTTTCCGCAAATTCGAAAGACATCGGCGATGCGCAGCTGCTGGGAGACCTCCGGGAGAACGCGGAATACAAAGCCGCGCTTGAACGTCAGTCAACTCTGCAGGCGGAAATTTCTCAGCTGGATGGAGAGCTCAAAATAGCAAAGATCATTGTGCCGGACGCAGTGCGCACTGAAATTGTCACGATCGGCTGCAGAGTGAGGGTGAAGAATCCGGAAGGCGATTCAATCGAGTACACAATTCTCGGCCCGTGGGAAGCAGATACAGAACACAATATTATTTCGTATGTATCTCCGCTGGGCCGGTCACTGATTGGAAAAAGCGTCGGCGAGGACGCCGTTCTGGAAGGCAACAAGCGTTTTCGAGTTGAAGGAATCCGCAAAGCCGATATTTAAGTTCACCTGGTGGTATTCACGCAGAGGCGCAAAGAACTCAGACAGAGGTTTTTTTCTTCTCTGCGGATTACAGGCTTTTTATTCTTGACTGGATTTCATTCACACGGTCCTGTCGCCCCGCTTTTTTATAGAAATCAAGAAGATTGTTGAGAGCGCGCTGCTTTTCCTGGCGGGTATGCGCTTTTTCATACTGTTGCAGAAGAATTTTCTCTTCAACGGGAGGCGCTAAAGGCCTGGTCTCTTCTCTTTTGCGGCTTTCTTCAGGCGACATTGAGGGAGCTGGAAGACCAGGTTCTTCACCAGGAGGAGAAACTACTCCGCGCTCCCTCGTCTCGCTGCGGAATTCATCACTTTGTGGTGCCGATTTTTCCATTTCCCCGCCAAAATTCTTTTCCACGCGCATTATTTGAGCCTGACCGTCGCTCAAACCCTCGGAAGCCGACTTTTCATCACGTGGGACTGAGAAGGAAGGCACGCTTGGAGTCAGGCCGGCGCCCGGAGCAGAGAGGCGCTTTGTCTCGTCGAAATCGGGCCTGACAGTCGCATCCAGTTTATCCGCTGCGCCTGGTTCTGTGTTTGATTCTGCCAGTGTGAGCTCTGTATTCGGTAAAAGCGAGTTCTCTTTATTCTGTTCATAGGCAACGCGGATTACAGGCACGGCAACAATCACAACGAGCGCCGCAACCGAGGCCCAGCGCAAAGAGGACTGACCGCCTGTCCAGGATTCTCTGAGATTTTCAAAGAATTCCCGTATGTGCAGCCTGCGAAAAAAGCCTGCGTCCATCTCGCCGTTTTCTTTGATTTTTATCAGAAGTCGAGTATTGAAAGATTCCTCAGATGAGGGCTGCCCCTTAATACTTCCGGAAACAATGCTCAGAACATCGGAGAGTTTTTTGTCCAGCTCCCGCTGACGCAGAAGTGTTCTGCGGCTTTCCGAATCCAGTCTCGACAGGAACTCGGAATTGAGCTCCACATGCGGATCCTGCATGGCCTCCTGCAGTTTTATTCTGTATTCATCCTCTCTCAAAGTATTCCTCGCCTCTTCCATTTCTCAGTATGGCTCTTTTTAAGAGTTCCCTGGCCTTGAATAACCGGCTTTTGACAGTTCCGATATTCAATTTTACCAGGTCCGCAATCTCTTGATAGGAGAGATCATCGTAATAACGATAGATAAGTATCCGTCTATATTTCTTATCGAGGCCGTTGATTTTAGTAATTAGATAGGCGGCATCATCGGAAAGTTCAAGATTTTTTTCGACACCTATCCTTTCATCAGAAATAAGTGGAATAATCGGTTCTATAGAATCGACCGAGGCGCTTTTTCGAGAACGGAGGTGATCCCGGCACTTGTTTATGACGATTCGGTAGAGCCAGGTATAAATGCCGCTCTCTCCCCGGAATTTGCCCAGAGCACGATAAGCGGTAATCAGGCCTTCCTGCAGCACATCTTCCGCGTCATCCGGATTGCCCACAAGCGAGCAGGCCCTTCTATAAAGACGGATGCGGTAATCGGATATCAGCTGGAGATAAGCGTCCCCATCCCCGTTGCGGGTTCTCTGTATCAGTTCCGCTTCTAAACGTCTCTTTACGTCCTGTTCCATGCAGTTTTATGCGGACGCTTTCTTTTCTTCTTTCATGGTAATCAGAAGAAGGCAGATTCCGCAAACGATCAGGCTGTCCGCCAGATTGAAAGTCGGCCAGGTCTGCCAGGACAAGAAGGAAAGCGGGCATACGTTCCAGTCATTCGTTCCGATGCACATTGTTGCGGCTCTTTCCCAGCCAAACCAGATGCACTCCACAAAATCGACCACTCCGCTGACATGACCCGGTGACGGCCCGATTGAAAAAATCCAGTCGCGGTTGACCAGCGACTTCACAAACATTTTATCCACCAGGTTTCCAAATGCGCCGGAAAAGACGCACAGCCAGGCCAGCCAGTGTCCGAGCCTCGGATTGTGCCAGCGGTACAGAATCAGGAAACAGACCGCAAACAGCGTGAGAAAAAATCCCATTACCGGCGCCGAAGGACCCGACCCAAAAACAAATCGGTCGTTGAACACCAGTCTCAGCTTAATGTATTTCCCTTCATCTCCCAGAATATCGATCTGATCTCTCTTATCCATCAGAGCGGATATGCCGGATGAATCACGGGGATACTGATACGGCGTGAGGTGAAAATTCAGTGAATGGGTGACAGCCAGCTTGCTGACAAGATCCAGAATGACCAGTATTACAAAAGCTGCCAGCCAGAAGCGCGGATAGACCCGGAGAAACGGAGCGGGAAATTGAAAAAGACTCCTGGCTAAATCGCGCATATTTGTCATATATTGGGTCAGAATGGCCATCAAGGTCCGGCATGTCAAGCCGTCAAATGTATCAGGAGGCTGCTCTGGGCTGCGGAAGAGCTTTTTTCATTTTGTTCAAATCGAGATTCAGAACAATATTAGTATTGTGCAGAGAGAGAATGTACAGAGCTTCCATGGGCTCAAGACCCAGGCTGGCCAGATGAGTGTCGATTGTGGCATAGCCCAGACCCGAGCCGCCTTCAGAATGATCCATATTGTTCATGAAGAATTCCAGCTCTGTGCCGGCTTCTCTGTGTTTTCTGAATTCGTCCCGTTTGGAATAAATCCTGTCCAGATCGCTGCTCAAAATCGGAGCGGCGTTTATAATTTCCACCCAGAGCATCTGGTCATTGCAGGAAGCTCGTATTTCTACATATATTCTTTTATCTTTCAACTCGCGGTAATTTTTTTTGAATTCGTATGTGTTGCGCAGCAGTGTTTTTTCTTTTTCGGAAATCTCTTTTTTTTCCGTCCGGTATTTCATCTTCAAATTGATCCAGAGAGCTTCCTGATCCAGAATCCGGCGCAACGGCGCTGAAAGTCCTTCCAGGATTTTAGGATGTTTTTCAAGGAACTCATTGTACTGCACGGCATCCGTACATATAGAATTTGTCATTTCATTGATAATCCGCGGAGACCGATTGGGATCGCGCAGAAAATCTCGTATTCTGCTCCGGATCATCAGATACTTATGATTGGCCTTGATTGCATTTTTGGACAGTTCATCAATGATGCTTTCCAGACTTTCCTGGTACACCTGCAATTCCACTGGTAGAAGTGATGTTACCTCATCCAGAATGGATGTGCGAGCCTGCTTTGTCCACATGAGGACCCGGATTCTCGGCAAACGCCGTAAAGTTTCACTCATTTAATATATATCTCTTTTTATTGTAGGCAATTTAATCAGCAACGGGTCCCCTGTCAAGTTAAAAATCATTTCGGGGCGCCTCTCTTTATTACATACAGGATAGCCAGGAAATCCAGGAAACTGTATTTTGAAGTTGTCCTCCCGCCAAACAGATAAAACTTGGAATCATGACATCTGCCTTCTCGGAAATTGCTGGACCGGCTCTGCTGGAGAAAATGGAAGATCGATACAGATCGATCCCGGTGGAAGCTATAGTGAAGCAGGACATTCTTCGTCTCGGCCTGCGCTTTGAGGAAGCGGCCCTGCAGACAAGCTTCAAACAAAAAGACTATTTCATATTCACATTCGATCATATGCCGATCACAGATCAGCCGGAAGAAATGAGATTTCGGATTCCGGAAGAAATTAAAATTCAGGGCGGGGCCTTTGCTCTAAAGCCCACCGTTATTTCTGTGCGCGTGGACACCAGGTCGCCGTACATGGTGAGAATGACTCCGGACGGCGCCAGAATTTTTCTGGAGGATACAGATCTGGGATCGGTTGAATTTCCGCCGATTCCCGCCTGGTACAGACACAGAACCGCCGATGGAAAATTTCCGGGAGAAATCGCGCCTGTGATCGAATGGGGCTATCTCATTTATCTGACCGTATTTCGCAACTGCCAGTACTTCGGAAAAGAGGAAGAGTGCGCATTCTGCGATATCAACCACAATTATCGTCAGCAGAAGCAGGCGGGCCGGCCGTATACGGGAGTGAAATCGCTGGAGGAAATCCTGGAGGCTCTTGCCTGGATCGATCAGGAGGACACTACGGCCCGCGCTTATACGATCACAGGAGGCTCCATCCTTACAAGCCTTCGCGAAAAAAAAGAAACAGATTTCTACCTCCATTATGCGGAAGGGATAGAGAAAAAATTTCCAGGCAAATGGATTGGTAAGATCGTGACGCAGGCCTGGGAAAAAGAAGAACTGGTCCGGTTTAAAGACGCAGGCATACAGATATACCATCCCAATTATGAAGTCTGGGATAAGAATCTTTTCTCGCTGCTCTGTCCCGGCAAGGAGAGTTTTATCGGACGTGAAAACTGGATACGCAGGATTGTCGGCGCGGCGGAAGTATTCGGTCCGGGAAACGTGATACCCAATTTTGTGGGCGGAGTAGAGTTATCAAGACCGCATGGATTTTTAACGGTTCAGGAAGCCGTGAACTCGACCGCGGAAGGCCTTGATTTTTTTATGAGCCACGGAATTGTTCCCCGTTTCACCGCCTGGTGCCCGGAACCGTATACGACTCTTGGTTCGCAGAGCGGACCGCCGCTGGAATATTTTTGTGAACTGCTCACAGTCTGGAAAGCCGCATTTGAAAAGTACAGACTGCCGGTGCCTCCGGGATACGGCGAACCCGGCGCCGGAAGGGCAGTATTCTCAGTAAGCGCCTTTATGGATGTGATCGGTTACGAGGGTCGATAGAAGAAAATCTGCAGTCGGCTGAATTCGCTGCGCTCCAGGTCGCACAATCTGATTTTTGCGTGTTTCATTTATTTGCCGCACAAGATGATCCGTCAGCGCCGGAAAACAACCGCCGGCAAGATGGATTGCATCAGAAAAATGTTTGCAGCCTATCTCATAATCCTGCACATAATCCACAAGTTTGAAGTTCGCATCCGGATTTTTCCTTAGCGATTCATCCAGCATCGCCAGAATCGGATCTTTTACTGCGGGTATGATTTTTCTTTCTTCCAGAATCCTCCGGAAAGTCGGATGAACCGGAGGCCAGAAAAAAACAGCCGGTATTTTGTGCTGCGACAGAATCTCTAAAATTTTCTGAAAGAATGCAGTCTGCGTCGGCGACATTCTGTACTGTGAACCCAGGTGCTGTCCCGCGATCACATATGCATTGGCTTCCATTTGCCTGGGCAGAAAAACGGGCTGAAGCACCGGATTGGGGATTCCTCCGCGATTGATTCTGTTTGCCAGATCGATTCCTTCCAGCATCTGCAGGCGCACTTCCCGGCCCGTATACATGCGTATTCCTCTTTCCATGTCCGGAATGATAATCTGCTCATTATTTTTCCTGAAAGCATCAAAGTCCGGCGGGTATCTGTACACTGCAAAAAGGTTTTTCAAAAGGAATGTTTCAAATTCATCAAACGAGAAACCGCCGTTGCGGTAATGAGCAAGATCGGCGGGAACGTTCCTTACAAAATCAGTGTTTCTGAGGACAAACGGCAGATCGAAAGAATGGGCGATGGCAAAATCCATGATATTCGGTCCGAACGAAATCGGCCCGGCCGCCATCACAATAAAATCCGGGCGAATTCCGCTCTCCAGTATTCGTTCCAGCCAGTAGTAGTGGAATGCAATGCCTCCCTGGGGGACGCTGAAATTGTAGGTATAGCTGCCCGGAATTTTCTTCGCAATATAATCATTGCTGAACGAACCGGTCATCGAATTGCCGAATATCAGACCCAGTCTGTCATTTTTTATCGACCGTACGGCGTATTCCTGCTGCAGCTGAAGGAACAGATCCTCACGACTGCGGTACATCCTTCCTTCAATCCGGCTGAAAAGGCGGGTATGCTGACGGAACTCCGGTATTAAAAATACTTTATCCAGCAGAAACAATGCCGCAACAAGAATGATCGGCTTCAGCAAGAACCTGTTTCGTATCAATTGAAATTTTTCCATGATTCCTCAGAACTGAAAGTAAATAAAATCGCCGCCGCCCGGTGCGTATTTCGCCATCGCGACCATCACAATTAAGCCGGAAATAAATGCCGTCGCATACCGCATATTGATATTCAGAGCCGGCCATTTTTGAACTCGCTGAGCCGCATTGAGCAGCAAGGTTAAGAGCAGCATATATCCAATGTATGCCGCCTTGAACATCGCTCCGTCTGCCAGTGTAAAAATCTGCTTTGCCATAATCCAGGAACTGGCGATGTTCGGCGCATTGAAGAAAATAAGACCGATGCAGAACAGAGAAAACACGACGGCCACTCGCAGGACGTCGACAGTTGTTCTGAAAATGGGATTCTTCCAGTTATCCAGAGCATCTAACAATCCGGTTCGATCCAGAACCCACACAAGAAATCTCTCAACAGCCAGCGTCAGCCCGCAGTAAAAACCCCAGACGATAAATGTCAGATTGGCGCCGTGCCAGAGTCCGCCCAGAGTGAATGTGATTATCAGGGCCGCATAGGTTCTGACCGGCGAAATCCGGGATCCGCCCAGCGGTATAAAAACATAGTCCCGAAGCCAGGCTGCCAGCGTCACATGCCAGTTTCGCCAGAACTCGCGCACGGAGCGGCTCAAAAACGGACCCATGAAATTTTGCGGCAGATCCAGACCCACAAGCGCCGCCGAACCAAGAGCAATGTCCGTATAGCCGGAAAAATCACAGTAGACACGAATCGCATAACCGACTGCGGCCAGGGCATTCGTGCTCCAGTCGTAAGCGCCCGGATTCGCATACACGGGAGCGATGATCTGTCCCACATTGTCGGCGATGACAACCTTTTTAAACAGACCGATGGCAACCAAAAAAAGGCCGCGAATCGTGCGGTCTTCGTTCGGCTGAATCTGTTTGAGCTGATAGAAAAAATCGGAATGCCTCATGATGGGCCCGGCGACCAGGTGAGGAAAAAAAAGGATGAATGTGGCGAATTCCAGGAAATCGGCCTTTTCCTGGATTTTACCTGTGTAGGTGTCCGCCAGATACGCGATGATCGTGAATGTATAAAAACTGATGGCAAGCGGCAGAGTGATGCTGTCTACGCCTGCGGCGCCGGACAGAAATGAGTTGAATATTCGAGCCTGAAAGATTTCCCTCCCTGTAACAAACAGCAGAAAATCCAGAAAAAGATAAAAATACTTAAAGAAAAATAAGTTTCCGAGATTCAACGCCACCGCACCAATGAACACGGCGCGGCTGTTTGTTCTGCGAAGCACGGTCACAAAGACATAGCTCACGACCATGATGAGCATAAAATGAAGGCAGAATGCCCAGGACCAAATGCCGTAAAAAAGCAATGAGAACAGAACCGTCAGGGCCAGCCGGGCGCGGCCCCGAAACAGCCAGAAAGCTATATAAAATATTATAAAAAATATTAAATAGGAAAGTGTCGTGAATCGCATACGTATTGCGTTGTCAGACGAAATTTAGCGATGATTTTATGGAAACGTCCATTGATTTTTTTTTATGAAAAGTGATATTTATCAGCATTTTCAGCCTCGGGAGAGGCTTTTTTCCAGGCTGCGGACCAGGCTGTAGTATTCGTCCCTGTGAATCTCCTGCGGCCTTCTTTCCATCGAGAAACCCAGTTCCCCGGCTGTCTGAATCAGTGTATCCAGCGGGATCAGATTGCGCCGGTCCAGTTTCCAGGAATTGCTGATTTTTTTTCGTTTGCCCAGAAATGACATGCGCAGCAGACCTTCCAGCAGCTCCGGCCGGCAAAGCGGCCCCTGAGAATTTGCCTCATAACCGATCAACGTTGAATCCACGGAGGGGGCGGGATAAAAAGCTCCGGCCGGAATTTTGTGCAGACTCCGCCACCGGCCGAAATTGTGCAGATAGATGTGGATCGAGCTGGAAGGGTCGGCCTGAAGCAGACGGGCTGCAAATTCCATCTGGGTCAGAAACACAGCCCTGTGGAAACGTCTGTTTTCCGCAGTCAGAGTCAAAAGTTCCGTTGTGATGTAGTAAGGCAGATTGCCGCAGACAGAATGAACTTTCTGCAGAATCTCTGAATACTCGACGCTGTCTCTCTTTAAAACAATCCGTGCATCGCCTTCAATCAGTAAAAAGTTTTCCCGATCTCCAATTTCCCCGCGCAGAATTTTGGACAGAACCGGATCGATTTCCACAGAAATGATTCTTCTTCCCGATTCCAGAAGCGCTCCGGTCAAAGCTCCGAGCCCGGGTCCGATCTCCAGCAGCGGATCGTCTGTGTTTTCCAGTACCTTTTTTGCCGTGATTCTGATATGATTGGGATCTGTCAGAAAATTCTGACTGAGCTTTTTCAGAATAGCGCCGCCGGCTTCTGATATGCTGGATCGAATCGCCGTCGAACTCAGAAATTTGTAAGAGCCGGAAGATTCGCTCATACCGGCAGTTCAGACAGTCAGCGGCCGTCGGTCAAGAGCGATTGAGCCAGGCGCATTCCCATGGTCAATCCTGAAAAATCAAACTGCGAGTTTCCAAAGAATTCAAATGGAACCGAACTGCCGGAAGAGAAATATATTGAAATTGCAGCGCCGGCGGGTCCCAGAAAAAATATAATAAATATAATTAATTTTCTAATCATTATGATTCGGCCGGCCGACGAGCGCTTCTCTGCATACAGAAGAAGACTCAGCAGAAGAAACAAAACAATAAGAATCATCAGTGGAAAGCTCCAGGGACTTCTGTATTCAAAATACAGACTGTACGGCGAAAGCGCAGCCGTGGATTCGCAGAAAATATCCAGAAACCAGGTGTTCACTTTCCAGAAAGGATCTAACAGGAAGGCGCTGTGAATTCCCGCAAGCTCCAGACCGACGGTAAGAAGAAGAAGCGGCAGCACCGGTTCCGAAAGGGGCACCATCCACAGATTAACAAGCGGTCCGCTGAATGAATACGTCTGAAACACGAAAAGAAGAAGCGGAGCCGTGAACACTGTCGCTGAAATACAGACGGCCGCCTGCGAGGAAAACCATCTAAATATTCTGTTTTCATAATTAAAAATCGTTTTCATAAAAATCGGATGAAAAAGCACGATGCCGGCGACGGCGCCGGTGGAAAGCGCGCCGGAAAGAGAACAGAAATCGCCGGGCATGATGAAAAGCAGAAGAATGCAGGTATTGGCAATGTGTTCATCGGTTGTTACACGACGGTGGATCAAAGATCTCAGCGAATACAGAAACAGAAAAACAAAAGCGCGCGAAAGTGAAACCGGAAAATCCAGGAGCCATAAATAGGCGGCGCAGGCGGGAAGAGGAAAGAACAGAGATAATGGGTGCTTTTTTCCCAGGAGAAGCGAAAGCGGATAATAGAGCAGCGAATAGATGACTGCCAGATGCAGACCGCTGGCCGCGAAAATATGAAGAATTCCCAGTTCTTTTGCCTGCTTTTTGTAATCGCGGTCCATGAAGCCGGTCTGGCCGAAAATAAATCCAAGCGCAGTCTGGAGGCGACGCCCGTCCAGACGGGATTCCAGAATCTGGCGCATTTTTGTCCGCACGGACGCTTTCCAGCCGGTTTCTCCGCATTCAAATATCAGATGATCGCGGCCGCTCCAGAGATAGGTCGCAGCGCCCTTTTTGCGCAGATAGGTATGGAATGATGAATTTCCCAGTCGCTGCGGCACAGCCCGGCCCGAGGCGAACAAATGGAATGTGCAGCCTTCTTCCAGAGGACGCTCCCGGAAAGAAAGAGCGGTAAGAAAATTTACAGTTTGAGGCTCCTGAACTTTCCAGGTATACTGAAACCGGCGAGCGCCGGTCTTGCCGGAATTGTTCGGGCTTCGTCTGCGGCGCGTTTCATAACCATCATGGCCTGCTGAAGCGCGAATCCGATGTCTTGTTCTTTGACTCTGCCGCCGATGATTCGTTGATTTCGATTGTTGACTCGAGCGCCTGCTGTAAGGCATATCTGTATTGATAATCACGCGCTCATCTGTGCGAAGCAGCTGGATTTCTGCCAGGTAGAGTCCGGGAGAAATGACACGGGCGATTTTCCCCTGTACTGACAGGCGGAGATCGTAAACAGGCTCGGCGCGTTCGGAAAGAGAGAACCAGATATCGGGAGGTTCATTCGGTCTTTTTTCAAAAGACATTCGCAGCAAAAACAGAAGAATCAGCGCGCAGTAAAACAGAAACAGACTGCCTAGACTTTCGGCCGCAGAAGGGACACGCCGGAAAACTGAACCGGAAATAAAAAGCAGTCTCAGGCGACCGATCAACAGCCAGAGAACGTAAATCGCCCCGGCGCCCGCTGCCAGCTGCCAGGCACGATCGACTGCGGTTTCAGGAAAAAAAGCGGTCAGTGCGGAAGCTGAGATGATGAAAATGTACTTGACGATCGTCGATGGCGCCGGCATATTCTGAAGGGTAAAAAAGCCCCCGATCGTTGCGTAAAATGACCTAAAAAAAATGAATTTTTAAGGTTTTTTGCTGGAAAAACGCAAACTGGCGCAATATCAGTTGTTATAATAGAAGGAGTGAAAGAAATGATTGTAAATAAATTCCGTATTCTGACCATCGCAGCCCTGGCAAGTCTTGCAGTTCTCACTGTTGACTGCAAAAAGAGCGACCGTTCTGGCGCCATGGTGGTCATTTTTGCTTCCAGTCAGTCAACAATTACCCGGGACGGACAAACTCTGCCGGCAAAGCCGGGATTTGTCTTAAGAACTGAAGATATCATCGAAACCAAAGCCGGCTCGCTTGATGTTCAAACCAGCAATGGAAGCGCTCTGCGAATCCGCGAATTTACCAAAATTCGTCTGTCAAATGCGCTGGCCGGAACGGCAGGAACCACAGTTGAATTGAAAAGCGGTTCTCTCATCGCCAATGTTCAGCGAAACAAGGAAGGCTTCAACGTCGTTATGCCGACTTCAATCGCTTCTGTCCGCGGAACAACTTTCTCGGCGGAGGTGGGCAAAGAAAACAGCGTGAAAGTGCTGGAAGGAAGTGTGGCGATGACTCCCCGTGTGCCCGCCCTGGAGAAACTCAGCGCCGAGGATATTCAGAATAATCCCGCGCTGAAGAATCTGGCGGAAAACCTGGCAAAACAGGAAGTTGTGCTGGAAGAAAAAACGGTCGGAGTTCAGGATGCTGCGACGATTCAGGCTCTGAATCAGATCAACACTCAAGTGCAGAGCTCACCTCCGGCTTCGGTAGCGGAAATCGTTGTGCCTGCTTCCACCGTGGAAACACGCACAGTGCAGATCACACCTCAGGAAGAGGCAGAATCCGCAACACTGGTGACCGTCGATGAAACGCTTGTAAACAAAGCCATGGAAGCAACGGCGAACGCGTCTCCGGCGGAACAGAATAGCCGCGCGGCTGAACTGGAAAAACAGATTTCCCAGCAGCACTCCGAACATCTGAACCAGGCTGTGACTGTTATTGAAGAAAAAGCCCAGGAACGCGGCCTGAAAACAGAAAAAGAAATTCAAACATTTTACAATGTTCTGGAAGTCGTCGTCAAGCGGGACGGTTCCAAAGAATCGGGGGCCGTGGTGGCGCAGGCCGGTGAAATCATCGTGCTTCATTCAGCGCAGGGCGTTCTCCGTCTTAACAAGCTGGATATAGATTATATTGATTATTTCCACAATCGGTAAATACCAGAACTGAAATTGCAACCGGCGGGCGCTGCCTGCCGGTTTTTTTTTGCCTTCTTTGACTGTATCGCTTATTTTTCTTAAAGAACCGCGCAACAACTGAAATATTTTTACCCTCAACTCTCAAGGGATGATGGTTCTCTGCAGAATGTCATCCCGGAGGAGAAGAGAAGATGTCAACAAAAAGAGCTTTCGCGGCGCTGCTGTTAATTTTATTCATTCAGCCGCCGGTAATTCAAGGGCAGGACGTGCCGGATCAACTGTTTGGTTTGATTGATTCACTGGTCAACTCAGGCGCCGGTCAGAATCTAAGTTTGAAATTCTCTTTCCAGGAAACGCCCCCTGACAAGCTGAACGGCGCCGATGTAACTCAGGCGCAGATTGATTCCGCTCGCTACTGGAATTACAGAAACCGTCTTCGCAACGAATTTGTTCATTACTCCTCGAATAACGGAGGATGCCTGCCCGCGGAAAAAATCATGGCGGTGGACAAAAAAAAATGGGGCGTCTGGGGCGATTCCACAATCAAGCTGGGCTGGTATATCGGTGTTCTGGCGACAGAACTGCACATGCTGTTTCATCCGGAAAAATTTCCAGGATTCGGCGGCGCCAACGATATCAGGAATGCGACAATCGAGCTGTACTGCTCTCTTCTGGCTCTGGAGCGGCTGGACACCTTCGGCGAGCAGGCGCTCTGGTCGGATCATCCTGAGAATCTCGCGCATTTTCCCGGCACGGGCGGATTTTTCTGGCCCGACACACCAGGATTTTTCATCCGCGATGATGTGAATTTTGAGACAGCCCGGGCTCTGGGAGTGGACGCAGGCGGCTGGTCAGATTCTTTTATCTGGGCGCCGCTCGACACCGGTCTGATCGCTGTTCCGCAGTACAGAAGAAAGATGAAACAGATGAGCCAGGATCAGGCCGTACATCTGCTGATGGGACTGGCTCTGGTTAAGGGACTTCTGCCTCAACTCTCCTACGACGGCATGAATCTGCGCGATCTTGCTGCCGGACAAGCTCTTGATATCGTGAATTATCTGGCAAAAGGACATACGGTAAGCGCGAAGATTCTGGGAATCCCATTAACGACAGAGGAGCCCTGGATGATCGAAGATCCCGTTTCGCCGAAAATAAACTGGCTGGGACGCTGTCCGGCATGCGCCGGCTATTTCGATCCTTTCCATCCTGCGGATCCGGACCGAATGGAACTGGTTGACCGGGGAGCCGCAGCCATCGCTTTCGCGCGCGGTTTCGAGCGTGTCTGTTTCTGGATTACGGGACACTCGCAGATTGTTCCCGCCGCGGCCGACGCCGTCTGGTACAGTCTGCCGATTTCTGCGGCAAGCGCGGATGCGATCAATTCTCTGATGAACAGCTTCCCGGGAAATTTCGGAGAGCCGCTCAGATCGAGTGATCTCCTGCATATGACAATGGCGCTGGCGGCCTCCGGCAACGGCTGGGGAGAATTGACCCTGCCGGTTCTGGAAGCGATGTCAGAACATCAGGATTTCTGGATCTATCCGCTTCTCAACGCAGTGCTTCATCATCCAGGAGATCTATCGCGCAGGGGCTCGGAGAAAGCCCGGGACATGCTGCGGACAGCGCCCTTTGGAGGAACAGTCGACAATCTGCAGGCAGGCTGGAGCTCTCAGAATCGTTTTATCACGGACAGATCCGAGCACAACGGCAGCGGGTTGGCGCTGATACCGGCCGCGTTCAACGGTCTGGACTGCATGCTCCTGCACAATCTGTATTACATAAATGCCCCGGAAAATTTCTCGGGCGTTTTGCCGACAGACAGACCTCCTTTGATTCCTGAAATTTCCCGGCCGGCATGGCCGATACAACCCCGTATTTCGCCGCCCGTTGGGTACGGATTTCCATCCGATATCAGAGTCGTCCATGCATGCACGGCGGATGCCGCTGTTGAGATGCAGATCACAGTGGAGTGGGACGATCCCAATGGACACCGCGACACAGTCCGGATTGAATCTGACGGAGGGAGCTCCGTCGGATTTGTGACTCAGCTGAACAGAAATACTTTTTCCTATCACGGAAAATTCTGGGACCGCTGGCTGTGGGAAGACATCGCGCGATTTCGCCTCACCGATGAAGACGGCAATGTGTCGTTTTTTAATGTGCCTCTTTCCTACCCGGGAGCGGTAAAATCGCTTCCGGAGATTGGATCGATCGGCTATGCTTCAGGATTCACAGTGTATGTATGGTTCTGGGGCATTCCTCTGTACGGAACAATTGACTATGAATTTTTTGTCTGGGCCGTTGATAAAAACTGCTGGCCCTGGAAACCGGCGCTCTGGTTTGTCAGCGGACTCAACGGCGTCGTCGCCTGGCCGACCGGCGCAAATTCGATGCATGCAACTGCCGGCTGGAGTATCTTCAATCTTTTCGGGATTGGATCGGTTACGGTCACTTCAGTGACTGATGTGGGAACGGTGAATTCTTATGAGATACCTGTAGTATGGTAGGAAGTCTCTTGACAGACACCCGCAAAATATCAGGGCACATAAATCGTACCGAGATCGCGCACTTCGTTTGTCGAAAATCCGGTAATGGCAGTCGCCGATCCCACAGTCGATATAATGCTGTTGCCCGCGCCTTTATACCAGCCAGCGGTAAAATTTGCCGGCGACATAAAGCAGTCGATATGCGTATCGATTCGTTGGTACATTGAAGTATGAATCGGCTCCACAGAAAGACGAAATTGCGGAGATGCCACGGGAAATCCGGCGCCGAAAGGGAAACCGGCGATCACAAAACTTCCATCGCGGTTCACAGCGGAGTGCGAGCTGTAGTAGTACTGATCCGAAACAGAAGTCGCTTCATCCAGAACCACCAGCGCATTGACGACCGGCTGCCCCGTGGTTGTTAAAAGTCGGCCTTTTACACTGGCATAGTTTGCAGGCAGCGCAGAGGACGACACAGCGCTCGATGATATCGGCGATGCGGCAAAGTTACAGGGATTGCCAAAATACGCCAGTCCCAGGACAACCAACAGCGTCATCTCCTGCATTTTATTATTATCCGGCGGTTTCTGAAAATAATAACAGGAGGGCAGGATCATCATTGTGACCAATAAAACGAGCCCCACCATACCGCGAAAAAATCTAGAAAAAATCCAGAACATGCTTATGTTCATTGGTTTCATTAAATTCACTTCAGTTACAATTCCTGATTTGCGCTGTACAGAGCGGAACATTCTATTCATCAAGGCGCGTTCATAGCAAAGCCGACACCGATGCGCAAGCCGACATCATTGAAATGCAACGCCGACGAAACACCTGAAAAAGCGCCAGAAAAACTCGTTTTAAAGCTATAGTAATCGTAAAACTGTTCCAGGGTTGCGTGTATATTGTTGCCAATCCCCACTCTTGCCCCCCATGTCAAAGAGACAGAATATGGATGGACAATTGTTACCGAGGATGTTGCTTTTCCGGATGTTCCACCTCCAAAGCTCAGACGGAAATAAGGGTCGAACCGGCCTGATTTGTAAATATGAAAAGACATATCAAATAATACAAGCTTAAAAGCTGGCAGAGCATATGTACCCTTTATCAAAGGGAGATAATAGTAGTAAGGCACAGTCGTTGTACTCTGCAACAAACCGACAAATAAATTGAGGGATGGGTCTGCGAAGTCGTATGCTGTCGCATTCTTGATCGAAACATTCGTCTGCCTGTATGTCGCACCGATTCCAAACCAATCTGTCAAGGCGTACTCCGCACCAATGCGAACATTATTCGAAATCGCCTCAGTTTTCTGAGTTTGAAGATAGTAATCAATGAGAGCCAGATTCCTGGTCTGAAGTTGAACGGCATTTGGAACCCCAAAGACAAATGCATAAGGATAAAGCAAATCAAGAGTAAAGTCGGCATGTGTAAAAAAAGACGGCGGACCGGGTTCCGACACTACAGAACCCAAAAAATCCACGTAAACTTTTCCCTCACGAAAATAATCAGTCGACTGTGCTCGTATTCCAGCGGGCAGGAACCAAACAACCATGGCGAAAATCAAAATATTTTTATGAGTACTGCGAATCATGGTAATTTTCTCCCGCATCTTGCGAAACCTTATTCTCCATAAACTTCCATGCATTCCATATAAAAAAGCGGGCCGAGTATGCTCAATGATTTCCGATCCACCACAGCAATCTTGGTGATACCTCCTTCCGTCATAGCCTCGGAAACGTTCCGACCGGTTCCGTAAAAAATATCCCGAATAAACAGAATGGACCATGAGCAGGATTCTCCCTTTTTATCGACCTGCGCCGATCCAATCTGGCTGCCGTGAGTTCCATATACATGCTGATTTGTAAAAGTAAAAAGCCCACCCTGCAGCGGAGCGCTCAGGCAACCGGGAATTGAGAGCAACGATAGTACTAACAAAACAATGAGAAACGATTTCTTAAGAATTTTCATCATTATTCTCCCACCACTGTTGTGCAGTATCTTGAATATACAATTTGAAGAACATTGATCGTCGAATGGTCGATGATGGCGATTCTTTTTATGCCCGCCTGTTTCGCAATACTTCCCGCTCCGGCTGTGCCAAAAGAAACAAGACCCAGAATCAGATGCTGGCAACCTGTGGCTTCCTTTGCAAACGCCACATCATTGGCGGGATTGAACTCACCGGCGAATTGATTCACCGTGACCAGGACTCCGTTGACCGGCCCAATTGCGCATCCTGCGCCACTGGCGAGCAATAAGCCCAGCGCTGAAATTCTTAGAAGAGATTTAATTTGAGAAATCATGTTTCCCCTCTTACGACAGTACAGAATCTGTGATAAAAAAATCCGCCCAGAGCCCGGACTTCATATTCCACGAAACCAATTTTCTTGATGCTTCCATTTTTTGCGGCTGTGGAAAGCCGGGAATCTCCCCAGGCGACCAGCCAGAGTACAGAATGGCTGCAGGCTCGACCTTCTGCCTGCAACAAAGCATTCCCTGCCTGTCCGGCCACAGAATTTGCATGATACATTCCACCGCCGTAAGCCAGTGTAGCAATGGTCGCATACTCAGGCACCGGATTTGTGTTGGTGGCTCCGTAATGAGGTGTAACAGCCATCCCGGTGCAGGCAAATGATAACAGGACCAAACCTGCCAAACAAAGAAATATTTTTATCATAATTCCACGCCCTGTTCGAAATAAACTAATTAGTGCCCGGCCGAAAACAAGCATATTTAAATTGGGGTTTGCAAAAACATGGTAAAATACCAACTAAAAATATAGATTATTAAGTTTAAAGTTAAAATAATATAAAATC
>VFLI01000101.1 GCA_009885105.1 Spirochaetia bacterium | reverse complement strand
GAATCGGCGCTCGATGTTCACATTTTAAAAAAAACGGAAAAATATTTCAAAGAAATGAAGCGAAAAGAGAGATTGTCCGGCGCTATCTCGCCCCCGAATACGGGGTCGTCCGCAGCTGCAAGACGCTCGAAATAGCAGTTTCAACATACTACTACTGGTCCGATGCCCGGGAGAGAAGAGCGAAGCAGGATATGATAATCCAGGGAAAGATCGAAGCGATTGTCGAACTGTTGCCGCAGTCCGGGTATAGACCGGTTATGATTATTCTTCAGAGGGAGATGCGCATCGGCAAAAAGAAAACTGCCCGGATCATGCGCGAAAAGGGCCTGAAATGCCATAGAAGGCGGACTTTTCGCTCCCCCACTACAGACTCAAAACACTCCCTGAAGAAATATCCGAATCTTCTTCTCGATCCGGAAAAAAAGAAAATGCCGACGATCGTCGGCGATGTGACCTATTATGATATCCGTGGAAAAAATCATTACTGCGCTCATCTGCTCGATCTGACGAACAGGGAGCCCATTGGAATCGCAGTATCAGATCGACTTGATGCAGATCTCGTATGCCGGGCTCTGAAGATGGCGATTCGGAATCGCGGAAGTCTCGCCGGATATATTCATCATACCGATTCCGATTCTAGATACTGTTCGCAGTCGTACATTGAACTTTTAAATGCCGCAGAAGCGAAGATATCCATGTGTGTCGGCAGCGCATACGAGAATGCTCATTCCGAATCGTTTAACGGAGTTCTTAAGCGTCAGGAAATAAATTTGAATGAATATCAGACGAAAGAGGAATCCGCGAGGGGAATTTTTGCCTTTGCTGAAAAGTATTCGACTATCCGACCGCACTCAGCACGGGGCGGCCTGACGCCTCGTGAATACAGGAAAATATTTATTGAAAAATCTAAAAAATAGTTTCCAGTTTTTGGGGGTCACTGCAGAACGAGCCGTTTGCTTTTGTCTGGATATATTGATACTCTGGATTGTTATAGGGAACAAGGTAAACCTTCCCGTTCGGCGCCAGTACTCCTCCGTAATAGGCGTTGCCGCCCCGGGCGCGGCCGGACCGAATGTATTTACAGTGTCGTTCGACGGATTAATATATTGATATAACGGACTACCGGCAGGGACAGGGTAGATCTTCCCGTTGGGTGCAAGGACTCCTCCTTGAAAACTGCCCGACACAGCCGCCGGTCAGAGTGGCGATAAATATTAGCGATATATATATTATTATATTTCATAAAATTCAGCCATCAATTTTCAAAGAATTATTAACCACGGATAAACACTGATGGACGCCTCTGAACTTATTGAGAGGCGAGCATTGCTGCTTTTTACTTACTCCTGACAGATTCCAGAAATTTTTTGTATTTTGAATCTATATTTTGTTCCAGGTATTTTTTTAACTGTTCATGATTCATACCTTTGATTTCACGATCCACCTGATCGCGAATCTTGCGCATCATCTCAACAGCATCAATGTCTTTATTCCGCAAGCTTTTCGATTTCCTCAGCGAAACGGTCAAGCCCAAAAATTGGCCAGTGTGTCCTGCCGGAGAAACCGTGGGTCAACCCATTCTCGATCAGGGTATGGAAAATCATGGGCGGGATCTGTTCATCTCCGCGAATGTTACGGCTGCGCAGGGCTGGATGCACAATACGCTGGATTATTTTTCAAAAGATCTGCTGCACAGGATGCATCATCAGAATCTTCTGACATTTCGCACGATGTATGCGAATTCCGAAAATTTTGTTCTTTCATTGTCCCTTGATGAAGTTGTTCACGGCAAGCGGTCGTTACTCGAGAAAATGCCGGGGTTGTCCCAGGTTTTGAATTGTAAAAATGGTTGACTGTGCAAATAATCAATATTAAAATTGACTTGTGGAATTTGAACAAAGCGCCCAGAACAACGTAATCATTTTAAAATTGACCGGAGACATTACCCTCTATGATGCCGGTGAAATAGAGGAAAGAGTTAATAGAATTATGGCTGAGGGTATTTCACGTATTGTGCTTGATCTGAGCAATGTGCCTTATATTGATTCGATGGGCATTGGCGTAATGATAACCTTAAAAACTAGAATAAAAAAGATGCATGGAGACTTGAAACTCGCGAATACCCGCGAAAATGTTAAAAAGGTTTTCATCATGACCCGCCTGGATAAGACTTTTGACTTTCGCAATTCCACCGAGGAGGCAGTGACAGCTTTCGGCGGTTAAACTTAAACCCCGGCCTTTCATACTCTCCCATCCTGCCCCAATCTGATGATCGCTCTTTTATCCTGAATTCCCGGCGATTTTTTTGAGCTTTATATGGCGGAAGTCGAAATCTTGCTGACTGAAGACAGCACTGGATGGTCCCCTTATATTGCGTTGGAGGATGTTTACAGGCTGGACGATATTCGCGATGCCCTGAAAAGGGGCGACCTTCAGGCGGCAACCCGAATGTCTAAAGTCTATACGTTGACTCCAGTGGCGATGTAACACTGAAAAGACTCAAGGCAGAGCCGCATCAGTATTTATTGAAATATCCCGATTGCGCGATAGCCGGACAGAACGAGCCGTTTGATTTCGTCTGAATATATTGATAGGATGTTGCTTGAAAAGGGACAAGATAGATCTTCCCGTTGGGCGCGAGAACTCCTCCGGAATACGCGTTCACACTCGGCACAGCCGGTCCGAACGTGGTGACTGCGCTGTCGTCCAATGTATCAATAAAGTGATACGATGTATTGTTATAAGGGACGAGATAGATCTTACCGTTTGGAGCAAGGACGGCTCCATGATACGCGCCTGTTCCGCCCGGGGCAGGGGGACCGAATGTGATTACGGTGTCGGTTGTCGTATCAACATATTGATACGACGTAATGGAGTTAGGGATAAGATAGATCTTTCCGTTCGGCGCCGGCACTCCTCCCCAGTACTTTGTGACTGCCGCATTTATCGGGCCGAATGTATTTACAGTATCATTTGAAGTATCTATATTTTTATACGATGTACTGTTATAAGGGACAAGATAGATCTTTCCGTTTGGCGCAAGGACTCCTCCATGGAACCCAGTACCGGGCGCAGCAGGACCGAATGTGCTCACCGTGTCATTGGTTGTATCAATGTAAGTGTAATTCCCACTGGCCCGCGGAACAAGATAAATCTTACCATTCGGTCCAAGCACTCCTCCGACAAATGCGCCTGCGCCGCCCGGAGCAGGCGGACCAAATGAGCTTATACTGTCGTTCGAGGTATCAATATAGCGATATGTCGTATTGCTAAAAGGGACAAGATAAATCTTGCCGTTCGGCGCAAGTATTCCTACGGCATAGGCGGCCCCGCCCGGCGCCGCCGGGCCAAAGGCGCTCACAGTATCATTTGATGTATCAATATAGCGGTATGATACATCGTTGTATGGAACAAGGTAGATCTTACCGTTCGGCGCAAGCACTCCTCCATTATACTTGCTTCCTCCCGGCGCTGTGGCAAAGGCGCCTCACGCTTTCTGTTCCCGATTGGCCTCTGGAAATTTGATAATTGATTTCACTCTGTACGATGGGCCAGTTCGCCGGCTGGATGACTTCAAAGTGCGAAAGACTGCAGGCATCGCGCCGTAGTAGCGACATCACCGGATTGCAGGTAAGATCGTCCTTGCTGCAGTCGGCGCCGGGAGGACGGCAGTACAGCTGGAGCACTGCGGAGAAGAGCAGAATGGTTAGAATACCTTTTTTCACATTTTCCCTGTACTTAAATCCAACCATTAATATCCGCATCTTTCAGCCGGGCGCCAGAACCGCTTCTCTGGAATGTGATACTACAGTTTCTCATCCATGGTCAACAAAAAAACCGGTCCTGCAACCAGGGTACCATATCTTTGCAGTATTAATAACACAACAATAGATTTCTTTCCATAATCTCCATTTATGAAACCTGTGCCGGTAAACAAAATTGTGCTTGCCTTACTCGATCCATATTCATATATATGTATATGGATCGAACAACAATTTTACTCCCTCCGGACCTCAAAATCAGGGCGGAAAAGGCGGCAAGGCAGAAAGGCATATCTTTCGGCGAATTGGTCCGCAGGGGCCTGGAAAGGATGATCATGGATCGCCCCACACCGGAGAGGGATTCTTTCTTTTCCGATGAATCGTTCTTTGAAGGAAAAGTTCCGCCGGACGCGTCGAAAAATCTGGACGAGTATATGTACGGTCGCAAATGATTTTCGTCGACACCGGAGCGTTTGTTGCAAGATACCTGGAGCACGACCAGTTCCATAAGAAAAGCCTGGCCCTCTGGAAAAAAGTTCAAATGCGGAAAACGAAGTGCCTGCTCAGCATCCTGATTATTAATGAAACGGCTACTCTGCTCGAACGGTGGGCCGGAACACAATTTGCCGTGGAAAAAATTAATAAAATTTACGAATCGCCATACTTTGATATCATCCGCACCAGGAAGGAAGACGAGCTGGCGGCGCTTCAGTTGATGGCTAAATATGCGGATAAATCAGTCGGTTTTACGGATGCAGTTTCCTTCCTTCTTATGAGGGAAAACAAAATTGACACCGTTTTTAGTTTTGATAATCACTTTAAATTTGCCGGTTTTCAGATTTATTCTTGATACTGTGCCGATCGAACGAAAAGACTCGCCTCACGCTTTCTGTTCCCGATTGGCCTCTGGAAATTTGATAATTGATTTCACTCTGTACGATGGGCCAGTTCGTGGGCTGGATAACTTCCATGTACGAAAGACTGCAGGCATCGCGCCGCAGAAGCGACATCACCGGATTGCAGGTAAGATCGTCCTTGCTGCAGTCGGCGCCGGGAGGACGGCAATACAGCAGGAGATAAATGTCCCATATGTCGAGAAATTTTATTAGATTTTTTAACATGGACATGCAGCAATGACCGGATGGAGTTGGTGTTTCCCCTGGTGGCCGGTCTTATTGAAGCGGGCGATGTGCTGGTATCAAATCACGGATATGACGAATTGGCCCATGACAATATTCGTGTGCGCGACCTGGTCAAAGATATACGAGCTGCGCAGGTTGTAGAAGAGTATCCGGATTATGCAAAAGGGCCCTGTGTATTATTATTGCAGTATAATACCGCAGGCAATCCAGTTCACTCAGTATGGGGAATTCCAAAAGGATTTTCGAGACCGGCCGTGTTGGTTACAGCTTATCGACCGGATCCTGAAAAATGGGATGCGGATTGGCTCAGGAGGAAAAGATGAGTGAGAGACGAGTACGAAAATTAATTCATGAAGGTAACTACATGGCGGAAGTCGAAATCTTGCTGACTGACGACAGCACTGGATGGTCGCCTTACATTGCGTTGGAAGATGTTTACAGGCTGGACGATATCCGCGATGCCCTGAGAAGGGGCGACCTTCAGGCAGCAACTCGAATGTCTAAAGTCTATACGTTGACTCCCGTGGCGATGTAACAAAAATAAGTCCAGCTGCAGCCTCGCCCCCGCATCAGTATTTATTAAAATATCCCGACAGCGCAATCGCCGGACAGAACGAACCGTTTGCTTTTGTCTGAATATATTGATACGAAGTAGCGATATAAGGGACATCACCGGATTGCAGGTCAGATCGTCCTCAAAGAGGCTGGCATTGCCTTCTTTACTTACTCTTGACAGATTCCAGATATTTTTTGTATTTTGAATCTATATTTTGTTCCAGGTATTTTTTTAACTGTGAATGATTCATACCTTTAATTTCACGATCCACCTGATCGCGAATCTTACGCATCATCTCAACAGCATCAATTTTTTTTTTATCCTTCATAGGAGATAACCTCCGCGGGAGTGCGGATTTCAAGTAACGGGTATCCGTGCATCAGATTCACTCCATTGTATCCGCGTATGCGATTCAAATTAACAATGTGTTTAAAATTCCAACTCACCAGAACGTCCACTCGGTTCACTGTGGCTATGGCGATATGCAGAGCATCAGATATGCTGGTTGCTGAAATGACACTTTCAGAAATATAATATTCCGCAAGATTTCAATTTCCTCAGTTTGCAGGACAGATTCTATACAGGAAGATGGTATGGAATCAAAGACATCCATTACGCTTTCAGGGGCCAGCCTCAATTCTCTGAGTGTCAGATCGGATATTACGGCATTTATTACACCATCCCGAACACGAGAAACAAACACATTGGAAACCAGACTGAACTCTTTATCCAGACACCCTCCAATTACTGACGTATCAATGTAAATTCTCATTCAATTATGATTTTTTCGCGGTATTTTTTTTCTGTTTCCGAAGAATATACTGTTATCAGGTGCAGATCGAGAAACGGTCAAGCCTAAAAATTGGTGGAAATCCGTACATAAATCGACATTTAACATAAAACGATTTCTGAAATTACTCGCCGTCGTCCCCCGCATCAGTATTTATTAAAATATCCCGACAGCGCAATCGCCGGACAGAACGAACCGTTTGCTTTTGTCTGAATATATTGATACGAAGTAGCGATATAAGAAACAAAATAAACCTTTCCGTTCGGAGCCAGCACTCCTCCGTAATACGCATTGCCGCCCGGCGCTGCCTCACCGAACGTGCTGACGGTGTCGTTTGAAGTATCGATAAGCCGGTACGATGTATTGTTGCGTGGAGGAAGATAAATCTTCCCGTTCGGCGCAAGCACTCCGGCATCATACGCGCCGCCCCCCGGCGCCGGCGGGCCGAATGAGGTGATTGCCGGACCCGATGACTGCCCCAGCGAAATTTGATAGTTGATTTCAGCCTGTACAATGGGCCAGTTTCCCGGCTGGATGACTTCAAAGTGCGAAAGACTGCAGGCATTGCGCCGCAAAAGCGACATCACCGGATTGCAGGTAAGATCGTCCTTGCTGCAGTCTGCGGTGGGAGGACGGCAGGACAGCAGGAGAACTGCGGGGAACAGGAAAATGCAGCGGAGGGCTTTCTTCATATTATCCATCTATAATCGGCCTGATATGCTGTTTTTCAAGTTTTCAGGCTTTTTTCAATTTCAGATAGTCTTTCAAAGCGCGATTGACGGATTTCTCATTGGGGAATTCTCTAAATAGGTCCGGTTCTATTCTTACAATGTTCGTTCCTGCCTGGAATTTCTTAGCGTATTTGCCTCGAACGCCCCCGGAAAAATCATATTCAGCACGCATATCCTGCTCTCTTTGATTACTTTTCTTCATACATTCTCCTTTCACTTTTTCCGGGCTTCTGAGCAGAAATCAAGCGAATAGTTTCATCCATATCGGAATGAACTACAACGAGTAAATTGTTTTTCTCCGAACGCCCTATTGTAATATAACGATTTTCATCTTGCGAATGGTCAGGATCTGCGATAGTGATGGAGAAAAAATCCCTGAAAATGGTTGCCGCTTCTAAAAAACCAACCCTGTGTTTTGCCAGATTCGAAAGCGCTTTACTTTCATCCCATTCGAAAATCATATATTTTAACGAATAATATTTACTCTCCAAGTTTGCATCAATTTTCTTCTGTCTTTGCATTTTTTTACAGAAAAAACGACAGCCCCGGCACGCTCCAGACATCGAGATCCGATCGCGACGCGCGCAGGCAGCCGGCGGATGCAATGACGATAAGTATAAGTGTAAAATTTATTCTATTTCATTAACATTACTCCATGATGTGAAACCCCGCCTCAGTACTTATTGAAATATCCCGATAGCGCAATGGCCGGACAGAACGAACCGTTTGCGTTTGTCTGGATATATCGATACGAAGTATTGTTGTATGGGGCAAAATAGATTTTACCGTTCGGCGCAAAAGCTCCACCGGCATACGCATTGCCGCCGGGCGCCGCCGGGCCGAACGCGCTGACGGTGTTGTTAGATGTGTCAATATATCGATAGGATGTACTGTTTAATGGAACAAGGTAAATCTTTCCGTTCGGGGCAAGAAATCCATTGTTGTATGCGCCACCACCCGGTGCCGCCGGACCGAATGTGTTTACCGTGTCGTTCGATGTGTCAATGTACGCATAAGACGGACTGCTGTACGGGATAAGATAGATCCTTCCGTTAGGCGTAAGCACACCTCCGTTATAAGCGTTCGCGCTCGGCGATGCGGGGCCGAATGTGCTTACGGTGTCATTCGATGTATCAATATATCGATAGGATGCATTGCTGTCCGGAAAAAGATAGATCTTCCCGTTCGGCGCAAGGACTCCTCCGTTATAAGCGGATACGCCCGGCGCCGCCGGACCGAATGTTACAACCGTGTCATTAGATGGGTCAATATATCGATAAGACGTACTGTTGGCAGGCACAAGATAGACCTTCCCGTTCGGTGCCAGAACTCCTCCTGCATACGCATTGCCGCCGGGCGCTGCCGGACCGAATGTGCTGACAGTATTGTTAGACGTATCTATATAGCGATAGGACGTATTGCCTAACGGAACCAGGTAAATCTTGCCATTCGGGGCAAGCACTCCTCCTTGATATGCGTTGGCGCCGGGCGCTGCCGGACCGAATGTGCTGATAGTATCGTTAGACGTATCTATAAATCGATAAGACGTATTGTTACGAGGACCAAGATAGATCTTTCCGTTCGGAGCAAGAATTCCTGCGGCATATGCAGCAGCGCCCGGCGCCGGGGTGCCGTATGCGGTGATTGTCGCATCCGCTGACTGCCCCAGCGAAATTTGATAGTTGAGTTCCGTCTGTAAGAGAGACCAGTTCGCGGGCTGGATCAATTCAAAGTGCGAAAGATAACAAGGATTGCGCCGTAGCAGCGACATCACCGGATTGCAGGTCAGATCGTCCTTGCTGCAGTCTGCGGTGGAAGGACGGCAGGACATCAGGAGTACTGCGGAGTATATGAAAATACAGCAGAGGGCTTTTCTCATATGATACATCCATGACGGGACCGTTGCCTGATCGTCGAGTAATTATTAATTGAATATTTGTAACCGTCAATTCCAGCCCACCTTGCGCGGTAATGGAGAGTGTGCTATCCTCCGGCTAAATTATGCAGGAGGATACAATGGAAACAAAATCAAGAAT
>VFLI01000050.1 GCA_009885105.1 Spirochaetia bacterium | reverse complement strand
TATTTGGAAATATTTAAGATAATTTCGTCCTTGCGCTGGCTTCCGCCGGGGAGGCCGGTTCATGAATAGATCGGGCTAAGACGGCTCTCAATTCCAGCGCCGGCGCCGTTCTGCTATGATTCTTCGATTATTTTCATAAACTCGGAAACGGACACTATTTTTATTTTTCGAAATATTTCAAACTGCAGCAGCTCCCTGTCGCCTGTAACAATAAAATTCGCACGCCCATCATAGGCGCATTCCAGTATTCGATTGTCAGCGGGATCAGCTTTGATCGCGTCGATTTTGCTGCGAGTAATTACCAGGCTGGCCGTTCTGTTCAATTCGAGCCTTAACTCACTTACGAACTCAAGTGGAATTTTGAATTTAGGACGCTTTAAGACCTCGGTCAGTTCGTGCAAAATCGCGTCGGAAATGAGCAATTGGAACTGATCACGCGCGGCAAACTGTAATAATTTCCCAGGGAGTCCGCCAAACAGGACTCCCGAAATAATTACATTCGTGTCCAGGACAGCCGAGATCAATTCAGCGCTTCTCTCGGCGATAGGCTGCTATTTCAGAATGAATATCGGATTCTTTCAGTTTTGCTTTCCTGGAGATTGATTTTCCATATTTCAAGAGGTTATCCCAGGATTGGGCGCGCTCAATGTAAGCTCTGGCTGCTTCACGGATAAGCTCCGACCGACTTCTTGCTTCCTTTCTTGCGATAGAATCAATCGCCTTGAGGAGGTCTTTTTGAAACGAGATGTTTACCGTCGAAGTTCCCATACAGGCATAATATACAAACTTTGTATGTAAGTCAAATCTTATATGCGGCGCGGGCCAGAAAATTACAGACTGACGGCTTCGGCCTCCGGTTAGAATCCTGCAATCTTCCGTCAGCAGATCAAGACCCGCACGGGATTTGTTTATGTTTTCATTGATAGTATTCTTGACAGATTTATTTGTCTTTATTACATTGTAATATATGCGTCAAGTTGTCTCTATAAGCATGGGCGGTGACCTTGTCCGCAAGCTCAACAGGTTGGCAAAGAAAAAACATGCCACTCGCAGCGATCTTGTACAGGAAGCTGTCCGGCAGTATTTGTTCCTCCAGGAAACCTCTCGAATCCGATCAGAACTTCGGCCGTTTGCTGAAAAGGCAGGTATGTACAGCGAAGAAGAGCTTCTGGCTAAAATTTGAAACTCGTCCTTGATACAAACATACTCATTTCCGCCCTCGTTTTTTCTGGAGTCGCGGCAGACATTCTTGAAGAGGCAGTAAGATATCACGAACTCTTTATTTCTCAGGGTATTATTGACGAGTTCATCCGAATACTTTGCAAAAAACTGAAAGTGCCCAGGACCTCTGCTCTGGAATATGCGAACTTCCTTCGGTCCGGTTTTCATTTTGTCACTCCTGATACAAAATTGCCCATTTTATGCAGAGATCCAAATGACAATCATCTTCTGCAGCTGTGTGAATATGTCACTGCAGATTGCATGATAACCGGGGATAAAGACTTGCTTGTTCTCAGGAAATATAAACAAACTGATATTATTGATATGCGAACATTCCGGTCGAACACTGGCCGGGAAAAGTCTTGACGAAACTGGCCTTTTTCGTTAATTGCAGATGACTGATAACGAGTAACACGCGGGATTTTCGCAGCGGGGATCTAAAATTTGACAGCTTCATCGAATTAAAATGAATTATTGTTTCCAACAATGATATACTGTATATTCTGAACTATATTCAATTCTTATGAAAACCTCACCTTTCCTCGATCGTCCCGTAATTGCCGAAAACCCGCATGCTTTCGCGATTCGCGACGCCTTCCCTGTCGCCGAAGGACACACACTGATCATATCCAGGCGAGTTGTTGCAGATTATTTCGACTTATCGCGCGAAGAGCAGGCAGCGATCTGGGATCTCGTCAACACCATGAAACAAAAACTCGAAACGGATTTTCATCCCGACGGTTACAATGTGGGAATCAACATCGGTTCGGCCGCCGGGCAGACGGTGGGACATGTGCACGTTCATCTCATACCCAGGAAAAAAGGCGACCATCCCGATCCCCGCGGCGGGGTGCGCTCTGTCATTCCCGGCAAAACAATCTACAGGACCGAGCCTTGAAACCGACAGAGCATCAGCAGCTCGAATTTCTGCGTTACATCCAGCGCATTTTCGGCGAAGGCGAATTCGTCGCCACGTACAAATTTGCGCTTCTGCACGGCATTGCCGACCTTTGCGTGGAGAAGAACCCGGACAGCCGGGGCATGCTGAAAATCGACCTGAAGGAGCTCGGCGCAAAGTTCATCGAACTTTACTGGCATCATGCGGATCCCATCCGACATACGCGCGATTCGCAGCGCTGCCCCTGTCCTGCTCGAACGGCAGAACGGACATTGCTTCTACTGCGCCCGTCCGCTGCGGGACAAATCCCACGTCGACCATTTCATCCCCTGGTCGCAGTATCCGCACGACCTGGGTCACAATTTTGTACTCTGCCACGATTCCTGCAATCTTGAGAAAAGCGACACGCTGGCGGCCGCGGAACATGTTGCGAAATGGCGCGAAAGAAATGTCCAGTGGGGCGGACAGATCGACACGGAGCTCCGCGGCAAATTTGTCTGCAACCTCGAAACAGCGACGACCGTGGCTGAATGGAGCTACCAGAACGCGGAAGCATCAAAATCACGCCTCTGGAAAACTGGCGATGAGTATACGGACTTTGACGCTGCAGTGCTTCGGATGTTTCAGACCGGCTGATACTCAACAATCACCCTGGAGAAGTGGAGCAATTGCGCGGACATTCGTCTTTCTACGCCAATATACCCGTCTTTTCGACTTGACCGCATTTCGAAATCTTTTACTGGTATATATGAAACAAATCGTCATCCCGCGCCACGGAAAACCTGAAGTCATGAAGATTGAAGAGAAGCCAGATCCAAAACCGGGCAGAGGCGATTTTCTGATTCGCGTTCATGCCAGCGGCATCAATTTCGCCGATGTCATGGCCAGGATCGGTCTGTATCCGGATGCGCCAAAGCTTCCCAGCGTCGTCGGATATGAAGTTGCGGGAATTGTTGAGGATGCCGGTCCGGAAGCGGATTCGAGCTGGAAAGGCAGCCGGGTTTTCGCTCTGACGCGCTTCGGCGGATACTGCGATCTCATCAGCGTGCCTTCGTCGCAGGTTTTTAAAATTCCTGAGGGTCTCTCCTTCGAGCAGGCAGCCGGAATTCCCGTCACGTATCTCACAGCGTACCAGCTTCTTGTCGTGATGGGCGCTCTGAAAAAATCCGAATCCATTCTCATCCACAACGCGGGCGGCGGCGTGGGCCTGGTCATCGATCCTCTGGGAGGAAAACACTGGTCGAAAAGTTACGCGGCGCTTCGGTCCACAGGCCGTCTCGGCATGTTTGGAATTTCCACAGCGAAGGAGTCCGCGCTGCTCGGCGTGCTGAAGCTGGTCGCAACGGCTGTCCGCATGCCGTCTTTCGGGCCGATTTCGCTGATGAGCAAAAATCGGGCCGTATTTGGAGTCAACATGGGACGCATGTGGGGCGAACAGGAAAAAATCAGGGAATGGATGGGCGTCATTCTCGGCGGAATCGCCGAAGGATGGATCAAACCGCATGTCGATAAAGTCTTTCCGTACCAGGACGCAGCACAGGCGCACCGCTACATTGAAGAACGCAGGAACATGGGCAAGGTCATTCTGAAATTCTGATCATGTCAGGCGCAGGGAATCCGGACGAGGCGAATGCTGTCCCCCAGTTCGCGAGCCGCCATTCGCGCAATCTCCTCCATGAATGCGGCGGCCTCCAGACCGGAATCGTCTGTCGCCGGGTTGTCACAATCGATTGTTTCATATCATCGCCGAGGCCAGCTCCCAGAGGCCGGTATTGAGGCGAATCGTTTCGTCGATCGAACGGACCGGTCTGCTTGTCCGGGATTTTTCGTTTTTCAAATTTGTCTCCAGACCGCCGCGCATGAGATTCTCCTGTATTACATTGTATGACAGCCAGAGGTTCGAGCCGGAATCATCCCTGCGGCGCTCTTTCAGCAGCTGACGCGGACGGATCCGAAATCCGCGGCGGCCGGGCCAGCGAAGGCGGATGGCGCGAACGGCGAGCCGGGTCCTTTCTGCCGGCGTCAGGACCCTTGACTGCATAGCGTCGACCATCAAGCCGATCTGTGGCAGACGGCCTGAGAAATCCTCCGCAACGGCCAGGGCGTAAGCTGCGTCAAATCCCACATGGCGCATGCGCACCTGCCCGAATGTTCTGTCGGCAATCACAAGTCCGTTTCCGCAGACCAGGCGAAAAAGACCTCCCTGGATCTTAAACGAAGTCGAACCGTCGTGCGAATTGGTGAGAAGCAGCTCCGGGATTGTGTCGCCGACCCTCTCAGGTGTGCCGCGGCGAAATCGGATCATATGCTTCTGATACCCGATCCGGCCGGCAAGCCGCGAGCGTTTTTCCACGGCAAAAGAAGGCGTCCAGCCTTCCCGGCAGAGGGCGTCCACAATTTTCATTGTGGAAACATGTTCATAGCGGTTCGACATTCCGGACGCCGGTTCGTCGGTAAAAATGGAAGGAGCGACGGCCATCAAATTCAGTGTTTTGAGAGCATTCTTGGAATTGAGCAAACGTGGATGATTCATAGTATTATTATATGCCGGCAGGAGCCCCGTTTTCGGAAAAAGATTTTCCGAATTGTAAAAAATTGCCGCCGGTCGTCACGTCCTCGCCCGATCTGGCTGGCTTTGTGTCTTGACATTAGGAATGCAGGATGCAAAACTGAGCCATGGCGCTGCAGAAAACAGACTCGGAATTTGTATTCACACAGAATCCGCCCCGGGAAAGAGTCAAATGGCACAGGATCGACCTGGCTTTGATCTGGCCGATTGCCGGCAGTCATATCAAAAGACTCGGGCTTTTGCGTGTACTCTCCGGCGGCCTGTCGATGTATCTTTCCATACCTCTTTTTCTCATATCGCATGTGACGGGTCTTTTTCTGATGATCCAGCATGTTCTGACTCCGTTGATGGACCTTCCGCGGATCCGGCTGAGAGATTACATTCTGATAGAGCGATGGAAGATCGCCGATCTTTCCTGGTGGGACCGCTTCAACTGCGACTTCTGCGGATATGCGAACGGCATCTGCCATGCGATGAACGTGAAGCTGGAACAGATCAACAGATCGGAGAAAAAACTTTCATTGACGGCGAAAATTCTGATCACGCTTGTTCTGATTCTGAACTCGCCGATTGCCATCGTCATGCAGCTGGTCGGTCTGCAGCTCATCTACAACATTCTTGTCTCAAGGCCTCTGGGCATGCGCCGCATCGGAATCCGGGAGGCCGAGTCCCTGGTGGAGCATGAAAATTTTGCTGCGCAGTACACGGGACTGGCGCGGATTCTTCTGCGCTCTCAGAAAAATTTTTCCATCCGCCTGACGAACGCTCTGTCGCAGATTGAGGCGGCCTGGTGCCCTCTCAAACATCTTGACAAAAGGCCGACGGCTCGATTCCCGGAACATCACAGATACTTCCTGGAGGCCGGACGGATAGAGGAAGTGAAAATGATTCTGCAGACCGTAGGGACCGTTCTGCCCCGCACGGAAACGTAAACGACGAGTCCGATATTTTCTGGACACTGTGCGATAATTTATCTATACTGTTCTCATGAGATTTCTATTTCCACTGATCCTGATGGCCGCGTCGTTCGGCGCTTTGCTTTCGCAGAGCCAGAATCGCGCGCAGATCTCTTACTACACCGGCGGCGAGTCTCTCCTGCAGCTGCAGGCTCCCCCGGCGCAGGCAGATGATTTCCTGGATCTCAGAGGCACAAGCCGGCTGAAAATGCTGATGATAGAGATCACATCGCCGCCACTGGGAAAAAAGTCGCAGACAATCCCCCTGAATGCGGACGGCAGTTTCTCTGTGAGGTATCTGATCAAAACCGGTCCCGGCGTTTACCGAATCAGTCTGTACGGCTCACGTACTGCAGGCAGCCTTCAATTTGAAGGAATTGGATTTTTCAACATACAGGCCAACGGCAATTACAATGACGCTTCCGCCGGCACTCTGAACCAGAAGGTTCTGGATTTTGTGAACGAATCGATGGGCAAAATCATTGGGCGCGGCGAATGCTGGGATCTGGTGCAGGCTGTTCTGGACAGAGAAGGCGCGGACTGGAGCCGGCCGACGCGGTTCGGGAAATTGATCGATCCGGCAACGGATGAAATTCTGCCGGGCGACATCATACAGTTTCGCTCTTTTCGCATTGAGGAGAAGCTGCCCGGCGGCGTCACGCGAACCACAACACTGGGCGTGCCGAATCACACATCAATCATCTACGAGGTTCTGGGGCCGCTCCATTACAGGCTGGCGCATCAAAATGTTTCCAACAGGCGATTCGTCCAGGTGACAGAAATGGATCTGAACAAGCGAACCTCGGGCTCTTACTTTATATACCGCCCGATTCCCGGAATTCTCCGGCTTTAAGCGTCGCGCAGGGTAACGCACGGCGATTCGCAGCCGCTATTTCGCGGGAGTACCGCTGTAATCGAGTATGAAAGAAGCCGGTATGCCTTTGACGGTGGTGACATCAATTTTAAAAGCCGCATAGTCGCCCGAGCCCAGGGTCTGCTCCCCTATGTATCCGGTTCCGCCGCCGATGATCCGGTTCTGGCTGTCGAGCAATAGACCGATGACGTTCACGAACCGCCCTTCCCTGTCGCTCTCGTTGACGATCTCTCCGCCGATCTCATAACCGGAATAACGGCCTTTCTTCATCAGCACATTTCGAAATGACATTTTCATGCGCTCCTGATCCATAAATTCGTACGGAGCCGCCGGTTCGTTTTCAACTTCAAAGCGTGAATATTTCGGCGGATCGCTGACAAGCACGATGATTGGAGTTTCTTCGCCGGGCAGGAGCGTCTCACGGATTGCATAACCGCGGCCGCTTGCGATCTTCCTGTCCGAGGCGGAATAAAGAACGATGGTCACCATCGGCTTCTGCATCGCAGATTTTCCCGTATTCTTATAGATACCCATAAAGTATACATTTCCAATAGAATCCGGTATTTCCGCAATGCGGGTAAAAGATCCCTCCGGCTTTGGCTGGTCCTGAATCGCCTCAGAGCCGTATTCGCTCAGCGCTTCCGGTTTTTCATTCTGCGAAGAAGAATTTCTGTTTCCATTGGGCATGCGCGACGAGCGTGTTAATACAATCAGAGCGGTTGCTCCCGCGATGATCGCGCCGGCAACAGCCATAGATACAAGTATTGCGATGCGGGCGCGGGGCGACGACGCCGAGATCGGGGAAGCCGGCGGCGGCCGGGGGATCCCGTCGGAAGGATGGGCGGATGGCGGCCTGGAATCGGGCATGTATGTGGCCCCGCAGTGCTTGCATCGGAAAAAATGATCGCTGATTTTCTCAAAATCAACGCCGGAGCACTGTTTGCACTGCATGAGATTCTGCATGGATCATTGTGCTGCCGGCCCTGTTATTTTTGCAACCAGAAACATATTGATATGGACCAACTTTTTTGATCTTGACCAAATTGGCCGCGATATCCGAAGCTGCAGTTAATCCTTTGAAAACACTGGAAAAAACAATCGACATTCTGAAGCCTCTGCTTACTGACAGAGGTTCGCAAATTGCCCTGTGCGTTCTGTTCGGTTCCCTCGCCAGGAACCAAGCTGCCGCATCCAGCGATGTGGATCTCGGCGTGCTTTTTACCACGGACATCGGCCTGCGGCCTGAGCTGGATTTACAGGCGGAGCTGTCGCTCCGTCTCGGCTGCGAGGTGGACCTCGTCGATCTTCGCACGGCACAGCCATGACTGAAAAAAAGATCTCTCGTAAAAAGTTCATCGCGCTGGGCGCGGGAGGCGCGGCCGTTCTTGCCGGCGGCGCATCATTTCTGCCAGCACGCGCCATATACACGGACAAATATCCGGATGTGGCGGAGAATAAAAAAGAGCTGCCGCCCAACGGAAAATCAGTCTGCATCATCGGCGGGGGGCTTTCCGGCCTGCAGTGCGGCGTCGAGCTTGCCGCTCGCGGTTTTCAGGTCACGATACTCGAAAAATCCGGCAGTCTGGGCGGCAAACTGAAATCCTGGCGCGACAAAAACTTCGGGCCGGATGATCTGCCGATAAAAAAAGATCCGTCGTTTGCCGGATTCGTGCGCGAACACGGCCTGCACGCCGTATGGGGATTCTACAACAATTTGCGCGAGTTCATGGGCCGTTATAAATTTCCGCTCGTCGATCTGCCGAAGGGACATTCAATCTACAGTTTTCTGGACAAAGACGGCACGCGCAGCCACCTGCCCCGCCCGACCTGGATCGGACCTTTCACGAGAATCCAGCAGACTCTGAATTTCCAGAATCTGGAGCTGATTGAGAAAGGCCAGGGAGCGGCGATGATGTCCGCGATTTCGCATCTGTTCACCTTCGACTACACGGACACAGAGCAGAGGGAATATCTGGACTCAGTGACGTTCGCCGAATACGGCCGTCAGAAGGGCATGTCGAAAAATGTGATCGACAAGTTTTTTGACAGCATCGCAGAGATGGCCTATTTCGACAACGTGACGAGCTGTTCGGCGCTCACAATCGGCCTGCTCATGCAGCTGATTTCCGGCTCGGCCGCGGATATGGAAATCAGTCTTTTCGCAAGCCCCCCCGATGAAACATTCATCGTTCCGATGGCCGACTACATTCGCAGCCGGGGCGGAGTGATTCATTTCAACAGCGAAGTCGAGAAGATCCTATTCAAGGACGGCCGTGTCCAGGGATTGGCGACTCAGAATATCGGGCCGGGAAAAGTACGGCGATGCCGCATCTGCGGAGAGCTGATCTACGGAAACGACAATCACGACCGCTGCCCTTTCTGCGGAGCCGGAGGAGAGAATCTTCAGAATCTTTCCGCAGACGACAAAAAAGCAAAAAATTACACGGCCGATTATTTCATATGCGCTCTGGACATTCCCGGCGCGAGAAAACTCGTCTACGCGAACATCGACGAGCTGACGGAAATTGCGAAAAAGGCCCCTCTGAATGAGGATGACATCATAAGCATAAAAAACCAGGACCCGGCCAGTTACTTTCAGAACATTACAAAACTGCATCCCAAAGACGTCTACATTGTGGATTTCTGGTTCAACGGCAGCGATTTCTGGAAGAAACGGTTCGCCTCGTCCCGGGGCACGGACATGAATTTTTTTGCCACCGGGTTCGACCATCTGGGCATCACGATCAACTGGAGCCTGCCGCGCGAAACGGATGACGGCAAGAAGACGGCGATGTTGAAAGAATACGCCGGCATGGATGTTTCCATCATCGAAACTCAGATCGCCAAAGTGCATCTTGTGTCCCATCTCCCCGACGAGGAAATCGTAAAAAAATGCTACGAAGAGCTGAAAATCGCAATCCCGGACATCCCTCCGTATCAGTCCTGGTATCTGAACAAATGGCGCAACTACACCCGCTACCTGCCCGGCGATGAAATCAAAAGGCCTTACACGCAGTCGCCTGTAGACAATCTGTTGTTCACGGGAGATCTCACATTCGTGCCGCATGCCTGCGTGTTCATGGAAAAAACCAACGTGACGGCGAAATGGGCCGTGAATCTCATCCTGGAAAAATGCGGCATGGATGACGCGAAGATCACAATTCTCCGATCAGGCACACCCAGCGCTTTCGTGAAGTTTCTGGATCTGTTTTATTCCGTGTGAGCGCCGAGCGCGCCGAACATACCGACGTCCGGCGCTGTTTGGCTGTCAGCCGGACCGAAATCCCATCGGCCGGCTGCGATTCTCTTCTTTGTAACGGACCTCGGAGGCCAGCTCGGAAAGAATTTCAGGCGCATCCAGACCGCATCTTCCGTCCAGGCGGATTTCCACGGCGCGAAAATCTCCCGGCGTGAGCGGCGAAATCGCGCAGAGTTTCAATTCGTCCGCGGATTCAAGCGCTCTGTCCGGAAAAAACATAGAGTACAGTCGTTTTTTTCCTTCCGGATTCAGCGGCCGGAATTCCACTTTCCAGGAGAAGCGTCGCATGCTTGCGGGATCGAGCGTCTGCAGAAAATTCGTGGTGGCTATGAAAATTCCAGCCGCGTTTACAATGAAATGTTCGCTGGCCTTTTCCACAAAATTCCCGGAAACCTGCGATTTCACAGGGCTTGACTCCAGCACATGCTGCCAGACGCGCACTCGCTCGCGGCGGTCGAACGGCTGGAACGAAAGACTGAAATCGAATCTTCGGCGGAGCGAATCGTCCATGTACTCCGAATGGTTCGTGATCCAGATGATGCTGTCGCGGCGGCTCTTCTGGACAGAGAATCTTAAAAGAATCCGACTACTTTCGCATGCCGGGCTGGTCTTCCTACGACGGCGCTGCAGGCCGGGGCCAGGTCTTCACGGGAGGGCGATTCTTCGTAATCATAGCCGATGTCGATGATGTCGAGTTTTTCGCTCTTTTTAAAGCGTACCTTTCGGCCCCCTGCAATTCGCACGATGGCGGTTTTCTCTGCCTGCGTAACAAAGAATTCCATAAACCGGTATGCGGCCCTGGAAAAAGGCAGCACGGAAATGATGCGCGCTGCATACGTCAGATTGAGGCGGTCTCTAGACTCCTGAACTATCAACCGGCCGGCACTGGCTGCACGGCTTCTGCGGCGCGCGGGAAGCGGTCTGTTTTGTGTTCTGGCTTTTTTAGGCATGTCTTCATTATACATGAATCCATGCGCAGGTTCGGAAAGAATTCTTCCAAATGAGCGGTTTTAAGGTCCGCTCACGCATTTTACATTGTAAGGGGTGCCTTTTCCGGAAAGTCCTCCGACGGCGGGAGTGCTGAGTGTTAAAATATAGTTATAAACAACATTACTCATCTGAGTTGTGGAAGAATGAAAATCGGCGATGGTCAAATTCGGGAATCGGATCGTATCCAGAAACGGCGCGGGCTTTGATATGTCCAGCAAAGTGACAAGCTCCGTTATACTGGGCAGCCGCCAGGTTTTTCCTGCCAGATTCAGATTCTTGCAGTACACAAGAGCGCCGGACCAGGACGCCGTTCCCAGGGCGCCGCTGCAACCGGTGTCATTCGCCTGCCCCATCGAACATTTCTGCCAGATGAGCTTTGTTCTTCTGTCGAGCACTGTTCCGTCGCCGTTGTCCAGCAGATCGGCCGCAGGAGGGCTGTCGCCGTTCACACAGTGTACTGGATTCGTGGTGCCTGTCGCCTGAGGTTGGTGCAGTTCATTGACCGCCATCGCCGATGTGGCTGCCGGCAGAATCATGGAAGAGGTCCAGCGGTACAGATTCGCGCCCACCGTGCTCGGAGCGTTTGGAAACAGAGATGTATTCCAGAAAATATTTCCCGCCTGATCCTGCTCCAGAAGCTGATTCAACTCCTGCAGAGTCGGCAGTCTCCATTTCTTCAGTCCCGCGTATCCGGCGCCTGAATTCACGCTGTTCAGATTCGCGCAGGAAGTTCCGGCCGCTGCATGAGTCAGAGGCGAAAGCGAGCCGCCGCCGCAGGCGATTCCGGTGAAGCCTTCCTGGCAGGTTTTCCAGACCAGCCCTCTCAGCCGGTCCGGATTGATGGAATCGGAGGTGTACAGAGGATTCACAACGCTTGGTTGAATGCCTTTCGCATTCGGCAAATCGATAAAATGCGCATCCTGACTTGGATCAGAAGATGTTGTTGCCGGGCAGCTGGAAAGCACGCCGCCTGCATAACAGTTCGACTGGTTGGTGTCGGCAACAGGAGTAATCAGATACGCCGTAACGGTGTAATACTGTGGCGCTCCCGTATTTCCCTTCAGAGTGAAATTGACGGGAACTGAAAAATCCAGAGGAGTCACGCCGTTCGTGAAAGCGGCTCCGCCGGCCAGAATGGAGGCTGCGTTTGTTGACAGAGTGATGACTGCTGATTTTGAAATTCCATACGGCAGCTCGATGGACACACTGGGACCTGAAATGATCCCTGTATATGTGCGGTTGATTCTGTTGTTAGTTGTTGAGAAGCTGACACCGGTGAGATAGGTAAAACCAAGCAGCGTGCAGGCCGATATGTGGTCGCAGTCGTTGTCCAGGGCCGGCTGCACACAGCTCAAAGTAGAAACGAGACATAACAATGTAATAATTCGACGCATGGTATACTTTAGCGAATCCAGCGAGACCGGACAGTATTTTTTTACGCAAAGGATTGTTGTTCAAGCGCCAGAACTCAGTTTCTTCTATAATATAACCAGTCCCTCGTAAATTCGCAACATCCCTTCCGTGTCGTTGCGGCAGTACCGGATCATGGCTTCACGGATCGATTTTATTTTCTCCGGATCCGTTTGGCTCTGCAGAGCCTCAAAGGCCAGTGAGGCCGAACCGCCGTCCTGAATTTCGAGCCGCCCGTAGTCCAGCTCCGGCGCAAAAACCGGCAGAACTTTCTTGAGCGAATAACTGCGCAGCATTCGCGGATCGTAGTACAGGCCGTCCCGGAACACTTCCATCAGATCGCAGATTCTGGCAATCAGACGCTCGATCATCCGGCGCAGATCCGGGAAGACTTCCGCAAGCTCGCGCAGCCGGGCGATTTCAAATGTTTTGTTGTAAACGACGACGCTTCCCGTTTTCTGGATATTTCGCAGCAGACTTTCGATGAACGGCCGCCTGGGATCGCTGCCGGTATCGGCCAGAAAATCGGTCCAGACAATCTGCGATTGATTCTCAACTCCCAGGCAGTACTGAAATACAATCTGCTGGTACGGCCGAGTCGAGCGAAAGATCGGCAGCGGCGGAAAGATCGTTTCAAAATCCATGTAGTGCAGCGGATGCTCCAGCGTATTCAGGAATGCCCGGATCGCCTCTCTGTCAATCGCGGCGGCTCCGGAACGGTGCGCCTCAAGATACACAGCCGCCCTGCCCGCTTCAAAATCCACCGGAATTTCGTCGATTCGCACGATTCCGGCTCTGTACAGTTCAAACGCTTTTCTCTGTCCGATTCCGCGCAGATCGAAAATGGAAATTTCCGGTATGTGCTTCCAGCAGTGGCCCATAAACTCGCAGGGATACGGACTGGAGCAGTGTTCTCCAATATCGACGGATGGAATATCGCTGCGACGAAGAACGCTCCGCAGCCGCTCGACATCGTCGCGTATGTCATCCTGCATCGACACACAACCGTCGATCACAGACACCGTCGAAAAGAGTTTCTGCACATCCAGAATTTCCTCCAGGCAATACCCTGAGTTGAGATGAGTAATGCGAAAATCGTCCAGACGAAGCCCCGCTCCTGTCAGGACAAAATACTGAATGGCCGCGTCCAGCCGGTGGATCTCATGCACGCTCGTGCTCGATTTAACCTCGAAGACCCTCCAGCGATCCCCGTCACGGACAAGAATGTCAACGGCGCAATAAACGCCCGCATAAGAAAAGGCCGCCTCATAAATCACCTTCGCCCCGCCGACGATCAAGGCGCCGGTATGAGATGTCTGCCTCGAACCTTCCGGAAAATCCTGCGCGCTTGCGCCTCCCGGAAAGAGCGACCGGGCCAGCTCTCCTATGTCCGTGCCGCGCTGGAAAATCTGCCGTTGATTGGAGTCGATGGCATCGCGAAGCTCCGGATGATGCTTGTGGAGATACAGAGCTTTTTCGCACTGCAGGCCGCGAAGAAAAGATGATTTGCTGAGAAAGTCATTCATAAGAACAGGAGGCATGCATTCAGTATACGCTTCCGGGAGTGCGGAGTTCGGAAAGTCTTTTTCCGGAGTTCGGGAAAAATTAAAGCCGCCCCGCCTCTCCTTTTCCCTGCCCCAAATACCGTCCTGCAAATTCCTTCGTAACCTTCAACAAGCCGCCGTCCAGCCGTCTGTATACTTCCTCCTGTATCTCTTCCGGCACTTCTCCGTAGAAGGCCTCGGCGATGGAACCGTTTATGCATGCCAGCGTGTCCGTATCGCCGCCGATTGATACAGCCAGACGGATTGAATCCTCAAAGTCCTTCGACTGCAGAAATGTGAAGATTGCCTGAGGCACCGTGTTCTGGCAGGTTTCGTTGAACTGGTATTCCTTTCGCAACCGCTCGATGGAATAATTCAGAGTGTAATAGTGCGCCCTGACATATTCAGCGATCTCTTCGCGCGAAGATCCGATTCGGCCCAGCTCTTAAAGCGCGATCCGTAACCCGCGTCGGGATACCGACCGTAGTATTCCTTTATTTTTTTCCCGTACGGCGCTTTATTCAGAATGCTGTCCGCAAGAGCGACGGTGAGAATCGTATCATCGGTGAAAAAGGATTCCGGGCTGAAAAGCGGAAACTCCGTCGATCTGTGATTGTTGAATTCATAGATTGATCCGATTATGTCGCCTGCTATCGCTCCTATCATAAAAATCCTCCGCTGACCCTGGACACTCAATTTGCCGAGTCAACAACAGAATAGCATGAAAACCGCGCCGGTTCGGAAAGATATTTTCCGAACTTTTGTTTTTTCCAATCGGCCGATACTTGTATCAGAGGCATATTATGAGTGTTTTTCAGAAAGACCATGAATGGATCGCGGAAGTACGGATCGGAAATATGACCTGGCAGTCCGCCTTCGCCACACAGGAAGAAGCAGAGCGACATGTAAAAATCGTAGAGGCCGTTTGCCACGAACAGATCCTGGAAGAAGCCATCTCGGAAGCGAAACAGAAGGCCGGACAGGCTTTGTCGATTTAAGAGATTCATCAGGCAACCGCCGTTTCTTGCAGGACCTGAAAACCGGCAAGACTGCTTCCGCAGCTTCGCAGAATTTCATCAATCCAGGTATCGTATCTCTGCCTGAGATGAGCGATTGTCTGCGGATTTGAATGGGTAAGCACAATTCCCGACTCGCTTTCACGGGCCTCCAGAGGCTCGATAAAAGTCTGATACATCGGATCTGGTATGCTTTTGAGAAGCAACTCTTTTGCCTTCAGCCAGCAAGAGGGTACTGGTACAGATTTATGTACTGGTACAGGATTTAATACTTGTACACACTGCCTGGACACTGACTGTGCCATGACCTGGACAGTTCTGTCCGATGCTACGGGACGAACGGAGATTACTTTTTCCGGCATGACTGCGCTCTCAAAAGGACTCTGCCAGGGCACGTCGAGCTTCTGGATTTTGCGCCGGCCCTGCCCTTTCACGCTGACAAATCCGCTTTCGATAAGCTTTCGCAGATGCAGATGCACAGTGCTGCGGGGTTCCGCGATCTTTGAGGCGATGTAGCGGACAGAAAATTCCCTGGACGGATCGTCAAAACCGTTCTTGTAGACGATAAGGCTGACGATTTTCAACTGCACTCCGTGAAACAGATGGAGCGATTTGAGTATCCAGGGCGGAAACTGCGAGAACGATCTTTGCTTCCCTTCGTCCATCGGTCTGGACATACGGGAAACTTGCTTCTGCGCGGAACGATAAGGCTTGCGCGAAGCGTATGCATGTGAAGGCATAAACTCTCCCCCTTTTCTGTCAGGGCATGACTTTACCCGGGCAGAATGGTTAATAAAATTTAATAAGGAGGATGCTTTCGCAGCCGCCCTGAGTCGCAGAGATTTGCCATAATGAGTGGAAGATGGCAGTCTCTAATGAGACATAATAATATTATGTTTTATTTGTCAAATAAAAAATGTAGTTTTCAGGGACAAAGAAATAGAGCCCGGAGCGCTTCCACACGCTGCCGGGCTCTGGCTCAGGTCGACTGGTCTGTTGACACAGTACACGTACATGTTAAGTATATCCCGATTTCTGTCCACACTTTTTTAATATTTTTTGTGCCTGGAATCTGGCATCTGAATGCCCGTATCCAGGCACCGAATCTTCAGCATGCTAAAGTCGCTTCAGCTGCCTCAGAACAGTCTCCAGCCTGCCGATGAACAGGCGCCTTTCACGGGCCGGAGCTTTTACGGCATCGCGCGAGAGTTTCTCCAGGCGCGCCGACAGAGAAACCCGGCCGGCTTCTGTTTTGCTTTTGCCGCCCTTTTTTTTGTCCGACTTTCCGCCAGTCGCGTCGCGGACCAGCTCTCTCAGGTTCTTTCCGCCCGAATCTTTTAGAATTTCTCGTATCAGTTTCTTTCTCTCCTCCGCGTTCGACGAATGCGCCATGATTCGGGAGGCGCTGGTGCTGTCGAGTTTCGACGCTTCCGGGCACTGCTGGATCAGTTCTGCATGCTTGACCTTCGTTGAGACCCAGGCCTCGCTGCGAGAGACGAGAGAGGCCACGTATTTCTGCGCTCCATAGATGCTCACCAGATTGGCGACGGAGTACGCCTCCTCCTGGTGACTGAGGTCCTCGCGCTCGAGATTTTCGATCAGGCGCGCGCCCGGTATGTCGCGCGGATCGAGCTCGTCAACTTTTTTGATTTCCACGCGTATCGTCGTCCATCCGGCAAGCCTTGCCGCGCGAAGACGACGTTCTCCGCTGACAAGAACGTATCCGCCGCTTCCGTCGGGCGAGACGACGATCGGCTGCAAAAGCCCCACTCTTTTGATCGACTCGGCAAGCGTGCCCAGTTTCTCTGTGTCGAAATGTTTGCGCGGCTGATTCGGATCGGTGCGGATCTGCGCCAGGGGCAGTTCGCCGTTTGTCTCGCCGATTCCGGCTCCAGAGGAATGGAAGGCCGGCAATGAGACCGAGTCCCGGCGTGATGCAACTTCGAGAATGCTTGTCCTTCTTTTCATAGGGCGCTCACCTCTGCCGCCAGCGCGTCGAACGCGGCATGCGGTTTGGATTTTGGATCGAGAGGCAGCCTTGCCTCGGTGCGAATCTTCACGTTTTCATCAAGCGGGATCGCTGTGAGAATTTTTGCTCCAGGGATCGACTGAATTTCGTCCAGCATGGACCTGTGGTTCTGCCTTGTGCCGAATGCGGACGGAAGCACGACAAGCCGGGGCTTTCTGTCCTCGTCCTCGTAGCAGCGCTGGATGGCTTCGCGCACGGATCCGAGAGTTTCCACACTGTAGTCGCTGGGTATGACGGGGAATATGATTACATCGGCGCTGGCAACGGCGATCAGCATTTCAATATTCAGTCGTCCCGGCGTGTCTATCACGACGGCCCGGTAGTGCGACTTCTCCAGGCTGCGGCGCAGGCGTGTCAGCATTTTTGGATCCCGCGGGAAACGCAGCTGCAGCTCCGGAATCAGAGGGCTGGCGCGCAGCAGATCCCCGATGGATGTTTTGAGAACGGACGATTCCAGAGTCGCCTCACCGGTCAGCACACGGAACACATCGCCTCCGGGAACGGCGCCGTCTTCTACAAAGGCCTCCACGTAGGACGAGAGCGTGGCCTGCTCGTCGATGTCCACGGCCAGAACCTCGCCGGGATAGCGCCGGTTCAGAGCGGCCAGCAGATGGGCCGCGTTTGTGGATTTGGCAACGCCTCCTTTGGAATTGACTATGGCGTACACTCGCATCTGAAAAACCTCCCGGCGCAATGCCGTGACTTTAGCATGCTAAAGTCGGGGGAAGCAGTCAAGAACTATTATGTCTCATGGGGAAAAAAAGGATTTTTTATTCGTGAAAAGGGCCGGGCAGAACAGAATTGCGCAGTGACTTGAGCAGGGGAGGGCAGGCTTTGTCTGGACTGAATATTCTTGACATGTTCTGGATATTTAGCAGTCTCTGGCCGTAGAAATGGAACACGGATGCATTCAATAATTGCGCCGGATGGCCGCGACTCCTGCGTCCGCACAGATATCCTCAGGGGGTTGTCATGAAAAAGAGCATATTTAAACCTTAATCCAGTACGGTTTTTATTCAATAAATTATAACAAGTGCTTGAAACCCTCATTTCTCAGCAATATTCTGGATTT
>VFLI01000029.1 GCA_009885105.1 Spirochaetia bacterium | reverse complement strand
TTTAGGTTGTTTTTTATGCGAGGGTCGATTTACGATGTGATGAAAGTATGGCCGGTTGCCATTTTGTTTGTTTTTATAAACTAAATTCTATATGTACACTGGTTTTAGGGTTAGTAGTGTATCGTGGCTAGAAAGCACATATGCAGCTCCAGCGCGGAGAGCCACGAGTATTCCCGCAAATTCTGTGTTCGAGGTAAAAACTTGCGAGGCATCTGCCAGCAATTCTACATCTGACATCTGGATCACAGACCCGCCCTACGCCGACGCCGTAAATTACCACGAACTTTCCGAATTCTTTCTCGCCTGGTATGAAAAACATCTGACGCGTCTCTTCCCTGACTGGTATTCCGATTCGCGCCGTGCTCTGGCGATTCGCGGGCAGGAAGAGGATTTTCGCAGAGCGATGGTGGAAGCATACTCCAATCTTGCCAGACACATGCCTGACAATGGGATGCAGATTGTCATGTTTACGCACCAGGATGCGGGCGTCTGGGCGGATCTCGCTCTCATTCTCTGGGCTTCCGGACTGCGCGTGACGGCCGCCTGGACAATTGCCACGGAAATTAGTTCGGAACTAAAAAAAGGCAACTATGTACAGGGCACGGTTTTGCTTGTTCTGCGTAAAAACACATCGGATGAGGTGGCTTTTCTTTCCGATCTGGTGCATGTGATTGAAGAAGAGGTCGCCCGGCAGGTTGAATCGATGCAGAAAGTCGAGGATAAGGAAGAACCGAATTTTTCCGACACAGACTACCAACTTGCCGCGTACGCCGCCGCTCTGCGTGTGCTTACATCTTACAAGGGGCTCGAAGACATCGACGTCGAGCGCGAGTTGATGCGAGCCAGAAAGAAAAACGAGAAGGGTCCGCTGGAAACGCTGATTGAAAATGCCAGAGGTGTTGCGGCCAATTATCTGATCCCGGATGGTCTGGAGAGACGGGTCTGGTTGGATCTCAGCGCTTCGGAACGATACTATTTGAAGGCTCTGGATCTGGAATCGAAAGGCGAAAAAAAAGCGGGCGCTTTTCAGGAACTGGCGAAAGGCCTCGGTGTGCGCGACTACGAAAGTCTGATGGGCAGTCTGAAAGCGAATGAGGCCAGCGTCATGACCGCTGAAGATTTTGGGGATCGTTTGCTCGGCAAAGAAGGGTTTGGAAACTCCCCGGTAAGGCACGCTCTTTATGCGATACTTTCCGCCGTGAATGAAAATGCGCCCAAACAGGGTGCGGCTTACTTGCGTGCGAATACACCGGATTACTGGAAAGAGCGCGACCGAATTGCCGCGATTCTACGCTACCTGGGCCGGTTCGGCCACACGCTTCAGGACTGGCGCGATGCCTCCGAAAAAGCTCTTCAAATTTCGACTCTTGTCGCCGCGGACCACGCATGATCCACCGGTTTTCTTCCAGACAGCAGGCTCAAACAGGATCCTCCCTGGGGCAGAGCTATCTCAACGATCGTCTCAAAAACGCTGTTCTGTACGATCGCATCGCGGGATATTTCAGCCCATCCATTTTACAGGTGGCCGGCGAAGCAATCGAAGCAATCCGCAAAACCAGAGTCATCTGCAATTCTCAGATTGTTTTTGGCCGCATCGCTCCCGGAGAAAATCTTTCGGAGACGGCCTTTCAAGATGCCATGCGAACCGAATGGTGCGATATGGAAATCCAGAATCAGGGTGTTCCCAAAAGTCTTCTGGAAAGACTCTATCACCTTCTCAACGGCCCCGACAAACGACTGGAGATTCGCGTGCTGCCCAACGATCGATTCGGGCTGATCCACGGCAAAGCGGGAATCATCACTTTAAAAGATGGCAGCAAAAAATGTTTTCTCGGCAGCGCGAACGAGACACTGAGCGGCTGGAAACTGAATTACGAAATCGTCTGGGAGGACGACGATCCGGAAAGCATCGCCTGGGTGGAGAATGAATTTAAAATCCTCTGGGGAGATCCCAGCGCGCGCGAACTAACGAGCAAAGTCATCGACGAACTATTGCGCACGATCCGGCGCACCGTAACACAGGTGGCTGAATGGAAGTTCGATCCCGAACCGGCAGCCCCCGTGATCGAAAGTCCTGTTTACAGAAAACAGAGCGGACTCTGGAATCATCAGAAATATTTTGTCGAGCGCGCTTTTCTGGAGCACAGAAAATACGGAGGGGCCCGTCTGGTGCTCGCGGATCAGGTCGGTCTTGGCAAAACTCTGCAGCTTGCGATGGCGGCCCAGCTGATGGCGCTTTACGGAGAAAAACCGGTGCTCGTAATCGCGCCGCGAACTCTGCTTCTGCAATGGCAGGAAGATCTCTGGAATCTGCTGGAACTGCCCTCGGCTGTCTGGCTGGGAAATTGCTGGGTGGATGAAAATGAAATTGAGCACGAAAAGAACAGCCCGGCGGCAATCACGCGCTGCCCCCGCCGCATCGGTCTTGTTTCACAGGGGCTCATCACACACGGAAGCGCCGCAGCCGACTCTTTACTGGAACAGGAGTACGAATGCGTCATCGTGGACGAAGCCCATCGTGTAAGACGCACGAATCTTCCATCGGCCGAACAAGACCCCGATGTTATAATTGATGGAAATAATTTATATAAATATATAAATAAAATTGCGAGAAAAACGAAGAGTCTGCTGCTGGCAACCGCAACCCCCGTGCAGATGCATCCTGTCGAAGCCTGGGATCTGCTGCGCCTGCTCAATGAGGGCTCGTATCGAATCCTGGGAGATATGTACAGTTCCTGGAATGATCCTTCACGCGCCCTGCGGGCAGTGCTCTCAGGCGAGTCAAAACTGAACGAACACGAATTCTGGCAGTGGGTAAGAAATCCGCTTCCGCCTGTGGAAGAGACGACTCAGGGCGGCATGCACGATTTTCAGAGTATCCGGGAATCCCTGTCCATGCCCGATTCAAAATACATAGCGGCCCAGACGGACATTGCCAGGTTGGATCCTGTGGATATCGCAAAGTTGCAGGATTTAAGGAATTCATTTTTTGAGAATCATAATCCATTCATTCGCTTCATTGTTCAGAGAAGCCGAAAGTATCTGGAAGAAACCATCGATCCGGAAACAAATCAACCTTATCTGCCTTCCATCGCTGTGCGGCTTTTCGGAGAAAAGGATGAGCAAACACTGGTTCTTTCTGAAACGCAGGAAAGAGCTTACCAACTCGCGCGTGACTATTGCGCTTTGCTTTCAAAGAGAAAGCGTGGTTCCGGATTTCTTGAAACTCTGCTACTTCGGCGAATCGGAAGCTCTCTGCAAGCTGGATTGAACACAGCCCGCAAACTTTTACATGGACCGGCGTATACAAATTCACTGCAAAACCAGGTGGAACTTTTTGAAGAAGAGGAGGACGACGCACCAGAACTTGAACCGGCCACAGGCGCGGAGGGAAAAATACTTATCGAAATCATACAATTACTGGAGTCAAGCCTTACTGAAGCAAAAGATCCGAAATTCGACCGTGCGTATGAAATCCTGACCCGTGGAATAGAAGGGGCTGCCCCCTGGCTAGAACGCGGATGCATTCTTTTTAGCTGCTATTACGATACAGCGCGCTGGATCGCCGAGCGTATCTCTTACATGATTGGCGAAGAATCAATCGGTCTTTATGCAGGTTCCAATCGCTCGGCGATTTTTACAGGCGGGAAAACAAAATCAATCCAGCGTGACGCGCTCAAGAAGATGGTCAAGAATCGAGAGCTGAAAATTCTTGTCGGAACCGATGCAGCAAGCGAAGGTCTAAATTTGCAAGCACTTGGGACTCTCATCAATATAGACCTTCCGTGGAATCCGACTCGTCTGGAACAGCGTAAGGGACGAATCCAAAGGATTGGTCAGCTCTATCCCGATGTATTCATATACAACATGCGTTACCGAAATTCTGTGGAAGATGAAGTTCATCAGGCTTTATCCGCCCGACTGAGAGCTATAACTGAACTTTTTGGGCAGGTACCGGATACTCTGGAAGATCTCTGGGTTAACTCCGCTCTCGGAGAGAAAGAAGAACTCAAGAAAAAAATAAATGCCATACCGGATCGTCATCCATTTGAAGTGCGCTACAATCGTGATGTTAAGGTGAGCGGTTCAAAATGGGAGACGTGCGCGAAGGTTCTGGATAACAGCGAAAGATTTGAAAAAATGAGCAAAGGGTGGTAGGAAAAATGGCTCAACATGTTGCGCACAACATCAATGATCTTGAGACAATTATTCGCGAGCAAATCGCCACTGCATCAGTTTCAATCCGCGAGATATCGCGCCAAACGGGGATCAGCAAGACACATCTGTCCAATTTCAAGAACGGCGAACGCAATCTTTCCTTTCAAAATTTGGATTTTCTGGCAACATATCTCGGCGTAAAATATACATTGAAAAATTTCTAACAGTTGTCCCCTTATGAGGACGAAAAGGCTTGACGGTTTTTCGAGACATTTCATCGTGTGTCCTCGTATGAGGACAATAAAACGGAGGTTCCAAAATGAAGTCAACAATAAAAACCATCAAAGAAAATGAGACCGGCGGGGCGGAAAGCCTCTGCCAGCCTGAATCTTATGCGGATTCCCTCTATTATCCGCTTTTCCCTCCAACTCTGGGTAAAAAGGAACAATACCAACAGATTCACGATAAACTGATGGCGGAAATGCGTGAACAAATGCGCGCCCGGAATCGTAAGAAGATTGAAGAAACTGGAAAAAAATTATACCGGCTTAGAAAAAGATACCGGGATCGCTTCGCGGCATAAAAGCCGCGAAACGCCGGGGCGTACGCGCCGGTTGGCGTGGCCGCCCCGGAATCCCGGATTCAGATTCAGTGATTGGGTGGAAAGGAGGGATTCTTAAATATTATAGTATCTTTATTATTGTTCAAACGGTTATTCTTGATTTTTTCCGGGGGGGAGGTGTTTGGAGCAAGCGGAAATACCGATCAAACGGTTAGCAGCTGCTGATTATTCTTTTGCCGAAATCTCCTTAACGGAAGTTCGAGAATAATCTCCAGACGGAGCGATTATTAAAGCTCTCACCCCGCCTCCGTTGCCATCCAGAGCTTAAAATCCAGAATTATCTGCTCGACAACCGAAAGTTCAACCGCTGTACCTCTCTTGGGCACAGAAGAGGAGGTTAGAATGTCCCGACTGCGGCGCGAGTTCAGCACGAACAAAATTACCTATAATACAAAGTTCGCAATTTCTCCAGTAGCTCCCAATTTAATCTCAGTCACGGCCTGAAAGAGCGTTGATATCTGTCAGAGATAGACCGTTATCAACTGAGTAAAAGCACCACTTCTGCGCATGAGACGCTTTTTCGCCGGGTTTGAGCGTTAAAAGCGGGCTGTGCACCTCGAATTCCATGTAGTCCATCTCAGGCGAATTGTAGACTTCCAGATTCGCTCCATGAGCAAACGGGCCCGCAGACTTTTCAAATTTTCTCGCATGAACGATTGTTCCTGACGGTGTTTTTCGGACAGCAAATGCGGACCCTGGAACGACCGCGCCGTATTTAAAGTGACGGGCTTCGCGGCATTGTATCACGCTGAAACCCTCGGATTCATGAACCGCTGTTTTCTTGAAACCAACGGATTCTCCCTCGTCTTCATAGGGCTTGATGCTTTCGCAAGGAACAGGCAGGACAATATCAAACGGTCGCTGCATCTGCGTCACATCCCAGATCCCGTATTGAATTGTGAGACTGCTGTCATTGCGAAATGTCACATTCAGATTCAGTGAATCGGCGCGATCAGAAGAAACTTCGCGTATGACGGTCAGGCCTGTTTCGCGGCATGTTGGACTTGTCATGACGACGGAATTGCTGTTGATTTCCAAACGGTATTTTGCGGCATCCAGATCCAGAGGGGGAATATGTTCGTGCCAGGAATGCTGCGGAGCGACCCAGGTTTTATCGCCGCCCCAGAGGCGGAAACCGAGCTTTCTTTTTTCTGCATGATAGTCGTCTGTAAATTCGAATGTCTCACCGCGGTGTTTTTCATTGGTAAAAAATAATTCCGCGCCTTCAAATTGAAGCGATATGATTCGCCCGCCGATATCCGGCGCAAGCATGGCCCGCAGATTACCGGCGCTCAGGGCGGTGCAATTCCATCCTAGAAATTTTATGTTCTCTTCAACAATCATTGAGCAGCATCATTCTTTTCCCGGCCGCATCATCTGTATTTCTTTGCTGAGAACCTTCCAGTCCAGTATCCTGGGAGAACCGTCAGGAACAACATTATAAATGCTGAAATCCTTCACTCCGCCTTTTTCGCGCAGAACATCCTCATCAATAAGAGCCTGACCTGTGAAAGTCTTTGGATCCTGCTGCACAATCACCGCCGCCGCGTCTGCCATGATGTCGGCCTTTCGCCAATCTTTTGGACTGCCCATACCCCAATTGATGGTAGCCAGGGATTCCACAAGAGTCCGCGGCCACAGCGCATTGCAGGCCACCCCGCTGCCTTTGAGCTCTTCTCCCAGGCCGTGCGCCAGCAGGGTCATATTAAATTTTGAACACATATAGGCGATCTTCCCCGCGGCGTCTGTCGGGTCGACAGGGGGACTCATATTAACGATATGACCCCAGCTGTTTTTTTTCATATGCGGCAGGCACAGCTGTGAAAGAAAAAATGGAGCTTTGAAGTTCACTTCCATGACAAGGTCGAACCGTTTTTCCGGTGTGTTCTCAATCGGCTCCAGCCAGATAGCGCCTGCATTGTTGATCAGGATGTCGATTCTGCCGAATACTTTTATTGTTTCATTCACCAGCGAATCGAGCTCCGGTATGTGACGGACGTTGCATTTTACCGCATGAGCGTTGCCGCCGATTTTTTTTATCTCGTCGACGGTCGTCTGAATGGTGCCCGGCAGGCGCGGATTTTCTTTCGTGGTCTTTGCTGCGACGACCACATTGACGCCTTCACGCGCCAGGCGAAGCGCTGTTATCTTTCCTATTCCGCGGCTTGCGCCGGTTATTATTGCTGTTTTACCTTTGAGTTGAGACATAGTTTACCTGTTCGTGAAATTTTTTCAGTCCGAGTCAGAATATTTTCTGAGCGCCTGTAAAGCCAATCAATTATTGAACCGGCGCCCGCCTTATCTGATAATCCGTTCTCTGCGCAATTTTTCCAGGAGCAGCAATTCAGCTTCTGAACCTTTACGCAAGAATACAGCCGGTTCTCCAATGGGCGCGTCTATTCCCATATCGACGGTCTTTGATGATTCTCCGAAAATCTGACCGGACCAGAGGTGCCGCCATTTCCCAGCGGGCAGATGAACATCAACATCTTCTTCGCCTTCATCAAGAACCGGACAGATAAGAATATCCGGGCCGAAAAAGAACTGCTCAAAACGCATAGAGTACGTCCGCTCATCCAGAGGATACTGCAGGAAAGGATGTCTGTCCACAGGCGTTCCGCGTGAAGCGGCTTCCTGCATCAGCGTCTTTCTCGTTTCTGAGAGTGCCTTAAAAATTCGGGCAAACTTACCAAAATGATCGATCGTCTGCTGATCCGAATCGAACTGCCAGTTGTCGTCGGGTCGGTTGCCTTCATGCGTGCGAAACACGCTCTGGAAGGCGGCCAGTTCTGTCCATCGCAGGAAGAGTTCCTTTGAACGGTGATAATTTTTAATCGGATGCGAAATCGTTGTGTATCCGCCGATATCGCTGTGATTCAGGGAAAATCCTGAGAGACCGCCGGAGAGAAGTCCTGTGACGGATGATTTGATGCCGTCGTGTTCGTCCCAGGTGACAAGCTGATCTCCCAGCCAGAAGAGCGAGCTCTTTCCAGGACTGCGCGTGTAACCGGAACGCATAAAAAAGACAATGTCATCCCTGCCCGATTCTTGCACGGCTTCGCGATTGATCTTTGCCCATTCTTCGGGATAGCGGTTGTGCCAACTTGACGCCGGCTCGCCGGAAAAAAGAATTGCGTCGTACGGCAGCGCCTCTCCGAAATCGGCCATCCATCCATCGGCTCCTGAACCGATCAGGGAATCTTTTATGATCGATTTTATCCAGGTTCGAGTTTTCGGATTCGACAGATCGAGCATGCCGGCGGAGAAATCGGTATTCTGTATAAGATAAGGAACGTTGTCAGGCGATTTTCTCAATAGATATCCCTCGCGTGAAGCGATTTCAAAAAGATTTCTTTTCACACCCTGCTTGTCCTTCACATCAACAAGAAAGGGATTGATGTAGATCATCACGCGAATTCCCTGGGCCTTCAGATCGGCGCGGAGCTTTTCCCATTCTGGATACCTGTCCCGGTCCAGTTCCCAGTTCCACCAGAGCTGTTTGCCAAAACTGGTCCTTCTCTGGCCGACCCAGTCCTGCAGCCAGACGGCGGCAACCGGCACATTGTTTTTTGTCAGCGTCTCAATCTTTTTCCGAACCGCGTCTGTGCCTCCCTGGATGCCCAGAATGGCGCCGTTGTTTGTCCATTCCGGCAGAGCCTGCATTCTTCCTGAATAGGATGTGTACTCTTCGATGAGATCCGCCGGTGTGTTTCCATTCAGTATTCTGCCCGTGACTGATGATGAAAAAACCGTAATGCAAATCCGGTCTTCATCGCTCATGTCAAATTCGCTGTATTCCGTGTTTTCCAGAAACATCGAACGAAGACGGCTTGTGATAAAATGAGGAACTCCTGCGTATGTGGTGTGCCAGTCGCCTCCGGCTCCGGCCGTGAGATTCGCGACAAATGTGATCGGCTGCAGTCCTCTGCCGACTCCCTGTTCCATAACAAATATTGGAACTTTTTTTCCTTTCATATTAAAATTGCTGAACTGCTCGCCGAAGCCGAAAACATGCTCGTTCTCGGGCGACTCGAATGTTAAAAAAATTCTATTGTATGATGGATCGTCCAGAGAGGCAGTGAAGCGCAGCTGGTTTTCTGAAGCCGATTCAAATACAAGACGGTAGCCGATTTTTTTTCCGCCGCACAGAAGCGATCCGGCGACGGCCACGATTTTATCCTGCTCGATAGAGTCTACCGTCTGCTCGGCGCAGAATTCTTCTATGCGGTCTTCTATCTTAAAAGAACCTCTGGATTCTTTTACCGTCTCTCTGCCCCGGCCTGCATTGATAAAACTGATTCCGGGAAGACTCTGAAACAGGATTCTGTCCGGCTTTGTGCTGTGCGCCACTGTGAGGACTGCATTCTCAATGCTGTTTCCGGTAAACTGAACAGTGAAATTTCCGGCGCTCTTTCTCTCGACGGCGAATGGAATTCTCCCCGTTTTTAGAATACCGGCATGTTCCGGCCCGAAATGCCCGCAGCCGGGGAATATAAAAATAATTAAGTTTGTTAATAATAAAAAAAGTATATATAAAAATATATTTGTAAATTTGGCGCTCATTGCATTTCTCCTCGTTGTTTCAAACTATCGTTCCTGTGTTCTCTCATTTGTTCAGGGATGCCGCGACATATTTTTCGATTTCTTCCATCAGAAACTCGCAGATAACCGCGTCTTTCGCGCTGAAAGCGCCGTTTCCGGACAGCATCCGTTCTGAGAGCCGCAGTAACAGAAAATTTATGAATTTATCCTTGATTTTGTCATTTCTGGTCTTCGCATGCATGATATGCATTTTTAGAGTTCCATCTTCCGCCTCCAGCAGCCGGGTCTTGTTGTGAATTTCCAGAAATTTCCGCAGCCTTTCTTTGAGCTCAGAGCGGATTTTTCTTATTTCCTCTGCATTTTCCATTCAGGTTTTCTTGTTCAGGATTTAAGATTTCAAGCACAGGGAGCGATGGCAGTCAACCCAAAAAGCGCAAAAAAATAAGCAATTGGGCGATTTGCTGAGCCGGGTGACCTTGAAACACCGGACTGGACAATCCAATTATGTCCCATCGGGATGAATATTTTGGGGTCTGCCGCGCCCCGCCTGATTTACTTTGATTGACCTGGGACCATGACACCGTGATTTCGTCTTAACATGAGCTATCAAAATATCAAACCTCCCACCTCAGGTGAAAAAATTACAGTTGGAGCCGATGGAAAACTGAAAGTTCCGGATCAGCCTATTCTTCCATATATAGAAGGAGACGGCACGGGTCCGGATATCTGGCGGGCCTCCGTCCGGGTTCTGGACGCAGCTGTAGAAAAAGCGTACAGCGGAAAGAAGAAGATACAGTGGTTTGAAGTGTATGCTGGCGAGAAATCTTTCAATAAATTCAAAACGGGAGAGCCGGAGGGCGACGCAAAAGCCTGGCTTCCCGATGACACAATAACAGCATTCAAGGAATTTTTAGTTGGTATTAAAGGACCTCTCACGACTCCGATCGGCGGGGGGATTACTTCTCTCAACGTGGCTCTCCGTCAGATTCTGGATCTGTATGTCTGCCTTCGTCCCGTTCGCTGGTTCAAAGGGGTTCCCAGCCCGGTGAAACATCCAGAAAAAGTGGAAATGGTGATTTTCCGCGAGAATACGGAAGACATCTACGCGGGCATAGAATGGGAGCGAGGTTCGGACGGGGTAAAAAAAATTCTAAAATTTCTGGAAACAGAATTTCCGAAAATGTACAAGAAAATCCGCTTTCCTGAATCGACCGGCATCGGCCTGAAACCGGTCAGTGAAGAAGGCACAAAACGCCTTGTTGAAGCGGCCCTTGAATATGCGATTGCGAACAAAAGAAAAAGTCTCACACTCGTCCACAAAGGGAATATCATGAAATTTACAGAGGGCGCTTTCCGCGGATGGGGCTATGAACTGACAAAACAGAAATATGCGGGTAAGGCGATAGGCTGGGACGACTGCGGAGGCAAACCTCCGGCGGGACAGGTTCTGGTCAAGGATTCGATCGCGGATATAACGTTGCAGCAAGTGCTTACGCGTCCGGATGAATTCGATGTTATCGCCACGCTGAATCTCAACGGCGATTATCTTTCGGACGCTCTGGCGGCGCAGGTGGGCGGCATCGGCATTGCTCCCGGCGGAAACATAAACTATAAATCCGGGCATGCAATTTTTGAGGCAACGCACGGAACCGCGCCTAAATACGCAAATCTGGACAAGGTCAATCCCGGTTCCATGATACTATCCGGGGAAATGATGCTGCGTTACATGGGCTGGACGGAAGCAGCTGACAGAATCATCACGGCGATGGACAAAACAATCGCAGAAAAAACAGTAACATACGATTTCGCACGGCTGATGGAAGGAGCAAAGGAAATTAAATGTTCTGAATTCGGCGATGCGCTGATCAAGAATATGTGACGGCGCTGCTGGATATTATGCCGTCCGGTGGAACAAAGAAAAAAGCAGGGAAAAAAACGAAGGCTCGGCGCTCGTCCGCCTCCACCGTCGCTAATGTCCGCAAAACAGCCGTAATAAAGAACGCTCCGTCGGCCGCGGTAAGACGCTCTATGTCGATCGGGAAACGCCGCATTCGCCGGTGGAAATCGGCGATACGAAACGAGGTGGCAAATTCAATCACGCACGGAATCGGCGCCGGCCTCAGCATCGCCGGCCTGAGCGTTCTGGTGACTCTGGCGGCAATAAAGGGAGATGCCTGGCGCGTTGTCAGTTTTTCAATTTACGGCAGCACTCTGGTGATGCTGTATCTTTCCTCAACGCTGTACCACGGCCTGAGCAACCTGCGGGCCAAGCATGTCTTTCGTATTATGGATCATTCCTCGATTTTTCTGACGATCGCCGGCTCATACACTCCCTTCACTCTGGTGATGATGCGAGGCGCCTGGGGCTGGACGCTGTTTGGTCTGGTCTGGGGACTTGCTGCGTTCGGCATACTGTTCAAAATATTCTTTGTGCACCGATTTGATATCGCGTCTACCATCGTTTATATTCTGATGGGCTGGTTGATCGTAATCGCATACAATCCCATGAAGGAAGTGATGCCAGCCGGCTGCATCGCCTGGCTCCTTGCCGGAGGGATTTCATACACGGCAGGAACAGCATTTTATGCCTGGCACAGTCTGCCGTATCACCATGCTATATGGCATCTCTTTGTTCTGACAGGAAGCATCATGCATTTTTTTGCCATTCTTTTCTATGTTCTGCCGACGTAGCGCTCCTGGAGATTTTTTTAAAATGAAAAAAACCGTATCTATTCTTTTGATTTTTTCCATTCTCAATGCTGTGGCGGTCAACTGTTCGACCATGGTGAAAATAACCTCCGAGCCGCCCGATGCGGAACTTACCTACAAGGGCCGTATGGTCGGAAAAACTCCTCTGGAAATGGAAATGTCGGACAGCCTTTTTGAAGAGACAAAAATCACTCTGAAAAAAGAAGGATACCAGACGCGAGATACTTTTATTGAACGGCGTGTGAGCACGGGAATGCTGATATTCAATGTTCTTTTCGGCATCTTTACACTGATGATATCATGGCTCTATGTGGCTCCGCCCAAAGAATACCAGAACTTTGTTCTGTACAAGGTCCCGGAAGTCAAACCGGAGACGGCGGTAACCGGACGAGCTTTCACCGACACCGTAATACTGAAGAACGGCCAGAGATATGAAAATTGCCGCGCGGCGGTGACAGCAGACTCGGTGATTGTAACACCGCGGGAAGGCAGCCCCATTATCCTGCCGAAAAGCAGTGTGGATCAGCTGATCCGGGGACAGTAATTGACTTGCGCTGAAAGATTGCGCCGCTGAATTTGTAAAAAATATTAAAAAAGGAATTTATCCTTTATATGCCATCCGAGAAATACACTCTTGCCATTGATCTGGGAACCTCCGGTCCAAAAATCGCTCTGGTCACAATGCAGGGCGAAGTCATTGACAGCGAGGTGGAACATACTGAAATTCTCTTCCTGCCGAACGGCGGGGCCGAGCAGAGGCCGTCCGACTGGTGGAATGCGATTCGGACTGCCGTGCGCCGGCTTCTGGCAAAAAAAAATGTGAACACTGATCAGATCGCCGCGATATGCGCGTCGACGCAGTGGTCGGGAACTGTGGCCCTGGATAAAAACGGCGAAGCTCTCATGAACGCGATCATCTGGATGGATTCGCGCGGCGCCCCTCAGGTTAAAGAAATGGTTAAGGGCCCGGTCATGGTCGAGGGCTACGCTGTTCAAAAAATCCTGAAATGGCTGCGCCTGACCGGCGGCGGCCCGGGTCATTCCGGAAAAGATTCGATCGCCCACATACTGTACATTAAAAGTGTGTTCCCGGAAATATACAAGAAAACATATAAATTTCTCGAACCAAAGGATTACATCAATTTTCTGCTGACCGGGAAAATGGCGGCCTCATTCGATTCGATCACGCTGCACTGGCTGACGGACAACCGGGATATTGCGAATATCCGGTATGATGCCGGTCTCATTAAAATGGCCGGCGTTGAAGCGGAAAAATTTCCAGAACTTTTTCGTGCCATCGATATACTGGGACCGGTTCTGCCGGAAGTGGCGGACGACCTGGGCCTGCCGCGGGGCATTCCTGTCATTATGGGAACTCCGGATGTGCAGGCTGCTGCGGTCGGCTCGGGAGCTGTGCGTGATTATGAGGGGCATCTCTGCATCGGAACTTCGTCCTGGCTTACCTGCCATGTGCCCTATAAAAAAACTGACATCGCGCACAATATCGCCTCGCTGCCGTCGGCGATTCCCAACAGATACTTTGTGGCGAACGAACAAGAAACAGCCGGCTACTGCCTGACATATCTTCGTGATACTATTCTTTTCCCTAAGGACGCTCTGACGCCCGACGGCCCGCCGAAAAACGCATACGAAATCTTCAATGATATGGCCGCGTCGATACCGGCGGGAAGCGGGAAATTGATTTTCACGCCCTGGCTGTACGGAGAAAGAACTCCGATCGAGGACCATTTCGTGCGGGGCGCATTTTACAATATGTCTCTTTCGACGACGCGCGCGCATATGATACGCTCTGTATTTGAAGGGGTGGCGTACAACTCACGCTGGCTGCTTTACTACGTGGAAAAGTTTATCAAAAGAAAAATGGAGTCGATCAATATGATCGGGGGGGGCGCAAGATCGCCGCTCTGGTGCCAGATTCACGCAGACGTGCTGAACAGGACGATAAAACAGGTGAAGGATCCGCTCCATGCCAATGCGCGGGGCGCCGGTTATTTGGCTTCTGTCGCTCTGGGACATATGACTTTTGATCAGATTCCGAGCGTCATAAAGATTGAAAAAATATTTCATCCAAATCCGGACAACAGAAAGATATACGATGAATTATTTAAAGAATTTATAAATCTTTACAAAATTAACAAAAAAAGCTATGCGCGGCTGAATTCTTACGCCGCATCGTAACAGAGGACTTATGGACATAATGGAGAAAGCAAAAAACCTGCCGGCAAAATATCCCCGGCTGGTGGCCTTTGTAGAAAAATCGCTGAAAAGATTTCCTTTTATTGAGAATTACATTAAATCTCTTCCGTCGGTGCGAAAGCAGATCGATAAAGAGTATGATGCGATTATGGCGTCGCTGGAAAAAGACGTGAAGCCGTACCGCGGTAAATTCGACTCTTACCCGGCGATCCCCGCGAAGGGTCTGAGCCGTCAGAAAGTGCTTGCGGATATGCAGAAAATGTATCAGCGCGAAAAGCCGCGCTGGAAAAAGGGATTTGTTTCCGGCGCCGTCTATCACGGCGATGAAGGCCACATCGATTTTTTGAATCGTGTCTATGCCATAAATTCACAGACCAATCCGCTTCATTCGGATCTCTGGCCGAGCATCGGAAAGTACGAGGCTGAGGTTATTTCGATGACGGCCAATATGCTGGGCGCTTCCCATGTGCCGCCGGAGCGGGGGCCGATCTGCGGTTCGGTGTCATCGGGCGGAACAGAAAGCATTCTTCTGGCAATGAAATCTTACCGCGACAGGGGCCGGGCTCTTTACGGCATTAAGAGGCCGGAGATGATCGCTCCGGTGACGGCGCACGCCGCATTTGACAAGGCGGCGCAGTTTTTTAAAATCAAACTGAGGAAAATTCCAATAGGCCCGGATTTCCGCGCCGATGTGAAGGCCGTGAAGCGGGCGATCAGCGGCAACACGGTCGCCATAGTCGGATCGGCGGTGACTTTTCCGCACGGCGTGGTAGATCCTATTGAAGAAATGTCGGAACTGGCGCGCGAAAACAATATAGGATTTCACACGGACGCCTGCCTCGGCGGGTTTATTCTGCCCTGGGCTGAGAAACTGAAATACAATGTGCCGTCGTACGATTTTCGTCTTCCGGGAGTCACGTCGATGTCAGCCGATACGCACAAATACGGCTATGCTGCCAAAGGCACTTCCGTGGTTCTGTACCGCGGTAATGAGCTTCGTCAGTTCCAGTATTTTACAACAACGGAATGGCCGGGCGGCCTGTACTTCTCCCCGACCATAGCCGGAAGCCGGCCGGGAGGACTTGTGGCCGCCGCCTGGGCGGCTATGATTTCCATGGGCGAGAAAGGCTACATGGAATCGGCAAAAAAAATACTGAAAACAGCGGAGATTGTAAAAAAAGGAATTCGCTCAATACCCGAGCTTCGCATTCTGAACGACCCACTGTGGGTAATTTCTTTCGCTTCCGACTCGCTGGATATATATCGTGTTATGGATTTTATGACGCAGCGTCACTGGAATCTGAACGGTCTGCACAGACCGGCCTGCGTGCACATCGCTCTGACTCTGCGCCACACACAGCCGGGCGTTGCGGCGAGACTGATAAAAGACTTGAAGGCGGCGGTCCAATTTGTAAAAACGAATCCTTCCGAAAAGGGAGGCAATGCTCCGGTATACGGGATGGCGGCGTCGATCCCCGTGCGCAGTCTGATCGGAGATCTGTTGAAAAAATTTATGGATTTAAATTATAAAGTTTGATAGCGATCAGGGCCGTATATCAAACCATCGATTATGTCGAACCTGTTTCAAGCCGCTTTCCTGATCACAGGATCCTGTCTATGGGTTCTGGCGCATATCTATTTGAAAAATCGTTTGATCGGACCGTCACTGCGGAAAAAGAAAAAAAACGGATACAAAACCGGTTTGATGATCCTTCTGATGATGACCGCTCCGGCCGCCCTGGTCTCTGACAGATATTTTTCCGGGCAGACCTGGTATTTTCCCGTCCACTACGCTCTGTATGTCTACATGGGAACTTTCGCCGTGGCGCTCCCGCTCGTGATTCTGCGCGATCTGCTTTATATCGCCGCGCGGCTGTACAACAGATTGCGCCCCAGCCGGCAGCCGCAGAGTCATGCGTATAAACACGACCGCCGGCGTTTTCTTGCATACGTAACAAACACCGCTGTTCTCGGAATCACAGGAATGCTCACGGTGAAAGGACTGGCTGGCGCGAAAAGAATGCCTGTGATAAAAGAAGTGCGCGTCCCTCTCCCCGGTCTACCGCCGGCTTTTGAGGGCTATACCATTGTGCAGCTGAGCGATTTGCATATCGGTCCGTCGATCCGCGGCGATTACGCCGGCCACGTCGTCGAAGCGGCCAACAGACTCAAGCCGGATCTCATTGCGTTGACCGGAGATTTTATAGACGGCTTTGTGCCGGATCTCAGGTCTGAGATTGGCGTATTGTCGCAGCTGAAGTGCCGCGACGGCGTGTACTTCGTGACAGGGAATCACGAGTACTACTGGGACGCGCTGTCCTGGTGCGATGAATTTACCAGAATGGGATTTTATGTATTGAACAATTCGCACCGTATTATCCGCAGAGGAGCGTCGCGCATTCTTTTGGCGGGCGCCGCGGATTATCAGGCGGAACGGTTTGTACGCGAACATGCCAGCAGTCCCGCGAAAGCGATCGAGGGCGCGCCGGAATGCCCTGTGAAAATTCTGCTGGCGCACCAGCCGCTGTCCGTGACTGAAGCGCGGAAATCGGGTTTCAATCTGCAGCTGTCCGGGCACACGCATGGCGGCCAGTTTATTCCCTGGAATATGCTGCTCAGATTTTTTTATCCGTACCGGCCGGGCCTGCATGATCTGGGCGGGATCTGGCTGTATGTGAGCAGCGGCACCGGATACTGGGGGCCTCCCATGAGGTCAGGCGCAGACTCGGAAATTACCAGACTGATACTCACCGGATCCCGAATCGGAGATTGAAGAGTCTCAGTGTGTCCGCTCAAGGCCATCCGCTGTCTTCGAAAATGCTCAGAGCGAGTTTGGGCCGCTCATGAATGCAATTCGCGCTAACAGGGTGCATTTCACCCCAGAATGCTTGCCTCCGCTGAAAATAGTAGTAAAATCACGGGATGAAAAAGATATTGTTTGTTTTCGTTTGCATTCTGACATTTAGCGGATGTGTGGAACGGGAAGACTATGAACTGATCATTCCTTGCCACACGGACTATGATTACTCACTGAAACATCAAGCCGCGGATAGCATCGCTTTCTTTGATTCGAAGCATGGGATTATCGGAATTCGCTCCCCCCTCTATACAGGTGATGAGCAAGTAACTTTGCTTGGCACAGGCGATGGAGGGCACACATGGAGTGACTATTCGCGCAGCATTTATCGCCCGGGCAGTTCCTTTCCCATGCAGATGACGGGACAATCCGATATCTATATGGTTAACGCCGGTACATTGCACAGGAGTGTCACCGGTGGCTACAGTTGGACTCCGATGCCGACTGCCTCCACCGAATACTGGAGTTCGATTGGTTTTTCAGACGCAACGCATGCCTTTCGTGCAGGTTTTTTCAGGCCAGATTATATCACAGGGATTGCCGCCTACTCCACTGATGGCGGCGAAACCTGGACGCGTTCCGATCCCCCGGGCGCACATGTGGGCAGAAGCTATTTTATCAATAACAGCGTAGGCTGGTTTGTATCATCGAATCAAGTTTATAAGACAACGGATGGCGCGCAGACCTGGACGCTTCTGTATGAGTATTTGGGTGACGGATCAACCTACTATATGGGCAATTATTTCTTTCTCGATTCCAATAACGGATGGATTGCAAGCCATCTGGGGATTTTGCGCACAAGCGATGGCGGAAGCACATGGAGCCTCACAGGTAACGGTGCGCAATGGATCATATTGCGAGTCCTTTTTCTTTCTCAAATGAACGGTTTCATTGTCGCGACGCCGTCCGACGGCAGCACTCCCATGGGCCTGTACAAAACCATAAACGGAGGGACCACCTGGATCAGGATACTGGAGAATGTGGAAGAAATCATTTCTGTCGGGGATTATTTGATCGCCTCTGCAAAAGACGAAAAAAGCGGATATCTTTATTTCTCAACGGATCAGTTTACGCACTTTGAAAAACGCGAGGCTCCTCTGAAATCTACGGAACAGTCATCCCATCTGGTGATGGGGTATCCTTTCTGGGCCTGCATGTAATCGCCTGATCATCACCGGGCGCCGCTTACTATAGTTTCAGAATCTTTCTGTAAACATCCATCGTCGCAGAATCAAAGCAGACAAAGATCGCTTTCTCCAGAGAGGATTCCCCGAAATTCCGGATTTCCCTCACGGCGATGGGCGCAGCGCGTTCGACGGGAAATCCGTACACTCCTGTGCTGATCGACGGGAAGGCGATCGAATGCAGACCATTTTGTGCCGCAAGCTGCAGAGAATTTTTGTAGCACAGCGAAAGAAGCTCGTCCTCATTCCGGGATCCGCCGCTCCAGACCGGCCCCACAGTGTGGATCACGTGTTTCGCTTTTAACCGGTGCCCCTTTGTGATTTTTGCCTGCCCGGTTTCGCATCCTTTCAGTGCGCGGCATTCGACCAGAAGATCCGGTCCGGCCGCTCTATGGATCGCTCCGTCGACTCCGCCGCCTCCCAGAAGCGAATTGTTGGCGGCGTTGACGATTGCATCCACGGCAAGCTGTGTGATGTCGCCCTGATAAAGTTCGATAGATGGCATAAACGGACCTCTAAGATATCAATAAATGCAGAAAGATGAAGCGCAGCATGCGGAAACTTGCGGAAAAAGGAAAGAATAGTTGGAAAAATCGCGGTATTACAGGTCCCGGTAAATGAGACATAATCTGCTCGGCTGAAAAAAAGCTCTTGAATCGGAAAGAGAAAAATAGTTTAAACTCCCGGACCTCCTAAAAATCCTGACACATCGAGCAGGCGAAAAAAATATGATAATCGCTCAAAAATTTGGCGGCACTTCTGTTGGCGACGCGGACCGAATTGCCAATGTAGCCAACAGAATTAAAATGTATTATGACCAGGGGCACAGTCTTGTTGTGGTTGTGTCGGCCATGGGACATACGACCGATCATCTGATCGACCTGGCCTTGAAAGTCAATCCCAATCCCAGCAAGCGGGAAATGGACATGCTGCTTTCAACAGGAGAGCAGGTTTCCATCGCCGTACTGGCCATGGCTCTGGAAAGAATCCAGGTGCCGGCCATTTCTTTTACGGGCGGGCAGGTCAACATTCTGACCGATGAAAAACATTCGGATGCCCGCATTCAGGAAATCGATGCCTCAGTTCTTCTCAAAGCCATGAAGGAAAAAAAAGTCTGCATCGTGGCAGGATTTCAGGGCGTCGACAAAGAGGGAAATATTACGACGCTGGGCCGCGGCGGAAGCGACACAACAGCCGTCGCTCTGGCCGTTGCCGTAAAGGCGGATGAGTGCGAAATCTATACCGACGTGGACGGAGTCTACACAACCGATCCCAACAAAGTCCCGACGGCAAAAAAAATCGAAAGGATCAGCTATGAGGAAATGCTGGAGCTTGCCAGGCTGGGCGCCGGAGTTCTGCACAGCCGCAGCGTGGAACTTGCTTCTAAATATGGCGTTGTAATTCATGTAAGGTCCAGTTTTAATAATTCTACAGGCACGCTTGTTATGCCGGAGGAAAAAGTAATGGAAAAAGTTCTTGTTCGGGGAGTGACACTGAAATCTGACGAAGCGCGCATGTCCGCGATGGATATTCCGGACAGACCGGGCCTTGCAGCGAATCTTTTCGGCCGTCTGGCGCAAGCCAATGTGAATGTGGATATGATCGTGCAGAGCGGCGGAAAAAATTCGCTGAATACTATATCATTCACTCTGCCAGAATCGGCAGTGACGAATGCAAAAACTATTGTTGAAGCTTTTCTCAAAGAAACCGGCGGCACGATGGAGCTGGATCAGAATATTTCAATTTTATCTGCCGTGGGTGTGGGAATGAAATCGCATTCAGGCGTTGCGGCCAGCATGTTTCAGGCGCTGGCAAAGCAGAATATCAATATTGATATGATCAGCACTTCAGAAATCAAAATCTCCGTTGTTGTGAAAAAAGATCAGGGCAAAAAAGCGCTCGAAGCCGTGCACGAAGCTTTCGGCCTGGGCCAGTCGTAACATCCAGTTCGTAAGAGAAGATTTTCTCACGCAGAGACGCAGAGAACACGGAGAACTCGGAGAACTCGGAGATAAAGAAAATGATGTTGCGATACGTCGTCTCTTTGTTCAGCGAGCAGCGGGGTGTCTTCCGAGGACGTGGGCGGTCCTCCGCCAGTCCGAAGGGAGATACCCCCTGTGAGCCCTGACAATCGACCCATCGGCGTGTTTGATTCCGGGATGGGCGGTCTTACCGTGCTTGCAGAACTGGTCCGTCTTCTTCCTGGAGAATCGTTCATCTATCTGGGTGACACGGCAAGAGTCCCCTACGGTTCGCGTTCGCCGCGGACCATTCAGCGTTACAGCCGTGAAGTTGCCGGGTATCTTATGCAGTCGGGCATTAAAATGCTGGTGATCGCCTGCAATACGGCCAGCGCGCATGCAAAACAGGAATTGACAGAATCGCTGCCGCTTCCCGTGATCGGCGTGATTGAACCGGGAGTGAACGCGCTTCTGGCGCGGACCAGGAACAGACGCGTCGGTGTTATCGGAACAAGGTCGACTATTAAATCCAGCGCCTACGAAAATCAGATTCGGCGTCTGAATCCGAGCGTGAGTGTATTCAGCAAGGCATGCCCGCTCTTTGTGCCGCTTGTCGAAGAAGGCTGGCTCGATAAAAAAATCACATCGCTCGTCGTTCAGGAATATCTTTCTGAACTTGTCCGAGAGGAGGTTGACACAATCGTTCTTGGCTGCACTCATTATCCTCTGTTAAAAAAAGCAATCTATGGAGAATTTCCGTTGCTGCAGCTGGTGGATTCGTCCGTGGAAACCGCCGCTGAAGTGAAGCGGGAGCTTGAAAAAGAAAAAATATCTTCGTCCGGATCCCCGGGCAGTCCTCCCCGCATTTTCCTGACTGACCTGACGGAACAGATGCGTCAGCTGGAGAAGCTGTTTTTCGGTATGCCGTTTCAGTCGGTTGAAGAAATCAGTATAGGCGAAGGAAATATTCAATGAATTACAATAAAATACTTATAATAACTGGCGCGTCCAGCGGAATCGGCGAGGCGGTGGCCAGGGCGGCGGCAATCCGGGGCTTTCAGGTTCTGATGATTGCCCGAAACAAAAAGAAACTGGACCAGGTGGCCTCTTCCATCCGTAAAACCGGGGGAAAGGTTGAAGTTTTTCAGGGCGACCTTGCGAATGTAAAATCGGCCGCGTCTGTGGTGAAAGCAATACAAAAAAAATATCCGGCTCCCGATGTAATCGTCAACAATGCCGGCGCGGGCCGCTGGCTGGCGGTCGATGAAACCCCCGCGGAAGAAGTTGTGTCCATGATGGGCGCTCCGTATTTCGCGGCGTTCTTTACGACGGCGCCGTTTCTTCCCGCGATGATCGCGCGCGGCAGCGGAGAGATTGTGAATGTCACATCTCCGGCGTCGATTCTGGCAATTCCCGGTGCAGCGGCTTACAGCTGCGCGAGATGGGCCCTGCGAGGTTTTACGGAAGCTCTGCAGGCCGACCTTCGCGGAACCGGCGTCCGGGCCAAATTATTTCTGGCCGGAAAAGTGGAAAGCTCATACTTTGCAAATAATCCGGGCAGCGAAGAACGGATTCCTAAAATCGACAGAATGATTCCGGTGCTTTCCACGGAGAAAACAGCGGAACTGATTATGAAATCACTCAACAGCAGCCAGCGCATGATCGTTGTACCTTTCATGATGCGCTTTGTATACTGGAATCATCTGATCTGCGCGCCGCTTGTGCGATGGCTGGTTCAGATCACAGGATGGAAGCGCAGGTAAGTCTTCAGCGGCAGGCCTGCGCCGGTCCCTCCGGATCCGTTTCTTCTCCAAACCAGACGACGGCATAACCGCCGACGATGCCGGCTCCAATCGCTCCCCATGGATGCGATGACCAGATTCCGGCATTGATGATCACACTGTTGTGTCCGGTTGAACCCTGCCAGCCATGCAGCGCGCCTTCCGGATCGGCATGCATTGAACCGCCGTAAGATATTTCATATCCGTTGCCGGGATAACGGCTGAGTTCGCGGGGTTTATTCCACATGCACTGAGATCTTGCGTGGTTGGGCGTGTAGCAGCAGGCCGACCATTTTGTGCTGCTGGACCAGCTGTGCATATTGCATTCGCCGCGAGGAGGATTCTCCGATAGATCACGGGCATGCATGCGGGCGACTCTGCTGAGCGAGCGCGAGACCGGCACGGCCCGCAGGCCGCGTGACCGGCGATAATCCATGATGAGAGAAAGCAGACGCGATTCTCCGGCTGAAATGCAGTCGCCGGAAGATACGGGATCATTCTGCGGAGAAGGATTTGGATTTGGCTGCGGGCCAGGCTGCGGATTGGGCGTCGGGACCGGCTCGGGAATTGGCTGCGGAGTTTGGCCGCCAAAAAGCTGCAGCAGATTTTTCTCCGGCTCTCCCACAAAAGCGTTGTTGTACACGATTTTATGATCCCAGTTGTCATGATCGACCCACATTTTCTTCCCCGAGGCCTGCGGATGCACGTCATAGCTGACACTCTGGGCATTGAAGTCATTGTACGATTTATACGATTCACCGAGAGTCTTGCCGTCAAAAAGCGAAGAGAGAAAACTTGCGAAAGCGTCGCCGAACCAGTTGGCGTAGTAGCCGGAGGCGCGCATTTCCATGAATGGCAGAGAGTACATGGCGACACGACGTTTGGCCTCCCGCTCGTCGATCAGACCCATGTCGAAACCGGAATTCCCGGCCGTAAAACATCCGTAGAGCATGATTATCGCTCCGGGGGCGAGCTGAAGATCGGACTTGATCTGATCGCCGGAAAAAAATCCGCTCTTGAGCGCGAACCCTCCGACCTTCCTGGGCGGCTGGCTGCCGTCGTACACGCCGTGTCCGCGATAGAGAAGAAACTGAGCGCCGCGCGAAGCTTCTTTGATCGCGGCCCAGTCGTTCTGCGGCGTGTAAAATTCGCGCACGTTGACATTGTTCGCGCGAAGCACGGCGGCGGCCTTGCGAAGATTCGCAATTTCGGAAAGAGTCCAGCTGCCTCTGTCACCGTCAATCGGCGCGCCGATCAGAACGGCCTTCAAATTGCCAATCCGAACCCGGCCCGGCAGGGGCTGGACTTCTCGGGTGAGAACCGCCATTCCGGCGGGAATGCGAATTGCCTGAGGAGAGACGGACATCTGCGGACTCTGGCCCTGTATGTTGAAAATGGCGAGAGCAGCCAGAGAGAAAAAGACTGCGGCTGCCGGTCGGAAAGAAAACTTTAGTTTATTAGTAAAAATCATAATACATCCTCTCGGCCTGCCTGCCGAGGTCTATACCGGACCGGCCGATATTCCCGCGCCAGTCATTTTTTTGTTAATATATTAGACGATAAAGGATCGTCGCCGGGTAAATTTTTTATTCATATATATAAAGTAATAGACAATTTTTTCGTGGTAATGTTGCAATAGTCATATGACTGTTTGGCGATTTTCCGCACCGCACCGCACCGCATAGTTCTACTGAGTCTTCTACTCTGCCTTACCGGCTCGATTCAGGCCCAGCCGACGGAAGAAAAAGAAAAACCTCGACTGGCAATCCTTGATATTAAAGCGGGTGAGGGTGCGTCACCTGCCCTGGCTGATTTCTCATCAAATATGCTGCAGACCGCAATGGTCAATACCAGGCTTTTTACAATCGTAGAGAGAAAGCAGTTGGATGCCGTTATTAAAGAACAGGCTCTCAAGCACAGCGGATGCACGGACACATCCTGTGTTGTGCAGATCGGTCAGTTGCTGGCTGCCAGCAAAATCATGACAGGCACGCTTGTAAAAGTCGGGTCTAAATATTATATCAATGCCCAGATTGTCGATGTGGAACTCGGAAAGCTCGACTTTGCTGAAAGCAATTCCGCTGATTCACTGGACGGGCTGGAGACGGCGATTCAGGAACTGGCCGCGAAAATCGCCGGAAGAATTACGGGAGTGGACACCAGCAGCCTTGTTCCGCAGAAGGCAACGGAGTGGCCGTACATATGGCGATCGATAGTATTTCCCGGCTGGGGCCAGTACCACAACGGCGACAGGGGCTGGGCGAAGTTTTTCGCGGGGAGTTTTGTGGGTCTGGGCGCGGCATACTTTGGCCTGCGGACGAAGTACTTAAATACTGCAGCGCATTATTCAGATCCGATTGTGCCGCTTGTTCCGATTTATCTTTATTGGAATACATTGGAACAATCAAGCCGATCCTCGAACATTGCATTGGGCCCAACCATAATAATTGGTGATATGTCCCTTTCTCAGTTGAAATCTCAGGAGGCAGGCGAACGCAGACGGTTGAGGGGGGCGGCGATATCTCTTGCGGCGCTTTATCTGTGGAACGTGATCCATTCCATGGTTAGCGAACGAAATACTGGGGTGGGCGAACTCAATGCGGATGTTCCGACTCCAGTTGTATGTTCTATTTATTATCGATCGGAGAAGCAATTCGGCATTTTGACGGATCGTCAATGGACGGCTTCCCTGATATTTGTATACTGAAGGAGGATGGAATTGAAAAAGATTCTTTTAATTTTGTTGGCTTTAGCCGGTTGTGTGCCCAACGCTCCCGAAAACGAAGTTATGAAGGAGCCACTGGGTACGGCTTTAGCGGCGGCCTATCGCTTTAATAATTTTGGTTGGCTTTGCGGCTCTGGCACGAATACACTCCCGCCTGGTACGTCTTACTCGGTTCCATCGGGAACGATCATCATTGACGGCGCTGCTGGAGCTGACTGGGGCATTTTTACTGGTAACCCTTTGTTTATTGATGCAACTTCGGATGCTGGCGGAAGTGGTACTGGTACAGACATTGGTTCGATATTAATCACCAAGGATTCGACGAATCTATATTTTCGTATTTCAGCCGGCTCAGTTGTTGCATCAGGACCTTTTACGGTCGCCTTACGCCCCCCGGGCGGAACCGGCAGCAACGATGATACAATCCGACTTCTCAATCCTGCCGATTCCTGCGGCGTTGTTTCGGCAACGATGGCAGCACTATCCGGCGGCTTTGAAGCGCAGATCGCAATGGCCGGCTGTCTTTTGAAAACAGGCGCCTCGCGAACGTCGACAATGGTGACGGTAACCTCCAGCAATGATACGGCCAGCTGCATCACGCCGATCACTTGGTGAGGCTTGCGCGCGGCATTTCCTTTCGAGCTGAGAGGGGCAGCCAGTGCGGTGAAGAGTGGATTAATTCTGCCGTCTATAAATCGCCGCGATTATTCCGCGAAAGAATGCTTCAAATTCTTTAACATCTATTATTTTAAGCAGAGTCGGAAGCATGCCCAGTTTGAGAATTGCATTCAGGTTTTCTTCGATACGATAAGCGGCGCTGGCAGGATCGTCAAAAATCGCATCCTTTTTTCCCGCCAATGTGTAGAGACGATCAAGTGTAAAATCGGGGCAGGCGGAGTTTAAGAAAAAAAAATCAATGAAATCTTTTGGTTCGGTCCGACTCACCAGAGTCGTAAGCTTATTAGAAAAAATATTTTCGATAAAATCGACGGCGACAGAGGTATCATCGATTGCTACAGGCGTTCTGTTTCCCGGCAATGAAAGAGGATCGTGGACAAGATCAACTTTCACACCATCGATTAGGCAGCGTATAAAACCCTTTGAAGATTTTACGGATTGCAGCGAATCAAAACCTGCTCTTTTAATCAAGAAATCAATTTCACCCAGATCAACAGTATCAACCGAAAAGAAATCAAGGTCCTCAGAAATCCGATGCTCGAGATAGAAAACGGAAAGAGCCGTTCCGCCGGTTAAGAAGAAAGAATCCAAGATTTTTGTGCGCGCTAGACGCACAAGCACTGTGCGCATCCCCGGCGAGGCATAACAATTTCTATTTTCGCTGGGCGGCATACACTTCCAGAAGACGAATCCATTTGCGTCTCTGTTCTTCCGAAATTTTGACGATAGAAAGTGCGGATTCAATTTCCCCCCAGGAAAGGAAAACGAGAATATCTTTCACTCGGGCGCCTTCCAGAAGCCGGGAGACCGCCCAGTTGTATCGAACAGAATTCTCTTCATTCTTGCGCAAAAAATCTGCAAGATTCTTTTCATCGCAGAGTTCAGGATAATCCCAGAAAGCGGATTTCAACAGCATGGTTCAGTAAAGGGCAGATTGGAATGCTTGTCAAAGAAAATATTTGTGGCAGTGTTTCTGAAATTCTTCCAGTTGGGCTTGAAAAACCCCTGGATTTTTATCCCAAATTTTTTCTCCGGAACAACTAAAATTATGTTGACATACTATCCATTTGCCAGACATATGTATAGCATGAAGAAAGACCTGACAGACAAACAGCAAAATATACTCATTTATATAGAAGAATACATTGTGGAGCAGGGTTATCCGCCCACAATCCGGGAGATTGGCGAGAAGTTTGAGATCACGGCCAAAGGGGCGTACGATCATCTGAAGGCCATTGAAAAAAAGGGATACATAAAATGTGAGAAAAACCGCAGCCGGGCCATCGAACTTCTGCGCACTTCCGGCGGTGAGGAGCACATTCCTTCTCCCAATGTCGTCAGTGTGCCTCTGGTGGGCCGTGTGGCCGCCGGTATTCCAATCACGGCCGCGGAGAACGTGGACGAATATCTGGCCTTTCCCAAATCCATGGTGCCGGATGACGGTGTTTTTGCCCTGCGAGTGGCGGGAGATTCCATGAAGGATGCGGGAATTTTTGACGGAGATATCGCTGTTATAAAAAAACAGGAATCGGCCATCAACGGTGAGATCGTCGTGGCCATGATAGAAGAAGAAGCAACGCTGAAGTATTTCTTTAAGGATAAAAAAAAGGTGCGATTGCAGCCGGCCAACAAGGCGTACAAACCGATCCTGACGCAGGATGCCACGGTGCTCGGCAGGCTGGTGGGGATTTACAGACAGTTTTGAACTTGATTTATAACCTCATTCGCCCCGCGCTTTTCCAGATGGATCCGGAAACGGCGCATGAGACAATCGCTCTGCTTTCAAATTTTTCGCGGCTGCCGGCCGCTGGGGCGATTCTGGACAGCATGTTTGGTTTCGCTTCGCCGCGGCTGAAGTCGACGGTATGCGGAATTGAGTTTCCCAATCCTGTTGGCATGGCGGCCGGATTTGATAAAACCGGTGAACTCTACCCCTTCCTGTCGGTCATGGGTTTTGGATGTGTGGAGAGCGGAACATTCACGGCGCATGCACAGCCGGGCAATCCCAAACCCCGTCTGTTTCGAGTGAAGGAAGAGCAGGCTCTCGTGAACCGGATGGGTTTCAACAATCCCGGCGCAGAGAAAGCGGCGGAAATTCTGGCCCGCCAGTCCCGGCGCCTGCCCCGCGGGATCAACATCGGCAAGAGCAAAATTACTGAACTGGAAAATGCAGCATACGACTATGAAATTTCCCTGCGGCTTCTGGCGCCGTTCGGGGATTATATTGCGGTCAACATAAGCTCGCCGAACACTCCGGACCTGCGCCGTCTGCAGGAAAAAGATAAACTGAAAAATTTATTGAAATATATAATTAATATTATGGAAGAAATAAAGACGGGCGCCGCGCGTCTTCCGCTTTTTGTTAAAATTGCGCCCGACATGAGCGACGCGGAACTGGACGACATTCTGGAGGTGTCCCTGGAACTTTCCATCGACGGACTGATTCTCACAAATACAACCATCGATAAGAGCTCTGTCCCCGCCGCTGCCAATATAGAAGGAGGTCTTTCCGGTATGCCGCTGCGCGAAAAGAGCACGGAATTTGTCAGGAAAGTCTACAGAAGAACCTCGGGGCGGCTTGTGATCATGGGAGTGGGGGGGATTCTCTCCGGTCCGGATGCTCTGGAAAAAATTCTCGCCGGGGCGAGTCTGGTACAAATTTATACGGGCTACATCTATCAGGGACCGGGACTTCCCGGAGAAATCAATGAATTTCTGGATTCCTACTGTCTGAAAAATAATATCTCTCTGAGTGATCTGGTGGGAGCTGAAAATAAATCTTGACACCGGATCTGTGAGGATCGATATTGCGTCATGGAAAAAGCTGGAAAGCGCAGTATACGGGTCTGGACGGAAGTTGATCTGGACGAAGTCAAAAAACACCTGCTCCTGATTGAGGACCTGTACGGCTCCTGCGGAAACTGCAAACAGCTCGGTCTGAATTACTTAAAGGATAAAAGCTGTCCGGCCTGCAAAAACGAGTTTCGCTACATCGCAACACGCCTGAAAACGCCCGGTGATATAGCCAAAATTCTCGCAAGGATTCATGCGGAATCTCTGAAGCTCACACTGATCGACCGGGATGACTATGATAAAGCTACGGCAAAAGATGTGCTCGGCGGATTGTTTTCAAAAGATCCCGGGAAATAAATACAATTATTTGTTCACAGCGGCATCGGCAAGCCGGAAAGGAGTCCGGTAAGGGCGCAGCGCTTCGGAGAAGAAGCTCAAATCGTAAAAAATAAACGGAAACGTCCGATCCAGAAATACTGACCGATTTCTTGAGGCGATGGTTTCTCGTTCCAGTTCGATCTGCAGCGTTCTTTGAAAGTCATGAAGAAGCGCGGATGCCTTCTGATTCAATTCTATTATACGCAGATGCAGCGGCCTGCGCCTGCCAGTTTCGGAGTTAAATAAGTTCAGAAGATCGTTTTTTTCCCGGCGCAGGGAATGATCCGGGTCCAGAAATCTTGTCGGATCGAAATGCACGGCTCGAATATCCTGCCAGATTTCCTGAGAAGTGCGCGAAAGCATGGGATAATCGGCGCGGCTGTCCAGAGAAAGTGTGGCGGATGCCACGGTGAACGGGGAAGCGTCACAGCCGAAAAAAGTCTCAAGGATTCTGTCCGTAATCTGATCGTAACGGCCGCCACCGCGTCCGTGGATGAAAAGATCGCACAGAAAAATTCTGCAGAACAGAGTCAGAGTTACTGCCCGGGGAAATACAACGGCGTTCTTTTCCGCAGTGACTTCCGTCAGCGGCTCACGGCGGCCGGAGGAAATCGTCCAGAAAGGCAGCTCTCTTTTTTCCTCATTCAAATCCGGCAGAGGCTGCGCTGTGTTCTTTATGCGATGAACATGCCGGTATTCTGAAAGAGCATTGTTGTAGGAGGCTCGAAAATCACGCCCCCGGGAAGCTATGAATTCAAGAAAATAACGGAATGCGGAAGATTGAACGATTTCGCTTGCATAAATAGTTTTGAGATTCAAATCGTTTTCTTTTTCCCATGTTTCACGCAGCGCAACTCCGGGTCCGCCTGTCCATTTGGATTCAAGCACGATATCTGACAGGTTTGCAATCCAGCGGCGGATTTCTCCCGTCCTGGCCGGTGAAAAAACAGAGCTGATGCCGAGTTCATAATTTTTTAAAGCTCTGTGAAAGCGATCCCTGTCGGCGGCGCTCAACGCCTGGAACCTGAGAGCCTCACCGGGTCGATTCAGTGTTATGGATTCTTTTACAGCTGTTGTTTTTCCGTCAGATGAAAATTCCCGGATCTGTGGATATTGAAAAATAATTCTCGCTTCATCCGTATCGACCACAATATTGCAGGCTGTGCCGTTCACAGAACTGGCGACCGCATCGGCAAGATAGTCTTTGATCAGGATGCCGGGCGGATAAAAAATCGGCTGGTGACCTGTGAGGATCAAAGGCGAATTCGGAGAGTATTTTCCGCTGCCGGAATGGACGATCAAATTTCGCAGGGATGCGGATTCGCTCTTCAAACGATCTTCATTCAGAATCCCGCTCCGGCCTGATCCGGTCAGTCTCCTCCTGAGTTTCGCAGCTATTTGATCCGGACTGTCTGGAAGAAAAATTTCCATTATCTGTAACCGTCCGGCCAGCGGCTGAAGGCGGTCAGTTCTCTCTGAAAAAAAGGTTCTGCCGCGCCCAGTCCTGCCTGAAAACCCCAGTATTTGTTTTCATTTAAAATCAGATCAATAAATGTTTCTTTTCCGGGCGCTGTAAATTGAGATTTGTAGCAGCGTATCGCCTGTTCTTTTTTTGAAAGCGTGGAACTGATATCGTTCAGGAATGAAGGTTCCTGACGAAGCCTCAGATGAACAGGGAAATAGTAAATCACTCTGCCCGGAAAAAACGGTTCCCCCTCTATGTCCGATTTGGTCAGCTTGGCGTAGAATCGAGCCGCCTCCGCAAGCTCTCCAGCGGCTATATGATCCGGATGAGCATCCACAGGGAAGGGCGCAAATACATAATGGGGCTGTATTTCACGAATCACCCCGGCGATCTGTTTCCGATTTTCGATTGTATCTGTAAGATATCGGTTGGGCATGTCCAGAGTCCGCCGATCCACGCCAAGAATCATCGCAGAGTTTGCCGATTCTGCAGCCCGGATTTCCGGAGTGCCGTGAGGAGTCGGTTCTCCGTTTGTCAGATCAAGCACAAAGACTTTATGTCCCTGTTCAGACAGCGCCGCTGCGGTTCCTCCCATCCCGATTTCCACATCATCGGGATGTGCTCCAATGCATAAAAAATTCATGATTGTCATTACTCGGTCAATATCATGAGATCAGGTTTCTTTGGCGATAGTTTCAAGCAATCATCTGCGGAATTTTCCGGCCGGAAATGGATGCCAATCCTGTATCCAGCCGGGCACTTCGGTAACACCGGCAATGTTTTCTGAGAACACAGGATTCACAAAGTTCTGGGATAAATTTATGCCGGCACTCTCTCAAAATACCGGCCCGGCTCAGGGCAAAATCATATTTCAACGGATCCGCGGGGCTGAAAATCCGAAGATGTTCCGTGATTTCCAGAGCAGTCTTCCAGTCCGCCGATGCTCGCTTTGTCCAGCCCATGTTGCGGGCTATTCCGGCAATATGTCTGTCGAGTGGTATGACCAGGGACGAGGCCTGGAATGTTTGATACAGACCCAGATCGGGAAAATCGGAGCGGACGGCCCATCTCAGAAACATGCAGTATCTTTTTCGAGCGCTGCTGCGGGACGGACCGCCAATTAGATGAACCAGACCGCGGCTTCTTTTTTTCTCCGGCACTCTGTCCAGGAAAGCCCGGCGTAGTGAGTCAATTCTTTTCTCCAGTGGCAGTTCCTGTCCGCCGGTGAACCTTTCGAGAACCGGCAATCCTCCGCTTTCGCGGGCCATGCCGCTCAGGGTGCGAAGAAATATATCCACATCGTCTGAATTCTGAAATCTGTAATACAGATTGCCGCGCCGAAAATTGCCTGCAATCAGAGACAGCAGAGGACGGTCTCCAAGACTCGCAAAGAGCGAAGCAAGAAAAGATTTCATAGCCTTGACTCCGCCGTATGCGAAGAGAGAAGAAATATATGCGGCAATTTCACGATCGCCCGGGTCGGAAAAATGCCGTGGAAATTCGACAGGATCGGAGAAGATATATTCGCTCCTGTCGAAACGATCGGCCATGGCATCCAGAATTTTTTTCATGTTTTTGAGCCGCCGAGAAAAGAAAGCATTGCCCGCAGAGGCTGGAATTTCTGCGAATATTCAATAACGACAAAACTGGTATCGTCAGTCAGATTTTTTGATCCGCGAAATTCAAGAAGGGCGGCTTTCAGCTCTTCCGTTATTGTTTCCAGCGGAGCGTCGCCCCTGTCCTGAATGAAGTTTTGCATTAATGTGTCGCCAAACGGCTCTTCCGCGGCGTTGAAAGTTTCTGTAACGCCGTCAGAATACAGAAAAATCCGCTGTCCCGGCTTCAGAAGAATTTTTGTGGAGCTGTACGGCTTAGGAAGAATTCCGAGAAGCCGCTGGCTGTCCGAGAGCCGAATCGTCGAACGGCTGCCCGCACTCTTGATATACGGACCAGGATGAGCAGCATTCACATATTCCATTTCGCCGCTGTCCGTGTTCAGCATAAAAGCAAAAAGAGTGATGAATTCATTGCCCTGGTAGCGTTCGATCAAAAACTGATTGAGTATTTGGACAGTCTGGAGCAGGGACACTCCCTTCTGCAGATGCGATCTTACAATCGCACGAACAGTGCTGACAAGATAGCCAGTGCCCAGGCCGTGTCCGCTGACATCGCCCAGCATGAAAGCAGTCTGATGTCTTGGCAGATTGATGAGATCAACATAATCGCCTGTCACAGATAGAACCGGCATGCTGAAATATGAAAGGCGGAGGGAAGGCTCCTCCTCAAAATTCACTCCGGTCAGACTTCTCTGCATCTGTCCGGCCAGATACAGATCCCGGACCCGCCGTCTTTTTTCAACTTCCTGAATGAGAAGTGCATAATTATAAACGAGCAGACCTGCCAGTTTGGCCGCTTCCTGTAAATATCGGATTTGAGTGAGACGCAGTTTGCGGCCGTCATGCCTTCTTCCCACCAGCAGAGCTGCGAGGATTACCGGTCCGCTCTCCGGCATATCCGCACTGTCACCTTCAAAGCGGCCTGTCATCTTCAGAATACCGGGAAAGTTTTTGAATCTGCTTTCCGAACCTGTGATTCCGACAGCAAGCAGAAAATTGTTTCGGTAAAGAAACCGATAAACCTCGCCTCGCGAACCAGCGCCGTAAGTCAGATAGTTTGTAACAATAATTTTTTCCGCAGTCAGATATTTCCAGATCTGGCTGCGGGAGGAAAGGCGCATCAGGCTTCCCTGCTTTAAATTTAATTCTGGAAACGTTTCGTTTGAAAACAGAAGGCTGATTTTTTCGATCTGAAGAGCTTCCCTTACTTCAGAAAGAAAAGAATTCGCGGTGAACAGAATTCTGATAGGCGAAGACAGCAGATGCGAAAGCCGGTTGATCGATTCCGTCAGCTCCGCGTCCAGTCTGAAGATTCTTCTCTCGAGAAAGAATGCAAACTGTCTGCGCGCCGGGTCTAGAAAGAATACCAGGATGAGGACGAATATAAGATTCACAATCCACTGGTTGGACTGCTCCTGATTGGGGAGGAGAAGACTGTGCACGAGAAGCACCAATCCGTAGACCGCCACCAGAAAAACTGTCAGCATTCCTGCCAGGATCGACCGTGTCAGAACAAATTGAAACGGCACAAGGCGGATTCTGTATGTTCCGTAGAGGAGGGTCAGCGGAAAAAGAAATGCCAGTCCGGCGAGAAAGATGAAAGGGTCTCCGCTCCTATGCCAGATTTGCCGGAATTGAAGCAGCACCGCCGCCAGAAAAAGCCCGAGAAAACTTCCAGCGGTCAACGCCCAGCGCTTCACTTTCTCGACCGGATCGTCTGTCTTTCGCATTGAATTGTCAAGCTGCAGGAGCACGGTAAAAACTACTGACAGGAAAAAGAGCAGCGATCCCAGAAGATTCAGATTGTAAAATGTCTGAGCATTATCACGCCCCACATAAGCTATCAGCGAAACAAAAGTCAGAAAAATAGATTCCCCGATTAGCAGTGATCCGCTGATTTCTTTTCCTGTTGTGCGAAGCGCCATATTGATCAGCGCCGGAGATATCATCAAAAATAAGATCTGCCAGGTAAGCTGCAGTTCATGAAATGCCAGATACAGGGTTGTTGTGCAGTAGAATCCGGAAAATGTGAACGAAAGAAATGCCAGGTGTATATCGTTGCCGGATTCAATGAACCAGAAACCGCAGATCAAAAACAGGAATGAAAAAATAATGAAGAATTTAAAGTCAATTACAATCGTCCAGATGCTGTTGGGCACCGTCCGCATAAGGCCGGGTCCGGATTCCGTCACGACTATGACGGGGGCTGAATCCGGAAATATTGCCTCGGCGGCTGAAGGATCCGTTCCATTAATTTCAAGGAATCTTCCAGAAGAATAATCTGCCGGTATATTTCCCACGGGCAGTATGATGCCGTCGGGCATATAGTAGCGCGGCAGTCTAAATCCGCCGGGTTTGAAATAGAATGTGTAAATCAAAGCCAGAAATGCGCAGCCGATTAAATAATTCAATCTGCTAAGATTCATTTTGGATCTCGTTCATCCTTCAATGAGGTTGATGGATTCGCTGATTCTTTTCCTGCCGGCAATGCTTCTGAAAATGTCATATCCTGTGCGGAAAATTCCAGCAGTTTTTCCGAGGCGTATTCTATACGAACAGGACTGCCCGTTTTCAATTCAAGAAAATTCCGCCAGCCCGAGGATATCACTATCGGCTCGTCCGTCAGAGCGTTCTTGACGCGAAAATTTTTTCCGTCGATCAATGTGGTCAGAATCTGCTCCTGCGGTTGAATCTCCGCCACAAGAATATCCATTCGATATTCTGCCGTCGACAGCTCTGGATCGTGACGCAGATGAGACAATAACCGGTTCAGCTGAATACTTTTTTCGGTATGAATATAGGAATAGAGATGCCCCAGGACTCCGTAAAGCAGGATGCCAGCCGCGCTGGTCAGTCTCGGCGTGCAGAGGATCACCAGAAACCATTTGCCCGATTCGCTTTGAAAAAATTCCAGTATGCACGGAAAACTCTTCCGTTTCAAGTTTCTGATAGAGATATGATGCAATTCGGGAATTTTCGAACTCTGAAGCAGATTGCGGATTTTTTCCGCCGCGGAGAATTCCTGTTCGTACATGCGGCTGTCGATTATTTTTGAGGAGAGAATATAATTCTGAATGCTCACCGCGGCCTTTCCCGCGAAGAGATCAAGGGCTCTTTGAAAAAATCTATTCCGCGGCATTTCATGAAGTATCAGGAAACCAAGCAGACGGCGGCGGTGCATGAAAGGCTGGAGAACGGCGGCATTGAATTTTCGCAGGAATTCAGATTCTACTTCTGGAATATTTGGCCGGTCAATTCTTAAAATTCCCGGATTCTGGAGGACATATTCAGTAAGTTTTTTAATAGGATACCTTGAATGCATTCGGTCTTCACGTATCACGCCCCTTCGATAGGAATGCAGTTTTAAGTCTCTTCTTAAACTATCCAGTATCGCCAGTTTGCCGGACCGAACTCTCAGCCAGGCAAGCAGTTCAGGAAATATCTCCTCTACCATGGCCTCGTAAGTGAATTGACGAGCAATAAAATCCAGGTGGTGAAATTCCCGGCCGAAGAATGAGAAGTATTCCTGTTTTTTGAATATAAATTTAAGCAACCTTTCGCGTGCCGGAAACAGAATCAGAACGGAAAGAATGATGAACAGAACGGTCACAATTTCATCGTAATTGGGATTGGATGCGGGAACGGCCCACTGGATTGCGTAAAAACACAACACCACAAAGATCCCGAAGATGCCTGAAAATATCCACCCCTTTACGCGAAAGGAAAGGACTCCCGAGAAGTATTTGTTGATCCGGCCTTTCACGTTGTATAAAAAGAGTTGATTCTGATGTACTCTTCCGTGACATCGCAGCCCCAGAGGGTTTCAGCTGCTTTTCCCTCTCCGAGAGACACCCGGATCAAAATTTCTTTATTTTTCAAGTAATTGGAAAGAGCCTGTAGATTTTCTTCCCCCGCTTTTCCCAGCGGCAGATCTCCAAAAAAAATCTTAAGTTTTTCGGGATTCACAGGCTCGTCAAAAACCTTCCCAATCGCCATGATCAGGCGGCCCCAGTTGGGATCTCCGCCGTAGACGGCCGTTTTTACAAGCGGGCTGTTGATAATTGACCTTGCAATTTTGAGCGCCTGAGATCTGTCCCGCGCATCAACGACTTGAAGCTCAATAAGTTTTGTGGCGCCTTCGCCGTCGGAAGCGATCATTTTTGTCAGGTCCCGCGCCGCATTCTGAAATTCCAGCAGGAATTCAATCTCCGCTGTGCTCATTGCGGGCAGGCTGCTCAGAGCGCCTGGAATAAACGGATCCGCGATTGTTTCATACGCGTCCGCAGCATTTTGTGGGAATGAAATTTTCACATTGGAAGCTCCGTTGGCAAGAACGGCGAAAGTATCACTGGTGGAAGTGTCGCCGTCAACGGAGAGTCTGTTGAGCGTTCTGTTCGCCGTGCATTTCAGCAGTCTGTCAAGATCGGCTTTTTCCAGCCTGGCGTCTGTCGCGACATACGAGAGCATTGTCGCCATGTCCGGTTGAATCATGCCCGCGCCTTTCGCCACAGCGGTAAGGCGTGCGCCGGATTTCATTTGCACGGAACGCATTTTCATGAACTGATCTGTAGTCATGATCGCCCGGGCGAAACCGGGAAAATCAGCCGAAACCAGTTTCTGCGGAATTGCTTCGCATGCCGCTTTTATTTTTTCTGGATCGATGGGTCTTCCGATCACGCCGGTGCTTGAAGGCAGAACCTCGTCCTCTCGAATCGAAAGACTCTCCGCCGTCCATCTGCAGAAATCTCGCGCCAGCTGCAGGCCCTGCGGACCGGTCGCCACATTCGCATTCTTTGAATTTACAACGACCGCCCGAATCGCGCCCCGCGCCGAGTGTTCCCGGCCCACAATCACAGGATTCCCGGGGAAATTATTTCTGGTGAATATCGCCGCGGAGACGCACGGTCTTTTACTGAACAGAACGCCGAAGTCAAGCGTCGCGTCTTTGATGCCGGCATTCCAGCCTGCTGCAAGAAATTCAAGAGGATATTGATTGGATGTGTTTTCTGTCATTCTGCCCCGCCTGCTGTGCCCTGTGAGTTTTCCCGGATCCAGTCCAGATACGGTTCGTATCCGTTCTCAATCGACCAGACAGCCACACAAGGACATTCATAACTGTGCAGCTCCTTCACTCTGGCTGTCAGTGCTTTCAAAGATGGGGATGATGTTTTCAGTATCAGCACCGTTTCCGTATCCTGCGCAATTTCTCCCTTCCAGCGGTACACGGACTGCATTCCCGGAATGATATTGGCGCAGGCCGCCAGCTGAGTTTCAACCAGATCCACGGCGATTTTTTTTGCCTCTTCTGGACTGCGGACAGTTATGTAAACAAATTGAATATCCATACTATTCTGCTGAATTCCCCCGCTCTATGAGTAAAATCATGCACAAAACGCGGACTGTCAAATAGAAAAGCCTTGCATCCTGATTTGAAGCAAAAATCCTGTGTTCTATTATGAGCAATACAGACAGACCTTTTAAGGGAAAAATCGCGCTTGTTACAGGTTCGGCAAGAGGAATCGGAAGAGCCATTGCGGAAGACCTGGCGGAATGGGGCGCGGACAGTGTGATACTGGACGTGAAACTGGAGGACTGCCAGAAAACGGCGTCCGAGATATCATCCAAATACGGTGTGAAAACCATTGCAATACAGTGCAACGTTACAAAAAAAGATGAAGTGGAGGCAGCCGCAGATCGCATAAAATCTGAAATGGGCGGTCTCCATTTTCTCGTTAACAATGCGGGGATTCTCCGGGACAATCTCCTTCTTCGAATGAAAGAGGAAGAATGGGACCTCGTGCTGGATGTGAATCTCAAAGGCGCGTTCCTTGTCTCTCAGGCCATGCTTCGTTTTCTGATGAAAGCGGAGGGCGGCGGACGCATCGTCAACATCAGTTCGATTTCCGGCGTTGTGGGTCAGCCCGGACAGGCGAATTACTCGTCCAGCAAAGCAGGACTCCTGGGACTGACAAAGGTTATCGCCCGCGAATATGCATCGAAGGGTCTTCTCTGCAACGCCATCTGCCCGGGATTTGTTCAGACAGAACTCACAGCAGCTCTGCCCCAGGCCGTTCAGGATATGCTGAAGGCATCGGTTCCTCTAGGACGTCCAGGACAGGTAAAGGATATTTCGCGTGTGGTTCGCTTTCTCTGCTCAGAGGACGCGGGTTTTATCACCGGCAATGTAATCCGCGTTGACGGCGGAACCGCAACCGGTATGTGAGAAGAGACGGTAAGTTTTTACCCGCGGATAAACACAGATTAAACTGGAAGAGTATTGACAGGTTAAAGGGAAAAATCCCCCGTGAATCTCCCGGCAGATTTTATCGCGCCAAAATCTTACTTTTCTTCTGGCTTCGTCTTTGTTTTCTGTGATTATCCGTGTGTATTCGTGTTCATCTGTGTTCAATAAGTCTTCTGTTTTCCTGGGTTTTGAACTCGAACAGATACCTTTTCTTCCTTTTTTTTCTTCTTATCACCACATCGCTCCCTGGGCAGGAATCTCAGGAGTCTGAAGTTGTTGTGGAGGCGAAACGCTCGGCAGGCGCAGCCAGCCGAAACTCTTCCGCGACAGTGATTGAAACTCCGGAGAAAGGCCGTTTCCAGAGTCTGGACGAGATTCTGGAACAGGAGGCCGGCATCAATGTCCGGCGGTATGGCGGTCTTGGGTCGTACTCCACTCTGTCGATCCGCGGTTCCAACGCCAATCAGGTAAACATTTTCATCGACGGCATTCCTCTCAACAATGCAGGCTCGGGCGAGGTGAATCTTTCCGACATCAACCTCGATTCAATTTCTTCCATAGAGATGTTCCGCTCCGGTTCACCGGGAGCCTTCTCCGGCTCAGCAGCCGGCGGTTCGATCAATCTGATTCCCGGCCAGCCGGAGGGGGCAGGCCAGCGGTTGGTATTTTCAGGAGGGTCATTCGGAACTGCCCGCGCTGTGGGGCAGGCCTGGGGAGGCGATAAACTGGCCTGGGCAGTGTCGGGAGGGATGAGGAAATCGGATCAGGATTATCGGTTTCACAATGATAACGGCACGCCTTTCGTGAATCGGACTGATGATTTCGACGATAAACGACGCAACGCTCAGATTCGCGACAATTCTTTCACCGGGCGGGCGAATTACAAAACAGGCAATACAGAATGGAAAATTCTCGATGACTATATTTACCGTTACCACGGCGTTCCAGGGCCCGGCAGCAATCAGACGCATGACACAAGACGAGAATACTGGCGCGACACGCTGGGAGCCGGTTCGGATACAAAGGGTTTTTTGATTAAGAATCTTCGTCTGGGTACGAGGGTTTTTTATTCGGAAGGGCAGGAATCTTTTTTTGATCCGGCTCAGGAGCTTTCATCGGGAAGTCCCGATTCGCATTCGCGTATCCAGATGTACGGAACGCACCTTATCCCGGAGCTCTATTTAATCGATTATCACCAGATCATCCGCTTTTTCCTGGGAATTGAACGTGAGGCGTTTCACGGCGACCGGCGCGACAGATTCGACGATATCACTCAGAAAATTCCGGCAAAGTTCCGCAATCATTCATCGGCGCACATTGAAGACGAGATTTTCTTTCAGGATAAAAGAATTGTGATCACTCCGCTGGCGAAATATCAAAAATATACGGATTCGTTCAATGACGAATATTCCGCTTCGACCTGGGACCCGTACAGATCGGCAAAATCGTACAATGAGTTTGCCGCCTTTGCAGTCGGGGCGCTGTTTGTTCCTTTCCGCGCTTCCTGGGCCGAATTCCAGATCAGAGCGGACGCTGCCTCCGATAGAAGAATGCCGAATTTTCTAGAACTTTTTGGAGAGCGAGGAAGCATCATCGGCAATCAGGAGCTTCGACCGGAAAAATCCCGCACCGTTGACGCCGGAATGGGAGTAAAATTTCTGCAGAGGCGCAATCCCGGCGAAATATTTTTGACAGCATTTGACAGAAAGGTGCAGGACATGATTCTGTTTGTTCCTAACTCGCAGTTTTCTCTGCGCCCGGAGAATATAGATTCCGCTTCCATCCGCGGGGCCGAATTCACACTGCGGCTGAAGCTGCTGGATCATATAAAAAATTATATAAATTATACATATCAGAATGCTGTCAACACCAGCGATGTCACCTACCTGAAGGGTAAGATTCTGCCGCTGCGTCCCCGCCATGAGGCGCACGGGGGACTTTCCTATTTCAATGAGCATCTGGAAACGGGAACCGAAATCGCCTATACGGGCGCGGTTTTCAGAGACAGGACAAACGATTATTTCAATTACCAGCCGGCTCGCATAATCTATAATGTTTTTTTAATGTATTCTGTTTACGGACGCAGCCGCCGTGATACGGAGATTCTGCTGGGTATGGAGGTGAAAAATATCCTGGATACAAGGGTTTCTGATATCACCGGTTACCCGCTTCCGGGTCGTTCTGTTTATGTCACTCTGAGCAGTAAATTCTAAGTAATTGTATAGAATTGATCCATCACAGCTTACGGTATCCGGTCTTGAAAACTTATTGTATGAATAAAGGGTGAGGGAAAACTTAGCGCACTTCCAGGCTACAGGAAACCAGCAATCGCAAGAAATATGAAACCCAACAAATTTATTCTCAAGCTCACCCTGAAGCTGGAGTTGTTCACACATCTGATTCCCGTGCCGATCGGCATATATTTTTCAGCCGTGGCTTCCGGTTTTAAGAATATCGATGATACTCTGCTCGCCCTTGGCATGGGAACCGTGGCCGCCGTTGTTGTTATCGGAGTTGCCCTTGTATTCCGAATTATCAAAGTGAAAAGCATTTTTAAGAATATTCCCGGTCCCGGCTGCCAACTCCCCAATCCTGCTCGGGCCTCTCTCTTGCTTCTCCACTATCCGTATTTTGAGGTGAAATTAATCATCCTTCGATGGGCCCTGGGTGTTCCTCTCGCTCACCTGGGCTTTGTAATGGCCAAGAATTTCCAGCTGCAGCCACAGGCGCACATGACAATTCCATATCTTTTGTTCATTACAATTCCCATTTCCGCCATCGTGTATCTTTTCATCACGGAGGACAACGTCCGTCCCCTTCTGCAGTCGGAGGCTCTGCGAAACAGTTCGCCGCCCGCGCATATGGTGCGGCGTTTTGGATATTTCAGAAGGCTGCTGGCCACGATTCTGGCAGTGACGGTTATGCCCTTCACCCTGATGGGATATTTTCTGTACGCTACCAACAATGGTATTATCACTCTTTCGCATCCGCTGGTTCATATCGGCATCATGGTGTTTCTTGTTTTCGCAGCGCTTGTGGTGGCATCGTTTGTTGTGGCAAGGGCCGTCAAAGGCGGATTGTCCGTATCCAACAATGCGCTGACAAATCTGGGGAACGGACTGTTCGATGTGACCAGTCTTCGCACATCGGCGGATGATTTCGGGGACCAGTCATATCTTCTCTCTATCATTACGGAAAAACTCCGCGCAATGTACGAACAGATTACCAGTCTGAATGAAAATCTGGAGCATAAAGTTCAGGTGCGGACGGAAGAACTGGCTCAGACTCTCGGGAAAGTACAGGAATTGAAGACGCAGCAGGACGGAGACTATTTTCTTACTTCGCTGCTGCTCAAACCTCTGGCGGCAAACACAACCAGAGGTAATCCTGTCACGGTAGATTTTTTAATCCGGCAGAAAAAGCGTTTCGAATTCCGCGTCTGGAAAGAGGAAATCGGCGGCGATATCTGCATCGCTCACAGTATTTCTCTGAAGAAACGGCCGTACACGGTTTTCTTAAACGCGGATGCGATGGGGAAATCCATTCAGGGCGCAGGCGGGGCGCTGGTTCTCGGCGCTGTATTTCAATCGATTATTGAAAGGACCCGGCTCACGGCCCAGACTGCGGATCAGTATCCGGAAAGATGGATGAAAAATTCATTTGTGGAACTTCAAAAAGTGTTCGAAAGTTTCGACGGGACGATGCTCGTTTCCATGGTGCTCGGCATGGTCGAGGATGAAACCGGCCTGGTATACTTCATGAATGCGGAACACCCGCCGATGGTTCTTTTCCGGCAGAATCAGGCGTCGTTTATCGATGCAGAATACATGTTTCACAAACTCGGCACACAGGGGCTGGACGGAGGGATTTATGTGCGCACCTTTCAGATGAAACCTGGCGATGTAATCATCGCCGGTTCAGACGGTCGAGATGATTTAAATATGGCCAGAAAGGACGGCGAAAGAGAAATCAATGAAAATGAGCAGCTTTTCTTGTCCGTTGTCAATGACGGCGCCGGCCAGCTGACGCGTATTGAGGAGGTCATCCATGAAAAAGGCGAGCTTACGGATGATTTTTCACTGCTTCGCATCGGCTTCCACGAAAATGAGCCGCAATCCGAATTTATCAATGAAACACAGGACATCAATGAGGCCCGCCAGGACTGGCACAGAGGCAGACGGGAAGAGGCTCTGCGCAAACTTGAAGAAATACACGGATATCACCCGGAAGACACCGCTGTCCTGCGGCTGCTGGTGAAACTTTACATAAATATTGATAATTACGAGAAAGCGGCTGAGTTTGCTGAGAAATTCAGCGAGCTGCATCCGGCGGATACGGAAATGATGTTTGTGGCGTCGCACTGCTTGAAAAAAGCCCGGCGTTATGATCGGGCGATCGACTCGGCAGAGCGTGTCCGGCTAAGAGAGCCTTCGCTTGTCAAGAATCTCGTTAATCTGGCGGAAATGTATCTCGTAAAGGGCAACCAGAATAGAAGTCGCTCGATGATTGCGGAAGTTCAGACTATTGAACCGGAAAACAGCCGTGCTAAAAAAATTCTGGAGAAGCTGCCTCTGTGAATCATATTCGAATGTTGTCTGCCGTCTTTCTTGCGCTGGTTCTGGGCTGCCGTGATATTCAGCAGCCTTCGATTTTCACTTTGTTCGCCGGCGGATCGCATGGAAGTATCGGAGTCGTTACGACAGATTTTGGATCGCTGGGCAGGTTTGCCGTGCTGAATCCGGAGGGATTCGCTCTGCCTGGTTCGCCCTCCGTACACTCAGATGCTTCAGCCCGGTATCAGGACGGACTTGTTTATACAATCAACCGGCTGAATCGGGATAATATTCAGGTCCTGCAGCCTGCGCTGGGATTCCTGACAACTCTGGAATTTTCTACAGGCGCCGGCACCAATCCTCATGATTTTATCAAAGCCAGCGAAAACAAAGCATACATCACGCTCTACAACCGTGCGAATCTTCTTATCGTCAATCCCGCAGCCGGCATCGCCACCGGTTCGATTTCGCTTGCACCGTATGCGGACACATATTCTACTTCCGGAATCGCGGACAATCTGCCGGAGATGGACAGCATGCTGATAGAAGGCGCTTCTCTTTACGTAGCCCTGCAGAGATTGGACAGAAACGACGCCTCGGGAAAACTTCCGCCCAACAGCCCCTCCTATCTTGTTGAAATCAGCACGGCGTCCGATGCCGTCACGGGTGTTTTCCAGTTTCAGAGCCGCAATCCCTTCAGCAAATTGAAGAGAGCTATCATAGACGGACAGCCGCATATTGTTGTCGCCTGTCCGAATCGAATGGGTTTCTTGAGCGCCCTTGACGGCGGAGTCGAAGCTTTCAATCTCGCCACTCGGATGTTCCGTCCCGGCTTTCTGTACGCAGAGACCGCAGCAGGCGGCGATATTCTGGATGTGGAAATAAAAAACGACACGACCGGATACGCGCTTGTGCTGGACGCGGCATTCAATAAATATCTGCATCGTTTTGATCCGTCAACGGGGCGGTTACTTTCAGTGATCGCTCGATTCCCATCCAATGCTGGAACGGTGGCAGGACTGCTTCTCACACCCGACGGGCGGCTGTATGCCGGCGACGCAAGTTTCTCCAGCCCCGGTGTTATGATCTACGATACTTCTCGCGACGATATCCGTCTGACATCGCAGCCGATAAATGTGGGACTGCGGCCGTTTGAATTGCTCTATCTGCCTTAGTTAAGGAAGTTTAATACTGCGAGAGAAGTCCGTATTTTCGCGCCTTTATTTCCATGGAACGAAACACCCAGTAGCCGACGCCGGCGCTGACAATACAGGCCGGGATAAAGAATAAAATATGCGGATCATACTTTGTCGAATACGACGGCACAAGAATTGCCTGAAGTTTCTCCATGCCCATCGTCAAAGGGAAATTGTCGTACAGAAACGCAGGTAGGCTGCCGTCCGTGAGCTTCGCGCGTTCCTGCCAGAACAAACCCAGAAAACCAAAATTGATGATCTGAAAGAAAAAACCGACTCTCTTGAAAATGAGTGTGAGTCCCGCGAAAAGAAACGACACACCGAATATTCCGACGGCCATTATCATAAGAACGGGAACGGCTTTATAAAAAGCCCAGAGGTCAATGTTTGTTCCCGGCATACTCAAACAGTAAGCGCCCAATAGAATAAAAAAACTCAGTATCTGCCGAGGCAGCTGCGCCGTCCCGCGCGAGAAAAGCACCCCACCCAGTCTGTGGCCGGAAATCGAGAGCTGTTCCAGTGTGCCTGTCTGGCTTTCATTCTGAATCTGGCCGGACCATCCCATCTGTGTGGCCAGCACAAACTGCATCAGGCAGTATCCCAGAATCATTTTCTCCTGGTTGATCAGACTGGTTTCCGTTTTCATGAGTTTTGAAAAACCCTGATTGATGGAAAACAGAATCAGATACATGAAAAACAGAAACGATATCGGCTCCAGCGGATACCGCTTCATAAAAAGCAAATCGCGCTTGACTTCAGCTTTGAAAAGAAGTAAAAAATCTTTAATAAACAGGAGGGCCTGAGCTGGATTCATTTCTGATTGTCTCCTTTCTCGAGAACGCGCAGGAAAATTTCTTCAAGATCCTCGACGACTCGTCCCATCGACAGTATATCTTTTCCGGATTTCTTCAAATCGGCAACGACGGCGTAAACACCGGCGGCGTTTTTGCAGTCGAGTTCGAATTCTGTCGAGTCTTCATGCTCCGCAAGCATCACGGCTTCGTACTTTGATTTCCAGACAGCCGGAATTCTGAACCGGCCGCGCACCTTGAATTTGTAAATGTTGCTTTTAAAAATCGCCTTGAGCTCGCTCAGCGATCCTTCCACCACCAGTTTGCCCTGGCGGATGATGCCGACTCTGTCAGCCAGCTCTTCCACCAGATCCATCTGATGCGTCGTGAGCAGAATGATCCTTCCTTCTTCTTTCGCCAGATGCCGGATCATTTCTTTGATGCGCCTTGCGCTGCCGACATCCAGACCGAGTGTTGGTTCGTCCAGAAGCAGAATCCTGGGATTCGTAATCAGCGCCGATGCCAGGGCCAGTTTCTGCAGCATGCCGCGCGAAAGATGCTGGCTCTGATTTTTTTTCTTGCCCTCGATTTCGAGAAACGTCAGCAGCTCCGTAACCCGGTCTTTGATGCTGTGCGAAGAGATGCCGCGAAGATTCGCGAAATAGTGAAGATTCTCCAGAGGAGTCAGCCGCCAGTACACATTTCTTGTGCCTTCCAGTATTGCCGAGAGTTCCTTGTAATGCGCCTGTCCCTGGGTCAGATCCCGCCCATTGAAGAGAACACTTCCGCTGGAAGGCATGATCAGACCTGCGATCATTTTGATGATCGTCGATTTACCGGCTCCGTTCGGTCCGAGAAGCGCGTAAATCTGTCCCTCGCCGATGGTGAAGCTGACCTGTTTCACAGCCTCCAGGGGTGGTTTGCGCGACAGGAACTTTTTATAGGTTTTTGAGATGTTGCGGATTTCTAAGCTCATATTGGTTCCGACATTGCGGTGAGCGGCCAATATTTAGAATGGTTCTAAATTGGCGAATTAAAAAAAGTAAATTGTCGCCGCGCCCCGATCTGGCAATGCCCTGTCCCATCATCTCCGCCCCAACATCCCTCGCATCCCCCACATCACCCTATATCTCCACCTCCAGCCTGATATCCGACAACAGTTGACTCTGGCAGGCCAGTATTGCTCCGTTTTTCAGATCTTCTTCCGACAGCACATAGGCCGAATCGGACAGCTCTTTGACCCGGCCCTCTTTGAGATAGCTCATGCAGGTGCAGCAGCTTCCCACGCGGCAGCTGTGCGGATAATCGACGCCGGCATCGAGAGCGGCTTGAAGCAGTGTGCTGCCGGCCGGAACTTCTACTACGATTCCGGACGGTTCGAGCACGGCGCGATGATTGGTAGGTTTCTTAGAAAAAAACATGGAACCCCTTCTCTGTGCTTCAGGCGCCGACCAGGGTCATATCGCTCCAGGCAGATTTCTTTTCCAGTTTCGCGGCCAGTTTTCTTTCCGGGGCCGAGGCGAATCTTGCATCCCAGTCCTGGATTTTCGGCGCCATGATCTTAAACCAGAGAGGCGGCACCAGGCAAAGCACGATTGTGGTGAGATAGCCAAACGGCATTTCCGGCGCGTCTTTGTACGGCTTGAGTTTCCAGAAGGGCAGATCGCCCTTTTCATGATGCGCGGAATGCCGCGTCAGTGAGAAAAGCACAAGACTGCTGACGATTTTATTTGTATTCCAGGAATGACGCGGCTCGACGGGTTTGCCTTCGATGCGGACAAGACCGTAGTGTTCCATGTAGTTTACGATTTCGAGAATCACCTTCGCCCAGAGAGCCTGTCCCAGAAAAAGAGCGACTCCGGCCCAGCCCGCGGCCGCGAAGAACACAGCCGCAAGAGCGATGCTCATCAGATATCCGCGAAACATCAGATTGCGCCAGGAATACAGCGAAAATCCTTTTTTCTTCAGGCGATTTTTTTCCAGCCGCCAGGCGCTTACATGACTGTAGATGATCGACCGGACGATGAAGGAATAGATATTTTCGCCGCGACGGGCCGTGGCCGGATCTTTCTGCGTGGCCACATGCAGATGGTGCCCGTACACATGCTCGATTGAAAAATCGGCGTTGCAGCTGAAGGCCAGAAGCCATCTTCCCACAATGAGGGAAACTTTATCCTTGGTCCTGTGCGTCAGTTCATGCGCGATGTTCGTTCCGTATCCCGCCACGGCCAGTCCGAGTCCCAGCGCGCCGCCGATATAGTCGCTCCAGATTGTGCCGGCCCGGGCGGCGAACAAATCGTATCCTGTCAGCTGGCGCACAGTTCTGCCTAAAAGAAGAAAATCCGAATTGCCAGAACCCGCCATCCAGGCGAAAAGCAGGAGCGCCGACAGAAGAAAAACGGGCATCACAAAAAGCATGGCGTTCAATATCCATGTATGAGCGTAAACCGGTTCGCTCAGATCTTCGCCGGTGAGCGCATCGCCTCCGATCATGATTACAAAAACCATGGCCAGTCCGGCCCACATCCAGTGTCCTCCGGCAATCACCGATGCGATAAGAATCCCCAGTAAGAGCGTTGTGAACAGATATTTCACATATTTAATCATCGTATTTTCTCCTTTATTAGTCATTTCGCGATTTCAAGTATGCGCAAAACATAGTTGCGGTCAGCTCCGCATGCTCGTCGATCCGGACTGCCTCCGAATCCATGATTCGCTGCAGGATCATGCCCAGCACGATGCTGAATATCAGACTGCCCAGTTGCGGGTCCGATTCGCCAACATGTTCGCAGATTGCGTCGCGGTAGTACCGGGCCGTGTCCCGGATCACTTCCATCGAACCGGGGGAGCCGTGACGAAAATAGTCCAGGATAATGAAAATAAGATTCTGAAAATATGTTTCGCGAAGACTGACAAACTGAAAAAAAATGTCCAGTCTCTGTTCGACGGAGGCCATCGCGGGCAGAATGGATACAGCTTCCAGGACATCCTGAGTGCTGAGTTGCTGCAGCATCTGCTGAAAGATCGACTCTTTGGAATCGAAATAATGATAGAGAGTGCCGGTGGAAATGCCCAGCTCGGCGGCGATTTCCCGCATGGTTATGACAGAAAAGCCCTTGCGGGCAAACAGTTCATAACTCTGAGTGAGGATCTCATCTCGTGTTTTTCCATGATCGACTATTTTTGGCATTGAGCTTTCCCAACCAGTCGGTTTATTTATATCGAACGATTGTTATAAATAAATAGGACGGGGTTTTTTGTCAAGAATGATTCTAAATTTTTTGGGAATTATTAGGAAAAATCTTCAGAAATCCTTGGGAATTTGTAAATTGAAGGATTCACCCGCAATTTGCAGGAAAAATACGCAAAAATAGAAAAATTCCGGTTATGGCAAAACAAGGCGTTATTGGTCTGTTCAAGGTGATGCAAAATCTCCGACCTCCTTTCCACTTTCTATTCTATGCAGGAACTCGCGAACGCAGTATGGTTTCCATTCCAGTCTACTTTTGAATACAGTACGCACTCGGCTTTCAGACGCCGAGCTCCGCCGCTCATCTGAAATATTTCCACAATTGCACTCCCGGTGATCACAATTGATCCCGTCCGGCGGCGCAATGAGCGTCACTTTACACATCACATTTGATGTAAGCATGCTAATGAGCGGCCAATCAGCATCCGGCAGCCCGTATCCAAGGAGAAGGATATGGTCGGCATCTGCAATCAAACGGGCACATTCTATAAAAATTGGCTGGAACACCTTTCTCCACTTTTCGGAATACCACTGTATTTTTTGCCAGAAAAACGGAATAATTGCCGGTGTATAAGCAGTAAGCGCAAGCTCATCGCTACGGTTTAATATACTACTGAGAGCGGCCATACCCGCTTGAAGAGGATGGCGGCCCCAATTCTTTTCATTGCTTTCTTTAAACCACTCCGGTCCGCTGTCTGGAGTCGCAAACTGTCCCCTGACGGAATCCCAGGAACGCTTCTCCCACCATGTTCTTGAACCATGCAATTTGATTATAGAATTCTTTGCAGCCTGGGGTTGGCAAATTCCCGCCAGTTTATCAAAGCTATAATGTGAGACAATCCCAAGTAACCGTTCAAGAATTTCATCATAGTTTGTTGAAATCCAGTGGGTTGTGGCCGCAGGAAATCTTGCGATAAATTGCGTCCATCTGTTTGAAGCCCAGTCCAGATCAACTTTTGATTCTGCCTGACGAAAACATTCAACAATCATCAATCGATAAAAAATTGTTAGGTCCTTCGCAGCAATTTTTGCGATGGTGAAGCCGCTGAAATTAGTAATGTCATGAAGGACGGTGAAAACCTGTTCAATGTTGTTATAGTCGAGATTAGGAAAATGTGACTCGTACCTCACAGAATGTTTTAACCTTTCGACTAATGCATCATGATACAGTCCCGCACCAGAGGCTTCGATGTATCTTTCGATATCTTTCCAGAATGCCCCCTGTACCGGAAACCCAGCAATGCTGCGCGAAAATCCGGAACCTACTATCACAACTGTTTTCAAAGTTGGCTAACACCTCCCGCAATCCTGCTTACAACCGCCTCCAGCAGACGCGCTCCCTCTTCGCGTGATTTTGTAAGTTTCGCTTCCAGTTCATCGCAGAGCGTCATAAGCCGATCAACTTTCTCCACAATGCGCTTTTGTTCGGCCAGGGGCGGGAGGGGGAGTTGCACGACTGACAATTGTTCCTGATTTACTTTTGGCATCGCAATTCTGTTGTCTTCGCGCACTACTTGAGATAAGAATATATTTGAAAGCATTAAGCGATGAAGAAACTTCGGGACAATCCGCGTAAAGACTGGATACATGTCTGCACTGCAAAGGCCGGGAAAATCTACTATTACAACTTTGTTCAAGTTGGGTCGAATTTTTGAATAGAGAATTCTACCAGCCTGGAACAAGTGCTTTCCACTGCGCACGTCATCATCAGCTACAGTACTATATTCCAGAAGTTTACCTGTATCTTTTTCAATATGATTTGGGGCGATATGTGGGAAGAGTCTGTATTTACCCACTGGGGCAATGAGATTCGTTTCGATATCAGCTATGAAGTCGAACCTCACCCACTCCCATCCCGGCGGCAGCGCAAACGGCTTCTCCTCATCCCCCACCGGCGGCAATTCCTTCGGCCTCTTGATCTTCCCCTCCGCAATCAGCGTCTCCTTCTCCTTCGCAATCCTCTTCAGCAATTCACTAGCGGGCTCATCATTCGCATCTTGCGGCACCAGCTTCCCCATCACCGCCAGCTGGAGAATCGTCTCGCGCACTTTCTTCACATCAGCCGGCGTCTTCACGATCAAATCAAAATGGCCCTTCACACGGTTCAGGTTGATCGCAAACTGCGGCGGCTCCTGAACCTCGGTGAGTTTGGAAAGAGCTGCCCCGCTGAAAGCCACCTGAACGCGATCGCGCTCTTTTTGTCGGGCCTCCAGTTCGTCCAGAAAGGCCATAAGCCGATCGACTTTCTCGACGATGCGTTTTTGCTCGGCCAGGGGCGGGAGGCGCACGTCCAATTCCAGCAAATCACTCCGGGATAGACCCGGTATAGCGATGCCGACGCCAGATGCTTGGAAGTGATTGTAATGGGATTTCAGTAAATAAAAAAGGAACATCTTCTCCAGAAATTGACTGCGAACCGCCATCAGTTGCCGACTAATGGCCAGCGTTTGAACATTTACAATGTTTAATTTGCCCAATCCTGCGCCTTTAACCGTGACCAGCACGTCATCCGCAACGGCTACAGCCTTCGGCCTCTCCGTCCATTTCGTGACGATTGGAAACCTATCCCCAAAATCAGCGGGTCCTGTGAGGTAGGGGATTCCTACGCCATGGTCGTTGTAGTCTGTATGGAGGATGTGTTGCCCAGAAACAAGTTGGATCAATGGTTCCAGCGTAATACACATCCAACCTGGTTGCATGGATTCCGTAGGTTTTCCATTAGAGGCAGAAATTCCAGCCCGAAATAGCAACTCACTCGCCGGTTCATCATTCGGATCTTGCGGCACCAGCTTCCCCATCACCGCCAGCTGTAGAATCATTTCCCGCATCTTCGGGATTGATTCCGGCGCATCGAGAAGCGTATCGAACTGTTCATTGAGGATTTTTTGGATCATACGGCGGCGAGTCTCCTGTCGCCCGTGAATGCAGGCATTTCCTCCCATGTGCGTCCATCGAGCAATCTTCCTGCTTTCGTCTTGTTCCTACCGCCCCATTGCTTGAAGAAGAACGGCACTCTTGTCTTCAGACACTGATCGCGAATGTCCTGAATCCACTCGATTTCGACTGGCCGGGCCGACGGACCGGATTCGCCGCCAACGATCACCCAATCAATTCCCTCAAGGTTCAAATCGTGAAGCGGCCCGATCAGCGGTTCAAGGGAAAGAAATCGGATACGGGCTTCCGTCTTGCGCAAATCATCAATCCTATTTCGCTGTCGATCGTTCTCGACACTGACTCCCATCCAGATATTGTCCGCCCAATTCAGACTGGAAGCAAGCTGCGCGAGGCGACCGGCCCTTTTTGTCAAAACCTGGAAGTGGTGCCAGGAAGCCTGCTCCATGACATCAAAGACACGACGGATGTAAGACAGAGGCACATCATTATGAAAAAGATCGCTCATAGAATTGACAAAGATAGTTTGCGGCTTCTTCCATCGCAGAGGAAGATCCAGCATATGCGGCTGGAGTGTGAGTTGAAATCCATTCGCGTAATTTGGTTGACGCATCGCCTGCAATCTCTCCGCCATTCGCTCGGCATAGCAGTACTTGCAACCTGCGCTGATCTTCGTGCAACCAGTGACAGGATTCCACGTTGACTCCGTCCATTCTATGCCGGTCCCTTTGGCCATCAGCGCACCGCCTTCAGCAGGTGCTCGGCGATATTTAAGGCAATGGGCCGTCCATTCTTATTGCCGACCGCAAAACACAAAAGATATAACGGATTGTTCGCAGAATTGCGCAGGACGCCCGGTGTTTCGGCAACGCCTTCGAAGATAGTTTTCAAACGATTGTTGAAGTAGCGCCCTATAACATCCATTGAAGCTTTGATGATACGTTCCTGCGGGAAAAGAGTGTCGCTGCCGGCTTCTACTTTATAAAACTCGTCATACCAATCATCCGTACCAAGAAACGCAGATAGACGTTTGCGCCAGGGATCAGGTATGTCACCCGAACGCGTTAACAGGCGGTTCACCCCTATGCCGAGGGGGAAGAGCAACCACAGGTCGATCGCCTTCGTTTCGGCGATCGATTCAATTGTCCTCCAGTCCACCTGCATTCCAAAAGGATCGAGGAACAGCACAGCTCTATCCATTTTCCACGAGCGAGCGACGCATAGGCTCTGAATCTCGATATTGGCATCACCTTGTTGAACACTGATGGCATCAGCCAGGTGCGGAAATTCAATCTTCAATTCTTCAAGGTGAACACAACTTGCTGCTTTTTGTTCGATAAAAATATATTCATCAAAGAGCGGTTTGATCTGCAAAGCCATTCGGGCCGAGCCCTCCAGTAAGGCCTGTGGCCCCGGCTCTGCGATGTCAGGGAAGATCAGATTCTGCTGATCCTTAGATGCATCATCCCGCCGGGCATCACGATAGCCGGTTCCGGCAAAAGCATCAATGTAGATCTTATGGAATGGCGTTTCCGGGGTTGGCGAGTTCTTCAACGCAGTTGTGTAAGCTCTTAGGTACTTAGCAATCACCTCAAGCTTTACGTTCGTCCAGTCACCGCCGAATTTCTGTCCTTTGCTTTTGCCCATACTTTAAGAGTAACACATCCCTGTGACAATTTGAAGAATTACCCGGCCGGATTCAATACCAGGTATATTCATTGCGACTGATCTTTAGTATCCGGCAGCTCAGTCATATTGCGACGCCTTCCAGAAGAGCATGGTAAGAAACGGTTCCCGGAACGTTTCGATAAAAATCAATTTCATCCTGCGTCCGAACGAGTAAGTCTGCGCTGATTCTTGCCCGGGCCAAGCGCATCCTTGCGTCCTTTACAAGAGCCAGATATTCAGGCCGGGGCAGGGGTCTGATGAGCACCACCATTACATCAAAATCGCTTTCATTGTGAAAATCCCCACCAGCCCGGGAGCCAAACAGGATCACCTGGGAAATGTCTGCTCCGTAGACTTCGTCAAGGATCGATCGGATTGTTTCGCGTTCATTCACAGTGCCGCCAATTCCTGATTTGAATTTCACAATAGTTCCAACGCAATAACTTGCAATTCCGCGACGCGGGTTTTCAATCCCACTCACCGCGGACGGAACGCTGATATTCCATTGGATCAATCGTAAGTTCAATAGACCCATAGTAAGGGAGCTTTTGATGAGCCTGAGCCTTGTTTCTCTGTGCATCTTCCAGATCAACGTATAGAACCTCAACCTTGCGCCCCCGCATCTCCGGCGGAGTGACGATAGTCTCGGGCAGATTTTCAATTATGGATCGCTCAGCTTTCATAAATATATCCTTGTTTCAAAACCGCTTTTTAGTCCACCAGTTTTTCATCGTTCCAATGCCGTAACAAGCTCGTTCTTCAACTGTTCACGTTTGGCGGCAATTTCGGCTGACAGCGCCTGAAACTGACGCAGGATTTCTTCCGGATCGCTGGGTCCTTCATCCTTTACATGCGGGTTCTTTATGTCGAGATTGAAGTTGTTGGCCTTGATCTGCACCGCCGTCACTTTCCAGGCCCGGTCAGTTTCTTTTCTCTTGTTCCACCATTTTTTCTCCGGTTCAAATTCTTCGATAACCATCGGTTTGGTCTTATTGTACGATTTCACGCCTTCCGGATACGGGTGTTCGTAGTACCAGATTTCTTTTGTCGGTTCGCCTTTTGTGAAGAACAGAAGGTTGGTCTTTATGCCGGTGTACGGAGCAAACACGCCGTTGGGAAGCCGTACGATTGTATGCAGATTGCATTCTTCCAGAAGTTTCTCCTTGATCTTGGTTTTAACGCCTTCGCCAAAAAGAGTGCCGTCCGGCAGAACGATGGCCCCGCGTCCGCCGTCTTTGAGCAGCGTCATGATCAGGATGAGAAACAGATCGGCCGTTTCTCGCGTGCGAAAAGCAGTAGGGAAGTTGTTTTCGATTCCGTCTTCTTCCATACCTCCAAACGGCGGATTTGTCAGGATCACATCGACCTGGTCTGACGGGCCGTAGTCGCGGAGCGGACGGGTGAGCGTATTGTCGCGGAGCACCTGCGTGGGAACCTCAATACCGTGCAGAATCATGTTTGTCACACACAGAAGATGCGGCAGTGGCTTTTTTTCGATGCCCTTAACCATCTTCTGCAATTTTTCCCTGTCGGTGTTTGTCTTGACGTAATGGGCCCGGACATGCTCGATCACGCTGACAAGAAACCCTCCGGTGCCGCAGGCAGGATCGAGCATCTTTTCTTTCAGCTGCGGATCGATCATCTGCGTCATGAACTGCGTTACGGCGCGCGGCGTGTAGTATTCCCCGGCGTTTCCCGCGCTCTGCAGGTCTTTGAGGATTTTCTCGTAAATATCGCCAAAGAGATGACGATCGGCCTTTTTATTAAAATCGACTTCGTTTACTTTATTTATTACCTGCCGCATGAGCGTGCCGGATTTCATGTAATTGTAGGCATCAGAAAATACGGAGCGAATAATGAGCCCGCGCGGGTTCGCCGCGCTGCCTGGAAGCTCTTTTAGTTTTGGAAACAGTTCGTTATTCACGAAACTCATCAGAGTATCGCCCGTGATCCCTTCATCATCACCGGCCCAGTTCGCCCAGCGCATTTTTTTTGGAATGGGCGATTTATACGAATCATCCATGATTTCTTTTTCTTTTTCCAGATCATCGAATATCTTCAGGAAGAGCATCCAGACGATCTGCCCGATCCGCTGGGCGTCTCCGTCCACGCCCACATCTTTGCGCATAATATCCTGGATCGATTTGATGGTTGTGCTGATATTCATGATGCTTTCCTACGCGCTTTCATACAGAAGCGATTCGAGTTCCTTGATCGCAGTGATATATTTCTCTTTCCCGCCGAAACTCTGTATAATTTCAACTGGCGTTCCAATGTCGCTGATGGGTTTGAGCTTCAGAACATCCATTTCTTCAATGTCTTCGATTCCCCGATCCGCGTACTTTTGCAATAGCGCATCCATGACCATCCGCGCCGAATCGCCGTACTTGCCAAAGTAGTTGCGTTTGCGAACATTTTCGGCCCGTTCTTTCCGGGTCAACGGCGGCTGCCCAAAGGCCACGTGAGCAATCAGATCGAACGGTTCATATTCCCGACCAACCTCATCGGCCAGAGCCTCAAAGAATATTCCCTGTTCCCTCAGTTCCTCAATAATGGCCTGCTTTCGGTCTGAACCGGCCCATTTCTTCAGAAAATCGCCAAGCGATCGGTATTCTTTTTTTATAGTTTTTATTGTATAATCTTTGAGCGATTCCGTGATGAGCTTTCCGTGAGCATCGTAGTACTGCACTCGCTCGCCAACAATGCGCACTTCAACGCCATTGACATAGTGCTTCAGGCGGGGGATATGCTTGCCATCCGGCATTTCTTCGGACTCCGGGAATGGTTGGGATATGTTGATACCATCCGGAATCCCTTCTGTCTCTTCGTCGTCCAGACTTTCCTCGATATCGGGAGGAACGGGATTCCCATTTTCTCCAGGCTCATAGACTTGTACTGGATCGCCATCGAAATCCGGATCGGCAAACAGTTCCGTGGCTTTCTTGAAATCCATAATCGAGAAATGAGTCTTGCCGTAATCCTCATTCACCCGTGTGCCGCGACCGATAATCTGTTTGAACTCAGTCATGGAATTGATAGTACTGTCCAGCACGATCAGCTTGCAGGTGGTTACATCAACTCCGGTAGTCAGAAGCTTTGATGTCGTGGCGATCACAGGATAGCGCGAAGACGCTGTGATAAAATCATCCAGTCCGGCATATCTCTCCTCACTGTCGCCGGTGATGCGCACAACATACTTATTGTTTTTCTGATACAGTTCATAATTTTCATTGATCAACGCCCGGCGCATTCGTTCTGCATGGTCGATGTCTTCGCAAAAGACGATGGTCTTGCTCATCGGGTCCGTGCCCTGCAAGAATTCGGTCACTTTACGGGCCACCAATTCCGTTCGTTCATCGATGACAAGGTTTTTATCAAAGTCCTTCTGGTCATATACACGATCCTCAATCAGGTTTCCATGCTTGTCTTTCTGGCCTTTCTCAGGCCGCCATCCGGCAAGATCACGATCGATGTCTATACGAACCACACGATAGGGAGCCAGAAATCCGTCCTGAATCCCCTGGCGCAGTGTGTACTGATAGACCGGTTCTCCGAAGTAATGGATATTCGAAACATACTTTGTTTCTTTCGGTGTGGCGGTCAGTCCGATCTGTGTCGCTCCTGTGAAGTATTCAAGTATTTCTCTCCATGCGCTGTCCTCCGCTGCGCTTCCGCGATGACATTCATCTATTACGATCATGTCGAAGAAGTCGCGCGAGAATTCCTTATACGCCTTCTGACTTTCCTCGGGTCCTGTAAGCGATTGATAGAGAGCGAGGTAGACTTCGTATGACTTATCGAATTTGGCCCTGTTGAATTTTGTCATCACCGACTCAAATGGCTTGAAGTCATTAGTCTTCGCCTGATCGACCAGAATATTCCTGTCTGCCAGAAAGAGGATACGCTTCTTTACTCCTGCCTTCCACAAACGCCAGATGATTTGAAATGCCACATAGGTTTTTCCGACACCCGTCGCCATGACAAGCAGGACACGATTCTGGCCCTGTGCAACGGTTTCCATAACCCGGTTGATTGCTATGCGCTGGTAATAACGGGGCTCCTTACCACTCGGATCGACGAAATATTCCTGCGTAGCAATTTTTGACTGTTGCTCTGTAAATCCCTTCCATTTGCTGTATCTTTCCCAGAGATTCTGGGGCGATGGAAACTCATCCAGAGCAAGCTCACGTTCGATTGATTTGCTCATACCGGTGCGATCATGTTCAATGAAACCATCACCATTTGAGCTGTAAATAAATGGAATATCGAGCATCATTCCATATTCAAGGGCTTGCTGCATGCCGCCGCCGATCGGCTGCTTGTTGTCCTTTGCCTCGATAATGGCCAGAGGTATATTCGGCTTCAGGTAGAGGATATAATCCGCGCGCTTTTCTGGCCGCGCGAAGTCAGTTTGCCCCTGAGAATAATCCGGCCCTCTGTAAACGTCACTTCCTCACGGATTTGTGTGTCAATACTCCATCCGGCTTCATCCAGGGCTGGAGTGATGAATTTCGTGCAAATATCCCGCTCACTCAGGGCCTTCTTTTCTTTCTGGGTCAGCATAGGCTTTTTGAAATGGGACAATCTATGCAGTCAAACTGTCAAGCTATCTGGGAATACTCTACTTTGTTTAATTTCGATCGTGGAATTCTGAAGATGATGGGAGACTATGTCTGCCGATTCCTATGTTCTTCCTCCGTGTTTCGCTATGCCCGCAGTGGATTCTTTCTAACATTCAGAGGTTGCACCAGTATCCCGATCAGAAAAGTCCGAGGCTTGCCGATATCCGATCCGGCGAGAAATCAAAGATTGTCAGCCACAATCGCTCTGTACAACCTGAAAATCGCCATATTGGCCGCATACTGCCGGAAGCGGTCCCGATCCATGGGCAGAACAAATCGAAACACCTCCACGTTTGACTTTCCCGCAACGGCCATAAAAACTGTGCCGACCGGCTTTTGCGGTGTGCCGCCGTCCGGGCCGGCAATGCCGGTGATGGAAAAAGCATAGTCGCAGCTGAGCCGTTTGATGGCGCCCTGGGCCATAGAGCTGGCGCAGTCCTCGCTTACGGCGCCGGGTCCGTTCAGAATCTCCAGCGGCACATCCAGAAGATCGTGCTTTGCCTGATTGGAATAGGTGACAGCGCAGCCGTTGAAAAATGCGGAGCTTCCGGCCCGGTCAGTCAGAATTTTTCCGGCCAGTCCGCCTGTGCACGATTCGGCGCCGCCGATGCGGATTTTTTTTTCTATGCATATTTCATGCAGAAGATCCGGCGCGGGCCGATGCAAAAACGCTTCCAGAAATTCTTTCCGGGCAGCCTGAGTGAGAGTTTCGACTTCATTTTCGCTGCTCGATTCAAAAAAAATCTTGAGATGACCGTGGCCGGCCGTGATCCCCCATTCGAATTCCGGCGAAAGCGAATCGGGTCCATAAAGACCGGGTACGGCTTCTCTGCCCGCCCTGCCTGGTAGTCCAAAAAAACGAGACTGAAAGGTCGACTCTCCCAGGCCGTACAGATAAAAAACGCGCCGGCTGCAGGTGTAAGAGCGAAGATGGTCCTTGAAATAGGGAAGCACTGTTTCCAGAAACATAGGTTTCATTTCCTGCGGCACGCCGGGCAGGGCGGCCAGTATCACATCTCTGTCTTTTTCATTCCTGAAATGCGTTATAAAGCCGGGCGCCAGTCCAGATGTGTTGGCGACGGGAGTCGCGCCCTCCACGATTCGCGTCTGTCTTCGCGCATCTTCGAATTTGATGCGACCTCCAGTTCTTTTTGAAATAATTTCAATCTTACGCAGAGCGCCGCTCTCCTCCACGACGGCTCTGCCGAGCAGTTTTGCGCAAACATCCACGGTATGGTCGTCGGCAGTCGGGCCCAGTCCTCCTGTGACAATGACAGCGTCGACTTCCTGCCTGCTTATTTTGGAAAATATTTCATCGTGCAGAATTTCAGGATCATCCGGAAGAATCGACATGCCGTGCACACGAAAACCGGATTCGACAAGAGCTCCGGCGATTTCCGGCCCGTTCGTGTCGATAGTCCGGCCTGAGGAAAGTTCTGTGCCGGTCGAGAATATATGGATCTGTGAATTCATTTTTTTTGTTGAATCGAACCAGCGAGGCCGAACAGAGCTCAGAGGTCAACATGGAATTGTTTTGACGGCAGTCCGGGCCCTGAAAAAATACACTCTGAAATTTAGACCTGCCGTATCTCTATTCGACCGCCGAATAACGGGCCATAACTCCGTCAATATCAGGTCCTCCGCCGGCCGCATTGGAATTCTGTGGAAAGGGCTGACCTGAATCGGCATTGGTTCGCGCGGTTGCGGCAGTCAGACGAAGATACAGGAATCCGCGCGCCGCGTTGAGCGAATTTGTGTCCTTGATATTGTTTGCGATTCCCGCCGTGCAGCCTGCATCCGTTACGATGTTGGCCAGATCGAAAAAATCCCCTCCGCCCTGAGACGGCGTGAAAGTATTTGCGGCATTCAGAAAATTCAATTCCTGATGGTAGAGCGCCGGTTTGAGTCCGGCAAAATTCAACCAGTTTGCGGGATTGGAACTGAATGTGGTTTCCGGCGCGAAAGTATAGTTTGGACCGAATCCGCACCAGACGGCATTGTCCGCGCTCACTTCAACGATGAGAGCTTCCAGAAAAATATTGGAGCTGCTCCCGGAAACCTGAAATGGATTTTCATACACGATAAAGTCATCGCCGCTTCCGTTTACAATTCGTTTGCCGGCCCAGCGCAGCGTCATGTACGCGGAGCTTCCAGTCGCAGGCATTGTATACACATCGATGGATCCGTTGTCAAGACCCAGCCCGCGCACTCCGTTTACGGCGCAGTAGGAATCATCGTATCCGTAGCCTGTGGAGCCAGGCGCTGAAACGACAGTATCGGCCGCATATATTCCTGTCGGCGAAGATGCGGTATACGGCGCGCAGGGACGGGATAGAAATGAGCTTCCGGGCTGCAGAAGCAGGAGCGCCGCCAGCGCGTTTGGATCTGTTTTTTGTGCGGGCAAAAAAAGGCCGCACTGGATTGTGATTGAAAGCAACGAAAATAAAATGATCTGTATTTTCATTGAGGAGCGGCTTCCTTCAATTGGTACGCGTGCAGAGATTCCAGGCGTAACCGTTGCAACCGGATGTGAGGTTCAGCGGATTGGACGGCGAAGTGATCGCCATCATTCCTGCAAGACTATCAGAACAGCCGGCCGGACAGAAACCATCGTAGCACAGACCGGTTTTCCCTCCGCTGGCCGTGCTGGGAAAGACCCAGAGGAAGCGAAAATATTTATTTGGATTGCTGCCTGTTGAAGGATTCTGATAGTAGAGACGGTTGAATGGACTCTGAACCAGCCGGATATTGACAGACAGGCCCGGCTCCGGAGTGAACGTGTCTACATATGTGACGGTGTTCTGCGTGATGCGAAAAGTGCTGACGGTACCAAAACTCGATTCCGTGCAGCTCCAGGTTCCCTGAACCGGCACGGTTGAATTGCTCTGTTCCACCGCTGCCAGCGCAAAGGCAGCAAGGCTTGCCTGACTGGGACCCTCAGTCGTTCCCGAGCTTAAGAAAGGGCAGGCCGACATAACACCGCAGAGCAGTATGACTGCGGACATATTTAATATTTTTTTCATCTATTGCCTCCTGAGCAAATATTCAGGGGCAGATCTTCAAATGAACATGAGCCCCTGGTATCTCTGGGGCCCCTCGTCGCACGATTGCGAAAGGCGAGTTACAGCGAAGCGCTCAAACCTCGAAGCGTTGATTCGCGGGAAGCTCTGGCTCATGCGAAAATAATCGCACACACAGTTGCGGGTCAGCGCGGGAATTTCACCCGACTTCCTCCCAGGAGATGAAACCAGTATTTATGAATCTGGAAAAAAAATCAACCACAATAATGCCTCCAATGACAGGCCTGAGTTCCGGCCGAATATCAGACAAAAAATCTGATTCGGGGCCAGATCTCACGCAGCGGCCGCTTCAGTCTGCGGCAGATAAAAATTCCGATATTTTCATCCCGGCTGTATCGCCGGGAATATCCGCCAGCCGGGACGACTTCCTCAAAGAATTCTAAAAGTTTTTCGCGCGGCATTCCCACCGCAATCACAACTTCGCCGGTTGCCGGCCCGGGGCCCCAGAGATACCAGCTGTTATGCCCGCTTATAACAGGAGGCAGATTTTCGCCGAGTTTTTCAATCGCGCCTGCTTTTCCGTAATCGACAGCGAAAATTACGGCGCGAGTCTGATCTGAGGGAGAGAGACTGCGGTAAGCGGCGGATACGGAATCGCTGACTTTTTCCCAGTCAAACCTGTCGCCGAACCACTGCGGCAGTGCCGTGCTCTTTCCTTTTTCGATCTGCGGTATAACGCCGATAAGCGCGGCATAACGCGAAAGCTGCTCCGGCGGCAGAATCGGCAGACCGACGGGAGCAAGTAACAATCCGGATACCAATGCTGTGACTGAAGCTGCCTTAAAGACCCAGGCTCGTCCTTTCTGGACAGCGAATCTGTCGAATGCGGCGGCGCCGGCGGCAAACAGCGCGGGATATGCGGCTACGATTCGATCCGGGCGGCTGGATGAACTGACAATCATCACAGTCAGAAGAATGACATACATCCAGCCCAGCGCCCGGAGTGATTCTCCCCGGAAAAAGAAAACTACACCGGACAGCCATAGAGGCAGGAGAGCCGGATTCTGCGAAAGAATCTGATCGATGACGGTCTGCCAGGGCGGAGTCGATATATTTTTATATACTGTCGCATTAATATAGAATTCAATGCTGGGCCAGGAATTTCCCGCCTGCCAGATCAAGTTCGGCAGAACAAGAATAAAAGCCGCCGCTCCTCCGATCCAGAAAAACCGGCTTCGAAAAAACTTTCTTTGCGGTGTGAACAGCATCCCTGTGAAAAGAGCCGCCCCGTACAGAGCCATCGTATGCTTGTTTTCAATTCCGAGCCCCGCCAAAAGACCGATTGCGATCCAGTGACGCGGATTGTCTTCCAGCACAAGGCGGACGGTATAAAATGTCAGAGAGATCCAGATCAGAATCTCGAGACTGTTCATGGAATAGAAGCCGAAAATAATATTGTAGATCGGCGCAGTGACGATTGCCAGCGAAGCGAGACCGGCGGCTCCTCTCCCCGCGCCCAGCTTTCGCGCCAGCATTCCGGTGAGCAGAATTGAAACAGAGCCGGCCAGAGCTGGAATAAGACGAATGATCAGCCGGGAATCGCCGGCGATTCCGATGACCAGCCGAAGAACCAGAATCGACAGAGGAGGATGGTCTACATATCCCGCGGCCAGACGTTTCGCGCAGGCCAGATAATAAAATTCATCAATAAAATAGCCGAAACCGAAAATTCCATTGGCCGTGATCTGGACTGCTAGATACAGGCAGGCGATCATGATCGAAAACAGATTGTTCTGAAAAAATGCGCGCAGTTTTTCAGAGTTCATGAAGTCTCCGCCGCGGATTTGTTAAGAACAGATCTCATTGCTTCCGGTATCATAACACTTTTGCGGACGCTGTAATCGAAATACACCTGCACTGTTTTTGCTTCCATAATTACCAGGTTTTCATTTTCGCTGCGAATGATGTATTGGAAGTCCCAGGAGGCATTTCCAATGCGGCCGGTGCGCACGGATATATTTGCCGAATCGCTCAGATGCAAAGGATGACGAAAATCAATTTCTGCGCGGGCCAGTATGAACGGAAAATCGATGTCGTTCTTCATGACAAACAGAGATTTCCAGAAACTGACGCGGGCCAGCTCCAGAAAATTCAGATAAACGGCATTGTTCACATGCCCCAGAGCGTCGATGTCAGAAAACCGTATCTGCAGCGGGATTGTATGCATAGGTTTGTCATCTATACAGCGCCGAGGCATTAAATGACAACAAAAATATTTTAGTGGCGATACAGCCTTCGGATCTACAGCGAATCCAGGTTCGATCGCCAGTTGTACATATAGCAGATCGCTTCGCCTTCGCTTGTCACCACAGTGATGCGATTGTATATATCAGGATGCCCTTCCAGGTGGTCCAGGGACGCAACGATTGACTGAATCTGATCCGGCATGCGGTCGCAGAAACGTACGACCTGTCCGCGTATGTAGCCGCCGGGCTTCTGGACAGCGAGAGGCACTCTTTCCTGGATTTCTTCGTCATAGAAAGTCCAGTTGCCTTCATCGTCCTTTTCCAGAAGGCTGTAGTCAGTCAGCACCGCTGATTTGATTTCATCCGGATTGTGGACACCCAGATATTGATGAAAATTACCGTTGCCCTGCCGCAGCGTGCCGTATACAAAAACGTTGAGTGAGTTGTGATCCATAAATAGCTCCGTATCCATAGAGGAAACAGCGCTATTTATTGGACGAAGAAAACGTCTTTTTCATTACAGGATTTTACAGCTAACAAAGAAAGCCTGTCCGTGGACAGGCTTTCAGCAGATAATAGGCTAAAAAGTCCGCAATTACTTCTTTAAGGGAGCGATTGCTTCTTTGGCAGCTTTTCCAACAGAGAATTTTACAACTGTCTTTGCCGGAATCTCAATTTCCGCGCCTGTGGCCGGATTTCTGCCTTTGCGTTTCTTTGTTTTTCTCAACACCAGTTTTCCAAGACCTGGAATGATGAATGCACCGTTCTTTTTTGTTTCTTTGTATGCTAGTTCTACAAAGGAGGTGAGAAAGGCATCCACATCTTTCTTTGAAAGATTTGTCAGCGTCGAGAGTTCTGTTAAGAGTTGATTCTTTTTAATAGGAGTGGCTTTTGTTATGGCTGCCATTTTTGTTCCTTAATGGTGAATTTTACTGATAGAAAATAGGGTCGGGCAAATAAGCAACAAAAATTTTATTAATTAATGGGCTGGGGCAGGGCTCAGTATCCATGTAATACTGCCTCCTCTTTCTTTCCATGGGTTGGCTCGGCCGGTCGTTTCTGGCCTGTGATTCCGGTTTTCTGGGACACCGACTTCAAACATTATGTAAGGACGCAGGAAACCCTCGGATGGAGCCAAACCTTCCAGCGGAATCCAGCCCAGGCCTGAAACCCAGGCTTCGGCAATAAAATGATCGGCGGCAAAATTCTTCTCTTCATATTGAATTGTTCGATAATTCCAGGCGAATCGGGCTGGAATACCGGAAAGACGGAGCATGGCCACAATAACCCGGGTATGCTCATTGCAGCCTCCATGCATATGTTTCAATACCAGCGGGACAGGGTCGGCCAGGCCATCCCATAGAGGGTCGATTGTGTAGGAAAATGCATGTACTGCTTTTACGACGGCATTGTATGGCTGGAGGCTGGAGAAAAGCCTGTTGTGAGTATTTCGAACTAAATCATCCTGGAGCATCAATAATTCATTATTGCCCAGGTATCGATCAAAACCGGCTGGAATGGTTAATGGATCACGTGCCGACATAAAATCGAAACAGGCATGGTATCGTGTAATACTCGCAGAATACAGCTCAATAGTTTTTTGCTCCCCTGCCCGGATCCTGTCTGTAGGAACAGAAAGGAATCGATTTCCAAAAACATCTATAACGATACTGCCAGTCGGAAGCTCATCCGTGATCTCCTGGGCATACGTTGATTTTTGCGGTAAAAGAAACAGGAACGATCCCTCAGGAATATCCTCGGTTGCTCTTATAGAAAAGACGGCCTTGATTCTCTGCTGAAATGGCGCGAAACGATGGGCATTGCCGCTACCGTCAGTCTGCATACCAGGACCGGCCGGTATCCAGTTTGTGCCGCACGGCAGCAACACCAATGGATTGTCTCCAGGCTGCGAGGATAAGACTCCGAGACGGTTGCCGCTCATGGGACTTGATTTAAAAAGAGCTCGATGCGGAAGATCTATGTTTGCCTTCTGCGATGTAAGACCGCTTCTGCGGTCGAGAAAAATCGGACGGGGAGGCGTCCAGTATGATGACCAGACCAGAATTTCGCCGCCGCTCAAGGGAAAAATCCTCTGCAATTTGCCGTCAGCAACCATCAGTGTCGTTGTTAATTTAAGAGCGGGAAGCGAGAATATATTAATCCCGGTCCGCTCTCGATTTATTTCCAGAAGCTCATCATTTCGAACGGCGATATCCTGCCAGCCCCGGGCCGGTGAAAATACTGCCAATCGATTTTCTTGCAGTGACCCTTCATCCAGAAATGCGATGCTTCTTTCCAGGCGAACAAGTATTTCATGTTTATTTTCGTCATAGGCCAGTCCGAAAATTCCTGTTTCAAAGGCCGGCAACCTCCGAGTTTCCAGAGTCTTAATGTTGTAGACAAGCAGCAGAGATTTTCTTGCTCTTCCACTGCCGGTGTATACGACAGTGAAAGCCTGATCTCTGGCAATGAGAAATCCATCCTTTTCTTCAAAGCTTTCGGATGGCAATAGATCAGGTTTACGAAATACAGGAAGCTCTGTGTCCCGCCATCCGTAATCGGTGTAAGCGCTCAGCGGCGTGAGTCTTATCCTGTCGCCTGATACAGGCGATAGAATGCCAATGGTAAGCAGAAACGCTGAAAAAATGGCTCTCCAACGGGAGTTTCGGTCTGCATACATGTGTTGTCTTCTGGCGGTCGGATCGATCAGCGCGATTCTTTTTCGAGGGATTTTTTCTCGCTTCGCATTTCCTCGATCATTTCCTGAATATGCTCTGGAATTTTTCCTGAAGGATCCTTGATTGCAAGATACTGAAGCATGGCGATCTTATCGTCCAGATATCTGGATTTAAGGCGTATGAATTCTGCCTTTTCCTGGTCGTTTTCCTCATGCTTTGTGATTTTTATTTCCAGCTCGCGCATTTTTTTAAGGAGAATATTTCTTTCCGCCAGCGCCTTCTCTCCTTCGGAGGTGGACAGAGGGGGGAGAAAAATATTTCCGGGAAGATCTTTGTGCATTCTTTTAATTTGAGCCAGGCGTTCTTCTCTTTCCGCCGGGGTCAGACTCGGATCGTCGAGGTCTGATTGAGATTCCTCTTCAAAATCCGCGGGAAGATCCTGCTCGCTTATGGATTCCGAATCGGACTCGCGGGATAAAATTCTGAGGTCCGACGAGCGCAGAATGAAAAAAACGGCGGTTGCAATAACCGCCGCCCCGATAATTAGAGATATCGATAATCTTTTTTTTGTCCGGGTCTGCATTCTGATGATCAGCGCAGACTCATGGACAGACGCGGATTGTCGGAAATGACGCCGTCCGCCCCGACGCTGTACACCCGCTGAATGTCCGCGGCCGCGTTGACAGTCCAGTAGTTTACACGGTAGTCGTAGTTGTGCGCACGATTCGTAAACGAAGTGGTGACGAGACTGATGACCGTGAAGTTGACTCCCAGCAGCGTCAAATCTTTATGGAAGTAAGGAGTTTCCAGCATGAATCTTTCTCCGCGAGGAACGCCGGCGCAGGCCCACTGGGGCAGACGTGCCATGTGGCAGAGAAGAAAACTGATCTGTTCTCCGGCGCTCAATCCGGTCGGCAGGCCTTTTACAATATTTCTAAAATTCTTTACACAGCTTCCGTTGATGCTTGAAACACTCACATAACCGGTCATATTCGCAGCAACCAGTTCGCTCCAGAGCAGCGCCTCAATTCCGGAATAGCTTTTGAATAGACTGTTGTCCGGAGTTTTCATTTCTATTGTCATACGGTATCTTGGGAATGTCCGGAGAATTTCGCGCAGTTCCGGAATCTCGTATCCGAGAGATCCCTTGCAGGCTTTCAATTGTGTCAGTGAAAGATTGTGGATCTTATCCTGACCGTTGCAAAGACCCGGCAGCCTGTCGTCATGATGAACGGCCAGCCGGTTGTCTGTGGTCTTGTGTACATCCATTTCCAGGACATCCGCGCCGATGGACGCGGCATACCGGTAAGCGGCTATGGTTCCTTCATGAAAGCCGTTGGTCCGGGCTTCCTGGTCTGCCGCGCCTCGATGGGCCACAACAGCCGGTTTTATTGTATTCCAGTAAACGGAAGTGACAGAGATTCGATCGGCTTGTAGTCCGAAGGTCATCATTACAAGGGGAATTATCCAAAGTTTTTTCATACACTCTCCCAGTTTGGGTTTTATATTTATGTCTCTGTGCCAGAACTGCACAGCACGATTAAGAGTAAGAAATACAGATCGCTGACACGGTGTCAATAAAATTCCCCCGGGTCAACGGTTGAAAATGACCCCGGATCTGGAGTCGTTAAAGCGGCTTTCTGTGTGTATGCGGTCGTTCGGTCCGCTTACCGGTCCGGCCCTTTTTTTTGGCCTGCTTCTGCGGGGCGCCTGTTTCGGCATCGGGCTCGGCCGGAGCGAGCACATCAAATACCAGCAGCGCCAATTCCTGTATTTTTTCGGGATTGGGATGATCTTTGTCCATTCGTGTTTTCTCTATTCAAAAGATCGGACCGGTCCGGTTCGAATTTGAGGGGTCTGACAGGTCAATTTTTCTTTAAACACCGCTCAATATTGACCATCCGGTGGACAGAGATTCAGATTCAAGTTCTTGTCAAAGCCATCAGGCGTGGATTTTCTGACATGGCAACCGTTTGCCTGTTTGATGACCGGCAAACGGTATGGAAAGAACTCTGCATTGAGGAAAGGTGATGACAAAAGCAATATTAAAAACAAACCAGGGTACGATCGGCATCGAGCTGGAGATGGAAAAAGCGCCGGTAACTGCCGGGAATTTTGCCGAGCTGGCAAAAAAAGGCTTCTACAACGGTGTTGTATTTCATCGTGTTATAAAGAATTTTATGATTCAGGGCGGGGATCCGGAAGGCAGCGGCCGCGGCGGGCCCGGTTATAAAATCAAGGATGAATTTCATCCGTCACTCAAGAATAATAAATTCACGATATCCATGGCGAACGCCGGTCCCAACACGGGAGGCTCGCAGTTCTTCATCAATGTGAAGGACAACAATTTTCTCGATAACAAACATGCGGTTTTCGGTCATGTTGTGGAAGGCGAAGATGTCGTTATGAAGATTACAGAGTTGAAAACAGGCGGCGACGATCGTCCGGTTACTCCGGTTGTGATGGAAGAAGTCACGATCGTGGAATCCTGAAAAAGGAAAATCGGCCCGGGAAATAACTGAGTATGGATTTAAAGACAATCAACGTGTATGTTCTGGCTGCACTCTTCGTTTTTGCAGGCGTCATGCATTTTATTAAACCCAGGTTCTATCTGGCGATGATACCGCCCTGGATCCCTTTCCACAGAGCTGTTGTGATTGTCAGCGGCATCGCTGAGATTGCGCTCGGCGCGCTTCTGGTTCCACCAATGACCCGAATTTTTGCCGCGTGGGGACTGGTTGTTCTCCTGATCGCAGTTTTCCCGGCGAATGTACAGATGTTTCTACAGGGAAACCGTAAAATTCCAAAATGGGCTCTGCTTCTGAGGCTTCCGCTTCAGTTCGTTCTGATTGTGTGGATTTTTTACGCGGCGGGGTAAATCGGCTCTTCAATGCGATTCGCTGTCTAATCCGGCCGCTGTCTGTGACTTTTGTCTGCGGCTGTTGTAATGGTCCAGTATTTTTTGGGCAAGCGAAGGTCCTATGCCCGGCACATCGCGGAGTTCTTTCAACGTGGCTCTTTCGATTTTCTTATCCGTAAAATGACGCAGCAGCGCCTTTTTTCTGGCCTGGCCGATGTCGGGTATCTCTTCCACGGCATGTTTTAGAGACGCGGCATTACGACGCGATCTGTGGTGCCGCACGCCGAACCGGTGCGCTTCATCGCGGATGTGACGAAGCAGTTTCATTCCGGGCGACTGCGGATCGAAGACGACGGGCGACGGCGATCCGGGCAGATAGATTTCTTCTCGTTTTTTCGCAAGACCGATTATCGGCAGATCGCCGGCTCCCAGAGATGCAGCCGCCTCGCAGGCGGCGGTGAGCTGCGTGAAGCCTCCGTCAATGACCATGAGATCGGGCAGGGCCGCGTTTTCGTTTATCAGTTTCTGCAGCCGGCGCGCGACCGCCTGCCGGATCATGGCCGGATCGTTGATGCCTTCCACATTTCGCATTGTGTAACGGCGGTAACCCGATCTGTAAGGCTGGCCGTCGACGAACATGACTCCGGATGCGACGGTCTGCGATCCCTGCAGGTGCGATATGTCGTAGCATTCGATGATATCCGGGATTTCCGGCAGTTTCAACATTTCCTGGACCTGGCGGACGGCCTCTTTCCTGTCATGGAATTTTGCCGCCAGAAGCCTCTCTTTCAGAAGAAGCTCCGCATTCTTTTGGGCCAGGTGAAGCAGCATTTTATGTTCTGCGCTTCCGGGGCCCAGAATTTTTACTCGAAAACCGGCCCTTTCAGACAGGTAATCGGTCACTTCTTTCAATGCAATCTTCTTCGGCAGAAGAATTCTTGCCGGCAGGATATCTGACTGTGTGTAATAGTCACGCACAAAGGAATCCAGAATCTCTTCCAGCGGCGCATTCTCCACGCCGACAAGAGCCGTCGATTTGCGGCCCGTCAGGCGGCCTCCGCGGATTTCCATAATGACGATCTGTCCGTCGTCCTTTTCCCCGGCAAAAGCCACGGTGTCCAGATCCCCCGCTCCAGGGCTGACGACGCTCTGTCGTTCCGCGGTCTGGCGGATATTGGCCAGCATATCGCGGTAGATGGCGGCCTTTTCATACTGCATATTTTCGCTGTATTCCTGAATTCGTTTTGCAACCTGCGATTCCAGAATCTCGCCGCGGTTTTCAAGAAAGAGCATGATTTCGTTGATGAGCTTCGCGTATTCCTCCACGGGAATATTTCCCTGGCAGGGACCCAGGCATCGTTTGATGAAAAAATTCATGCAGGGCCGCTGAGGTTTTTTCAGCGGTAGTTTCAACGGGACGCGGCGGACAGGAAATATTTTCAGAATGAGCGAAAGCGTGTTTCTGACGGCTCTGACATCCGTGTACGGACCGAAGTACCGGTTCCCGTCGCCGCCTGTATCGCGCGTGATAAAAATCCTGGGGTATGGCTCGGAGACGGAAACGCACAGGTAGGGGTATCGTTTGTCGTCTTTGAGACGGACATTGAAACGAGGGTTGTGCTTTTTTACAAGAGTCGCTTCCAGGATCAGCGCTTCCTTGCCCGTGCCGGTCGATATCCATTCGAAGGACCGGGCATGCGACATCATCACGGAAGTCTTGATGTCTGCGGGATTTAAGTAATTTCGCAGACGGCTGCGAAGATTTACCGCCTTGCCGACGTAGAGCACATCGTCATTTTCATTTTTCCAGAGGTAGCAGCCCGGACCCGTCGGAGCCCGGGAAATGGCGGATTGAAGATCGTTAACAGGATGATCAGGATTGGCAGGATCAGCCGGGACTTTTTCTTCCGATATCCTGAGTTTCCTGTTCATCCTGTTTTCTTTCTTCCAGCAAAAAAAAGAAGGAATGCATCTGTAAGCCGGATTCTGTCGAGGGCTATCATTTATCGTGGCTCCGGAATTACTCCCGAAGCTCTTTGCTCTCTACCCGCAGCCTCGGCCGGACCGGCCGTTTTTATCGGCTGCTTATTTGAGATTGCACCTAAGAGGGTTTGCCATGCCGCCGATTTTACAATCAGCGCGGTGGGCTCTTACCCCGCCATTTCACCCTTACCCGAAGGCGGTATATTTTCTGTGGCACTTTCCGTCGAACCTTCCTTTCGAAAAATCCTCCCGGTAATTGACCGGTCTTCTGTCCTGCGGTGTCCGGACTTTCCTCACTCCCCATGCGGGGCCGCGCGATAACCCGATGCATCCCTTCTGATTGCTAAAGTAATAAGAAGAAACCTGCTGGGAATTACTTTTTTAGATTTTTAAGGCGCGCAGCAGGAAGTCCGGCAGCCTTTCTCTGCCAGCACTGAACGGGAAAATATGCCGACTGCCTGTGGGTTGCAGGCAGTAAAAAAAGCCCTGAATCGCAGAACTGCATTTATTTATTATTGATGACACAGAGGTCCCTGGGAGATTTTTCTAATACATATGGACAGTATAAGCGCTGATGCCTCTCGAATCCTGCTTCGGAAGATACAGGCCGCCGTTGTAGTGCACAATGCTGATACAACCATATTGATGTGCAACCATGCCGCAGAGATCCTTCTGGGACTGACGGAAGATCAGCTGAAGGGCAAGACGGCCGTGGACCCCGCCTGGCATTTTTTCCGTGAAGATGGATCTATGATGCCTCATGAGGAGTTTCCGGTTGCCCGGGTACTCAAAAATCGGGCGCCCCTGAGGAACTTTGTTGTCGGCGTGCATCGACCCGGCACCCAGGACGATGTCTGGGTTCTGGTCAACGCCGATCCGAGTTTCGCGTCAGACGATACGATCGAGCAGGTTATCGTCACCTTCAGCGACATCACCGAACTCAAGCGGCTGGACAGGGAGAGAGAAAGCTACTTCAAGTTTTTCATGCTTTCAACAGATGCCATGTGCATTGCGGATCCATTCGGCTGCTTTTTAAATATCAATCCAGCGATGGTGAAAATGACGGGCTACCCTCAGAGCGAATTGATATCCAGACCTTTTCTTGATTTTGTCGCGCCGGAAGACCGCGAACGAACCGCACTGGAAATGAAGCTGCAGGTGGATGTTCGTCCTTCGATGAATTTTGAAAATCGATACATGTGCAAAGACGGCAGAATCCTGCTGCTGTCCTGGACGGCTTTTTTTAACAGAAGCGACGGCGTAACGTACGCAACGGCGCGGGACATCACGGAGCTGCGGCAGGCGGAAGAGGCGCTTCGTCAGAGTGAGAGCAAATACAGGCTTCTGTTTGAAAATATGGAAGAAGGTTTCAGTCTGAACGAGATCATCACAGACAGCAGCGGGAATGCTGTCGATTTTCGCATTCTGGACGCCAACTCCGCTTACGAAAGGCATACGGGTTTTAAATGTTCGGAAACTATCGGGCGCACGATACTTGAAGTGCTGCCGAATGCCAGTCCTGTGCAGATTGAAAAATACGGCCATGTGGCGCTTACCGGCGAACCTCTGTCATTTGAATACTATTCGGAGCCGTACAGCCGTTTTTTTCGTGTTCGAGCTTTTCGGCCGACTCCGGGACGCTTTGCGACTATTTTCGAAGATATCACAGAGAGAAAACACACGGAAGAGGCCCTTCAGAAAGTTCAGAAGCTCGAATCACTGGGCGTCCTGGCCGGGGGCATCGCTCATGATTTCAACAATCTTATGAGCGGCGTTTTTGGTTATATCGATCTGGCCAATGAAATGTCTAATGACTCGCAGATAAAAAGCTATCTTACCACGGCCATGAGCACGATTGAGAGAGCAAGGTCACTGACCCGGCAGCTGCTCACTTTCGCAAAAGGCGGCATGCCGGTTCAGAAAGTCGGACGACTGTTCCCGTTTGTTCAGGAGACGGCTCAGTTCGCCTTGAGCGGCTCCAATGTGACGTGCCGTTTTGATATCGCCGATGATATCTGGGACTGCAGATTTGACAGGAATCAGATCGGGCAGGTTGTCGACAATCTAATCATCAACGCCAAACAGGCCATGCCTTCCGGCGGTTCTATCGATATGACGGCGCGAAATATCACATTGGGACCGGAGGATCATCCCGCAATTTCCAGGGGCGACTATATTAAAATTGCTATCACAGACCAGGGTATCGGCATACCCAGGGAAAACCTGGCGCGCATCTTCGATCCATTTTTCACAACCAAAAAACATGGACATGGACTGGGTCTGGCAACATGTTTTTCAATCGTCCGCAGACACGGGGGATATCTGGACGTTAAATCTGCGCCGGGAGAGGGCAGTACTTTTTTTATCTATCTTCCTGCGTCGACGAATGAAGCGAGCGAATTATCAGTGAATCCTTCGGCGCTGCATCAGGGGAAAGGCACCTTCCTTGTGATGGACGATCAGGAAGTGATACGCAGTATAATGAGCGAAATTCTGAAAACTTTCGGATACAATGTAGTGTGCCATGAAAACGGCAGGGAGGCCATTGATTTTTTTAATGCGGAACAGGCGGCCGGACGTGCGATTGCCGGTATAATTTTTGATCTGACAATACCGGGCGGCATGGGCGGGAAAGAGGCGATCAAAGAAATCAGAAAGTTATCAACGGCAGTTCCAGTTTTTGTGGCAAGCGGCTACGCGGAGGATCCGATCATGGCCAATCCAGCAGCATACGGATTTACGGCAAGCATCTGCAAACCTTTCCGAAAAGACGAACTTGCCCGAATCCTGAATGCATTTATGAAGCCGGGGTAGCCGTACAATATTCGATCACGGTTTTTTTTTCTTTTCGTTCTGGAAATAGAGGACTGCTTCATTCTCATCTTCGAAAAACTGAAAATAGCCGCTCAGCCGCATCATGGTCAGGGCTTTATGAATGGAATCCGGCACCTGTATCAGCTGCAGGTCGCCCTTCAGGTTCTGGAGAGCCCTCATGCCGTTGAAAAGGGCGCTGATACCGGACGAGTCGATATACGATAGTCTGCTTAGATTGACAATGGCATGCGATTTATGTGTCTGGATTATTTTGTCGATCTCCTCCCGAAAGACAGATACATTGTACATATCAAGTTCTCCGGAAATCGACATAAAAACAATGCCTTCTTTTTCTATTACTTGAATTTCCATGCGCTGTGCAAAAAACCTTCCAAATACATGATAGGTCAATTATGAAAAAGTCAACACTTGAATTTCTCAAAAGCCTTAAAAAACACAATAAAAAAGAATGGTTTCTGGACAATCAAAAGGATTATAAAGCCTCGCTGGAGGATTTTACCGGCTTTATTCAGGAACTTATCAATGGAATCAGTCAATTTGATGCCGGCGTGGGACGCCTGAGAGCCCGCGACTGCATTTTCAGAATTTTCCGCGATGTTAGATTTGCACACGATAAATCGCCGTACAAGGATCATTTCGGCGCGTGGATCGCGCCGGGGGGAAGAAAAAGCATCCAGCCGGGATACTATTTCCATCTCGAGCCGGGGGGCATTTTTGCGGGAGGAGGGCTTCACATGCCTCCCGGGCCGCAGCTGCTGCAAATCCGCAGGGCAATCGATGCGAGTCCGGGAAGTTTCCGAAAGATTCTGAGTGCGCCTTCCTTCAAGAAGAACTTCAAATCGCTTTCCGGCGAAACTCTGAAAAGCGCGCCCCGGGGGTTCGCGCGGGACAATCCCAACCTGGATCTGCTCCGCTATAAAAGCTATGTAGCTTTGCGTAATTTCTCTGATGCCGAATGTCTGTCCGCCGGCTTTCTGCGAAAGGCGCTTCCCGTTTATAAAGAGATGCTTCCTTTGAATAAATTTCTCGCCCGAGCGGTTGGAAAATGAGACGCGCCGGACGTCAGAGTGCGGCAGCAGAGCAGATCGCGGCGGAAGCGGTGATACAGGTCAGGAATGTTCTAAAATGCTTCGGTCCACTGCGCGCCGTGGACAATCTCGATCTTTCAATCGGGCGCGGAGAATTTCTGGCCCTTCTGGGACCGAACGGCGCCGGAAAAACTACGCTGATAGAAATGATTGAGGGCATTCAGAGACCGGATGCAGGCGAAATCAGAATTCTGGGCAGGACGTGGAAAGATTCGGAAAAATTTCTCAGGACAAAAATGGGAATCGCTCTTCAGGAAACGCGGTTCGTTGAAAAGCTGACAGTGCTGGAAACTCTCAACACATTCGCCAGTTTTTTTTCGCGAACCAAAGAGAGGAGTCTGGAAATCCTGTCCCTGGTTCAGCTTCAGGAAAAAAAAGACGCGCGAGTTGTGAATCTGTCCGGCGGCCAGAGGCAGCGGCTCGCTCTCGGTCTTGCGCTCCTGAACAATCCGGAAATTCTTCTGCTCGACGAGCCGACAACCGGTCTGGACCCGCATGCCAGACGTGATATCTGGACGATTCTGGAAAAATTGAAACAGGGCGGGGCCACGATGATTCTGACCACGCACTATATGGAAGAAGCCGAGTATCTGTGCGATCGAATCGTGATCATGGACCGCGGGAAAATTCTCGCGCAGGGCACGCTGACAGAACTGATTTCCCGCTCCAACGGCGGTGACATCATAGAATTTCGCGCGAAAGAGAAAGTAAAGCCTGAAATATTTAAAAAAATCAGAGGGCTGATCGGCTGCAGTTTCAACGAGGAAACGGCCGGGTGGAAGCTGATTGTCCGGGCCATGACAACCGCCCTGCCGGAATTTATCAATATTGCTAAAAAAAATAGAATAAATATGCTGGATCTGGAATGCCGCCGGATGACTCTGGACGATCTTTTTATTTCCATGACCGGCCGGCATCTCGCGGAGTGATACAAATTTGATATTGAATCGACCGATATTTCATCTCGTCATGATGCAGCTCCGGGTTGTCTATCGTGAACCGGGCATTCTTTTCTGGGGATTCGCCTTTCCCCTGCTGATCGCTTTTATTCTGGGGATTGCGTTTGAAAACCGCCCATCGATGAAGAGAACTGTCGCCTTCATCTCCGGAAATTCGCCGGAGCAGACGAAAAGTAGCGCGGCATGGATTGAAAAACTGCGAAAGGTCCCGGAAGTCGAAATCAGGCAGATGTCAGAACAGGAAGCCGGAATCGCTCTGAAGAAAGGCATAATTCAGATCATTGTGCGCGAAAATTCCGGGAAAGGTTTGAGATTCGCCTACGATCCTGCCTCGCAGGAAGCGGAAAATCTGTATCTTAAACTGGAAAAATCTCTGGATCCAGGGAGAACGCAGTTGGCGCGCCAGGAAAAAATCACGACTTCCGGCAGCCGGTACATCGACTATCTGGCGCCGGGGCTCATGGCCATGAGTATCATGAATTCCTGTCTCTGGGGAATCGCCTGGTATCTTGTAGATCTGCGCATAAAAAAACTGCTGCGTGTAATGGTGGCAACGCCGATGCGAAAATCAGAATTTCTGCTTTCTTTTTTTATCACGCGGATTCTGCTGACTTCAATTGAAGCTCTGCTTCTGTTCTCATTTGCAAGGTGGTATTTCGGGGTGGTGATGACGGGAAGCTTTGCGGCCCTTGCGCTGATCATGGCCGCGGGCAACGCCGCGTTTTCCGGGATCGCTGTCTGCGCTGCCTCCAGGGCGGCCAGCTCGCAGGTCGGCAGCGGTCTGATCAATGCTGTGACCATGCCGATGATGATTCTTTCCGGTGTGTTTTTTAGTTATCACAATTTTCCCGACTGGGCCGCAGGAATAGTTCAATACCTGCCGCTGACGATACTTGCGGATACACTTCGAGCCATATTCAATGAAGGGGCTGTTCTCTCAACGGTTCTGATGCCGGCGGGAATTCTTACGGCCACCGGCGCAGTATTTTTTCTCGCCGGTCTGAAAATCTATAAATGGTATTGAGGCGCGGTGTTATACGACTGATTCAGAAGACGTCAGGCTCAACTTCCCTGAGAAATGTCTGGCGCATTTCCGGCGTTACCTCTCCCGCTTCCCGCGCTTTTTCTTCAAACCGCCTTCGAAGCGGCACATAATCGGGATTGAGAGGAATCTCCAGCCGCGCTGCGGTTTCGCGCGACTTCTCATCGTAGTAAAGAGTGAATGCATGTTTTTCGATTCCGCTCTGATCCAGAAGAATGCTGACCAGAGTCAGTCCGAGCCCGGCTCCCTCTGTTTGGTCGCCGTGCTCCAGATAAAAATCAAACAGATTTTCATACGACTGTGCTTTGCGAAATTTTTCCCGGATACGTTCTTCTTCCTGAGGCAGAAGAGGCACGCTGTTTCTCACAATTATTATTAACACCAGCGGAGTGTGATTGAAAGAAATCGTCACCCGGTAGCCGGCTTTTTTCAATTTAGGCTTAAAGGCTTTGATATTTTCCTCAAGCATATTGCTGCGCAGTAAATTCAGGCCGCTTTCATATTCTTCCGGCACGGCCGGGTCCAGGCCGTTTTCAATAAAAACCAGTCGTTTCACATTTGCTTTGGTTGCGTTTGTAATCAGTTCTTTTGCGGCCGTGTAAACAATATCCATCAAATCGATCCGGCCGTATTTCTCAAGCACAGAGGAGATTACCATTTTAAGAATGCCTTCTCCGTGGTCGCTCAGGTAGTATGTTATCAAGGAAATAACATTTTGCTTCTCTATAGCAGTGGATACTGTGTCTCTTATTTCTGTTTCATCAATGGGCGGCATACTTATCCTTTTCTGATCCAAAATCCTTCCGCCCGTCCCGTAAACACAGGACAGAGTTGGTATAAAAACGGCCGTTCTGCATGAATATCGGCTGTCAGGCAGGCAAGTCCCTTTTATTTTCCTCATCCATTGTATACTTCATCCTGAGTGATCAAAGCCAGAACCCAGTTGAAATCTCCCTCGGTGACCTTTGAATTGCAGTATTCACAGACACCGGTCATACCCATCTTTATAGCCGCTCCGCAGTTCGGACAGTTGTCCGGACTGAACGCATCTTCCTTGTTCTTCGCATTGCGGCTGCGGATAAATGACCAGTATTCTGTAAAAGCCCGGGCGGCTGTTTTATTTCCACCGATCAGTTTTCCGCCGCGGTCCACCACATAATCAAGCATGGACGCATGCATGCGAATGTGCAGCACTTCATAATAGGCATCCAGTTCCACTTTAACCAGCTCTATTTTTCTTACCTGACGGTTTTCGAGGCGGTTGACCAACCCGGCATTCTTATATTCCTGTATCCAGTAGGCATGGGACATAAACAGTCGATCCGTCATAAAAGGCCTGGCTTTTTCCCACTGCTGGCCCGACCAGGAGTCGTAAAGATTTTTAAATATTCCCATCACGACTTTTTCGCTGAATGTTTTGTAGAACTCTCCCCAGTCGGTTACGCCGTGTGCCGCTTTGAATGTTTCCACATCCTGATTCAGGCTCGGGCTGAAAACAGTCGGCCAGTCAGTTCCCACTTCTGCTTCGTAGATTCCGAGCGCCTGTGCCGTGCGGGTTTCCTGATGCAGAATTGAACGTTTGCTCAGCTTCCATTGAAGGTCGCCTGCCGGAACCTTTGTGCCGCAGTATTTGCATTTGCCGAATTCATCCTGAGCAATGGACGCTCCACAGGACGGGCATGCCAGTTTCCGCATTTTTTCCGGCGGGCCGGAGGGAACTCCTTTCTTTCTGTCCATCTGCCAGCGTTCTTTTAAGATGAAGCGAATGCTTGATTTTGCCGCGCCGGTCGATGTCTGCGTGTAGTTGGAATTAATCTCCAGAACAATTCGGTCCGTGGTTTCTGTTTCGCGGACATCGATAATGTCCAGAGATCCGATCACAATTTCATCCACATCGATCCGCGTTTTTTCCTGAGCGGCAGATTCGGTCAGAAGCTGCTCATCGATAAACGGGGAGAGCTGGCGAAGCTCCGGCTTTGAACGCCACTGGTGGAATTGAACGTAGAGCGCCTGGACAAAATCCAGGAAAAGGATTCGCGAGAAATTCGGATCTTTCATTTTGTAATCATCGAGCAGGGCATTGAAGTCGATCCGTCTCTCTCTCACTGCCGGCGCCGGAGCCGTTGAGACAATTGTTGTGGACGGAGTGTTGCGCTTGCTGATAAAATAAAAAATTGCAAAAACAATCAGTACAGGAACACCGATCGCCGGATGCTCAAAAAGAAGCCACATAAGCAGCCAGCCCAATCCGCTGTCTCCTCCGCCACCACCACCACCTCCTCCTCCTCCGGAATAGGAG
>VFLI01000049.1 GCA_009885105.1 Spirochaetia bacterium | reverse complement strand
TTTAGGTTGTTTTTTATGCGAGGGTCGATTTACGATGTGATGAAAGTATGGCCGGTTGCCATTTTGTTTGTTTTTATAAACTAAATTCTATATGTACACTGGTTTTAGGTTTAAAGCTTTAATAATAATTTTTGTAGTTGTTGTTCTTCTTCTGTCGGCATTTGTTCTCATACCCATTGGCCCGTCCCCGGAAGGAGCGGCGGCCATGTCGTCAAGCGAGCGGGTTCGGGTTGTCAACGACGGTATGATATATTTTCATCCGCAGCAAATGATGAATGACACCGGAATAATTTTCTTCCCGGGGGCGAGAACTGCGCCGGCTTCCTATGCCCCTTATGGTCGGCGGTTTGCAGAATTGGGCAGCTTGCTTGTTATCGTTCCCGGTCCAATCAATTACGCTCCGCTTGGATTCGATGCGGCTCGGCCGATCATTGAGAAAAACCCCGGAATTAAGAAATGGTTTGTGGCCGGACATTCTGCCGGAGGCGGCGCAGCGGCGCGATTTGCGCAGAAATATCCGGCGTTGATTTCCGGTCTTATCATGATAAGTATCTGGCCGCCGGTGGATCTCTCGACAAGCAGCGTGCCTGCTCTAATTCTTCACGGCACTCGCGATATGGTTGACGATGAGAGGCTGAGCCGATACAGGAAAAATTATCCGCCCCGGCTCAAAATCGTCTCTATAAAAGGAGCCAATCACGCCCAATTCGGCTGGTACGGTCCGCATATTATTCTACCCGACCCTGAGCCTGAGATCGGCCATCAGGAACAGTTTGAGATTACGATCAATGAAATGCTGGCATTCATGTCGGCGACTGGCGGGTGACAGCCCTCGCCATCCTCGGCCAACAATCTCTTTCACGCGTCCGATTTGTCCGTCGGTCAGGCGAACCTTGATGCCGTTATATTGGGCTTGACTTTGCCGCGCAGCCAATGAGGTTGTTTTTTTATGAAACAAATCAGCGCGCCGGAAATCATCCAGGAAATGCGAAGACGAGTGCGCCTTTACATGATTTCGGTGGCACTGATCATCATCGTGGGATTTGGAGGCACCGTGGCCGGCCTCGGGCTGTTGAAAAAAACAATGGGCGATAGTTTCACGGCGGGACCCGGCGCAATTCTCTTTATTGGCGGCATATTGCTGACAGTTGGCTGCGCCTGGATCGCGGTTTATAAACTGCTTCGATGTCCAAAGTGCGACCGCTGGGTTGTCTGGCAGATGTCCACAAATTATTCTCTTTTTGCCGGCATGAGCTCGCGGACCTGTCCTGGCTGCGGCTCGGAACTCTTTGAAGAAAAATCGAGGCGAAGATTTGTTCGTATCCTGATTATCATCATGCTTCTCGGCTTTGCCGCCGGATTTATCTTTCAGTGGCTGGCGCGCCGCTAGCCGCTCTTTCGAAACTGCCCGGCGCAGCGCCCTGGATACAGAATCGCCGCGCCGGATGTGCACCGGGTCAGGGCCACGTAGAGTTCGCCGGGCAGTGTGTCTTTCTCCATCCCGGTAACAATCGCGCAGGGGCACTCCAGGCCCTTGAATCGTCGGATTTCGGCGCATCGCCGGATCCGAATACTGTATCAGACGCAGGCTCGATGAATCGGGAAGGGCGGCTCTGGCGTCGAGCCGGAGAGCGACGGATCCGCGTCGCAAAAGAAGCAATCACAATCCCCGGGAGATAGTAAGTAAAAACAAGTAAATACTGCGCAAATTCCTGCTGAAAAGTAAAAAAATCACCAATTCAACTAAAAAATTCACAGATTGCGATAGATTCATCCTCTCAAATCCATATACAGATGAGACAAATGTAGCGATCCCCGAAACAGGGGGGGAGGCAAGGAGTATGTGGATGGAAATGCGTAGTATTGATGACAGAGGGAGGACAACACTTCAATCACCGGTTTATCATATCCCGTTGTCGCGCATCGAATCATGGCGATTCCCACTTCGCGCAGCGTGCAGACAAATCCTGGAAAAAGAGCGCGAGCCGCCGGGTACAACCAGGAAAATGCTTTCACCAGTTTCAGAGTGTTTTTCAGGCCTTTGGTCGGATTCATAAATCCAGGACGAAACATGTACGCTCTCTTAAACGGCAGCTGCAAAAGACGGTTCTCTGTTTTTCCTTTAACCCGGGCCCACATGATCCGGCCTTTTTCCGTGCTGTCCGTGCCGGATCCGAAAACGTAACAGAATACCATGTCCGGATTCTGTTTCGCAAGAATTTCCGCCGCATGCGTTGTGAGATCGTATGTGAGTTTGTGATATTCCGGCCGGCCTTCTTCCCAGCACGAGGACCTTTTCCACATCCGCATGCTGCAGGCATTCGTGCAGCACTCCTTCGCCCACCATCCCTGTCACGCCGGTGACGATTGCTCTGAGTTTCATATGTGTATTTTCCTTCCATGCTCAACCGGCCGGCAGCTGAGTTGGATCCTTTTTCAGCGATTTCCAGAACAAAAACGCGCCGGACAGGAGAGGCACTCCCACAATCGACGCGACGAAGACAGCGCTGTCCTTTGAATCAGTCGACGCAAAAAATCCGAGAAGCATGAACAGCCCGAACAGGATGAAGAGAACGCCCAGCGCCCTGTAGAGAAATTTCACAAACACGGGCATCTTCACATTCTGCGCGAGTTCCTCCGTGCCGTGCTTCTTCAGAAGATAACGCGCAAAGACGACAAGCCCGATCACGGAAAGAATCGCAATGCCGATATTTCCGAGGTGCTGCTCATCGGTTGTGAAAAGCATGAAATCGTAAAGACCGTGGAGCAGCACGCTCGACGGGAAGAGAATGAGTAACCATCGCAGAGAGCCGGACAGGCGTCTCTGGATCAAACCGTATCCAAGAAGAGTTCCCGTAAAAATATGCAGCGGAACCGCCAGAAACGCCCGCATGACACCGACTGCAAATCCGTATTCCAGAACATAGTAAATATTTTCCACAACGGCAAAGCCCGCGCCGGAAGCCGCGCCGTACACCAGTCCGTCGATCAGTTCGTCAAACTCCACCTTGCGGTACACATAGATGCGAATCGCAAGAAATTTGCTGAGCTCTTCCACGAGACCGACAATGAGAACGGCGTACGCGAAAACGGAGGCAGTCTGTCCTTTCTCTGAAAGACCGGTTGCCTCCGTCAGTCCGACTTCAAGGAAAGCCGCGGGAAGAAGGAAAAGAGCGCCGAAAAAGAAGGTGACCCAGAGCAGTTTCCAGGGCTCCGGATTCTTATGATCTTTTTTATAAACATAATAGAATATAAAAATTACAGGGATAACGGCCAGCGGCAGAAGAAAATACATGCGGACAGACTGCAGAGGGCAGGGGAATCGTAAATCAAAATTCGGCCGGTGGAGTTTTAACTGCTAAAACTTTAGATTGATCCGGGAAGGCCTGTTTTCATCGTACCGAACGTCGATGACAGCGCCGGGGGTGAACCGATGCATGACTGCGCGCGGCACGACGGTTTTCTTTCTCACCGTATGCGGCTGGCCGTCTTTTGTGCGAAGCTCCAGAGTGAGCAGGTACACGGGATCTTTATTGATCGTGACGTACGTGTCGTTTATCCCGACGATTCTAGCCCGGCCGTCGACCATATTCAGCAGGCCGGCTTTCTCCGCGACCTGCGTCCAGGCGTCGGACAGTCCATGCGCCAGAAATCCAAAAATAATTTTCAGGATATAAATGCCGAAAGCGCCGCCGACTGCATACAGAATATACATTCCATAATTTATAAAAAAAACTTTAAAATACGGCAGCACACCGCTCAGAAAATTATTCGGAACGTAATGCCAGCCCGCCATCGCCAATCCTTCATATCCCAGGGCGATCATGCCGATGGAATAGAAACCCGCCGCAAACTGTCCCAGGCTCATCACAAGGCCGATAGAAAACTGGGCGACGACGATCAGCCCGCCCATGAACTGACCCAGTCCGAAAAGTATCCCGATCCCAAACTGGGACACGGTGATCAGCCCGAATGAAAATTGACCGATCGAGAAGACGCCGATAGATTTCTGCCCCAGTGCGAAAATCCCGATTGCGGTTCGTCTGCTTCCGTCCGCGTCAGGACCGATTGCGATATCGACAAGAGGCAGGCGGAGAAGTTTGACTTTGCTCTGGTAGTGGAAGCCCATAAAGATTATTCCTCGTCGCTGTAATTTGAAGTGCGCCCTTCCCGCAGCGCCGGCAGAATGCACTCTGCATAATCGTGGTGCCGGGCGGCGCCGGGATGCAGCGCATCCGTCCGGAGTCTGTATTCAGGTCGATCAAATTGCGAGCAGTCCCTGATGTCAATCGAATGGCTCCGGGCAAATGTCCGGACAGAGGCAGGTGTTTGAATCTGTCCGGTTTTGTTATAATCACACTGTCCCCGCGCAAGAATGCTCGAGGAAGTCCCGGAATACCCGGATTCATGAGCGACATCAGCTCCGCCCAGGAAGAGGGCAGCGTGTTTCTTTCTTCGTGAGCCGGAATGTGTCCGTCGTCTGCGGTGAAAAGGAATTTCCTGTTTCAGGAAAAAAAACAATCGCTCTGGCCGGTTCTTTGCCCGTTTTCTGAGCGGCTCAGCGATCGTGCAGAATTCCCAGACTGTAGAGCAGACCCACAACTGCCACGGCCAGAAGCAGAATCAGGATGCTGGCAATCTGAAACAGACCCACCCAGGGATTGCTCAGAATCGGCTGCCAGAAACCGGGGATCTGCGCGAGAGAAAGCAGCGCCGTCTGCACAAATATATTGATAAAAAAGATTCCCGAAAGCCAGGCGCGCATGCCCCAGCCCAGTTTGAATCCCGCCAGTACCAGACCGATTCCCACAATCAGGACAGCCGCCTGCAGCGCATACGCTCCCAGTGTGTTCGCGTCGTTATGCATATTGTCCCCGCATCCCGTATTCTGGCGGTTCAGAAAATCGCCCGGAATGATTTGACAGTCAGCATTCGATGGGCGATAAATGTCAAGCAGTAGTATACGCATGAAGAAGAATCGATTCCGTCGAGCTCTCCGGACAGAAGCCTGGACTGTACGAAGTGGATGAGCTGAAAGAGCGGCTCGCCGCATTTGATAGACTCACGCAGGCCTGCAATGTCTGCCACAGAGCGACGAATTTTTCGTTCAATAAAGTTATCACGCCAGTACGGCCGCCGGTTGTGAATCAACAGTTCTGATTTGCGGCGGTCCTGGGCCGGCGCTGCGTCCTTGCCGGCAGTTTCTTTTGCGATGATTTATCCTGTTGACGGATTCTGTCGCCGGGACTGCGATGGCATTGGTACATTTATGCAAAATATTAAAAACAAAAAGAATATCATCCTGGCAACGCTGAAGAGAATACAATCCAGAGCTGCCGGCAGGGTTTTGCTGTTGATGGTATTCATATCGCCGCTGTTCGGCCAGACTTCCGGCGATCTGAACAACGCGGGCTTTCGTCTCTATCAGGCAAAAAAATATCCAGAAGCCCTGGAATTTTTCAACAAAGCAATCGAAGCTGACGGAAGAAATTCCATGGCGCACTACAATCTTGCCTGCACCCTGGGGCTCCTGCGGTCCCAGGGACAGGTCTGCCAGCACAATGCGTATCGCGGCGTCATCCTCGATCATCTGGTTCGAGCCGTAGAACTGGACAATCGCATCGCGACCACGATGCAGAAAGACACAGACCTCAATTCTGTGCATGATACATTCCGGTACCAGATTCTCACGGGTCTGTCGGTTTCAAACGACGTGAATCTTCGCCTGATCCTGACGCGCGTCAGCTGGTACGGTCCTTCGCCCGGCGTCTACGGTCCGGTGAGCGGTCTTCTGTTTAAATCAAACGGGACGGGCATTCTTCGCGTTCTGGATGTTTCAGAGGGCGTGGTCAGAAAGGAAACGGGATTTCATTACACGATACAACAGGGCCGGATCATCATTCGGCTCGACCGGGCTGTGCAGCTCGGCGATGAAACTCTGGATACAACGCGCGGCTACACAGGACAGCTGGGACCGGATGGCATTCTGAACATCGAGCTTCTGCCCGGTCCTTTCAATGACGATCCCGGCGATTGCAGCGCCTGACTCCGCAACGGCCGGGTTCCTGTTCGAAATGCGATCATTGTTTTGGAATCGTACTGAGCCGAGTTGATGAACGTTTTCAGAAGATGTATGGATGAGATCCCGATAATCGCAGTGACCAGTTTGACCTTCAGCACCGAAGCGTTGACTTGCAACAGCCATTCCGGCTGATCCGGATGATTCTGAATATATGCGTGGAGATGCCGATGCTTAAGAATTCTCGTGTCGGCGAACGTCTGCCTGCCGTCGATGCTCTGCGAGGTTTGGCCATCGTTCTGATGTTTGTGGATCACGCGCGTCTTTTTTTTGTGATACTGCCCTTCCACCCCATGGATCCGGATTTCACCAATTTCTATGATTTCTTTTTGAGATGGCTCACCTACGCCGCCGCGCCGATTTTTCTTTTTCTGGCCGGAGTCTCCGCATACTTCCGCCGCGAGCGAAGGCATTGCACGGCCGGTCAACTGTCGTTCTGGCTTCTCACGCGCGGAATCTATCTGATAATTCTGGAAATAACCGCGCTGCATTTTCTCTGGACTTTTCGCGCCGACTGGCAGCCGCTCACCCTGCAGGTATTTTTTGCGCTCGGCGTCAGTATGATTGCGTTGTCTCTGCTGTCGTATCTTCCGCCTCTGGCGATATTCATAATCGGAGCTGCGACAATCGCCACGCACAACCTCGCCGATGGGATTTCGCAGGAACGGGGCGGCTCTTTTCTGTGGACGCTTCTCCATGTGTACGGAAGTATTCGTGTTGGTCCGGATATAACTTTGCGAGTCGTGTATCCGGTTCTGCCCTGGGCCGGTATTTTATTTCTGGGTTATGGCGCGTCGACGATGCTTTATTCCGGCGCCGTGCTGCGCAGGAGAGCGCTTCTTGTTGCATCCATCTCCTTGATGGCGGGTTTTATTCTTCTGCGAATGCTCGACCGGCTGGAATGGCACAGAGGCAGTGGAGTGTTGAATGTTCTGTCTTTCCCTGTTGTGTTTGGTTTCGGCAACCACTATCACTGGCATCCGCGCAATGATACGGTGCGCACAATGTTTGATTTCTTAAATGTCTGTAAATATCCGCCATCTCTTGTGTTCACACTGATGTCCCTTTCTGCCGCCGGATTATTTCTTGTTGGAATCGACTGGCTGGTTGAGAAGGGAAGGGATGTTGAAAAAAATCGGTCTGCATTCAGCAGGCTGTCAGTCGGCGTTTCAGAAGTCCTATCTGTTTTTGGCAGCGTGCCTCTTTTTGCGTACTGCTTTCATCTGCTGATTCTTCATCTCGCGGCGATGATTTTTCTGTATTTTCAAAACGGCCTCTGGTTGAACGATCTGCTTGCGTATCCTTCGGCCGCCAGGGGTGTTTCTTCCTTCGCCGTTCCCATAATTGCAGGTGCGACGGTTTTTATCTCCTATTTATTCTGCCGATGGTATGCCCGATTCCGAAGCAATCTCCCCGCAAATTGGCGCGGTTTTTTCTGACTCAGCAATAGTTCCGTTCGCTCGCTTGCTCACTCCGCTGCGCTCTTCCTGTAATTGCGGAGCATGAAGTCCGGCCGATGCTCGAACGGATTGTGCCAGTTTAAATAGATCTGCCTTCGCGCTGTCGGAATGTTTTTCATAAACGTCTGCCAGTCGGCCTCTTTTACCAGAGAATAGGAACCCTCCAGGTATTCGATTTTTCTGCGCGACGCATAGAGCGCCCAGTCCTCAGGGGCCATTCCAAAAACCAGCCGGTAAACAGGCCGACTCCTGTGCTGATCTTCCGCAAGAAAATGAAAAGCGTCCAATCCTGAACTGTAGCAGAAAAAATAATCCATACCCTGGTGCGCGATCAACAGCACAGTGTCGGCAATGCCTGCCCGATGAAATCGATCATCCAGACGATTCTCCAGGCGGGAATAGAGCGCATAGTCGATGCGGCGTTCCGCGCCGATACGATAAAAGGCATAGGTCTGATAGATTGTCAGGGCGAATATAGTTAAATATATAAATAAATATCCTGAACATAGCCGTGCTCTGTCCAATAAGAAGATCAGGGAGATGCCGCCAGGCAGAAATGTCAGAAGAAAAAGGCGGTAGGCAAGATCATAATCTGAAAAATTTAAGAATGGGAATTGAAATACTGCCAGAAGCAAAATACTCAGCACAACAAAAGGAGCCGACTGCGGCAGAGCTCCGGATTGAAGTTTGCGCCGGAAAATCCAGAGCCCGGCCGCAAGCGCCGCTGCGGTCATGACAATACTTTCTATAAAAAAAACCATCGGCTGTTGCGTAAGAATCTGATGCGAGTACACGGCCCACTGCGGCGTGGCTGTAAACGAATCGTTGAAGCGTGAGAAATCGGTCCGATGCAGAAGGTTCGGCAGCAGGGAACTGGTCCATGTTATGACGACAGCAACGAGTGACAGCAGGATCAGGGGAACGAACAGAAAAACCATTCGTCTGCGAAAAAGAAAAATAACAATGCCGGCAAAGATTATCAGGGCCACAGCGCCTGTCAGTTTGTGGCAGGAAAAGGCAAAAGCAAGACCGATCAGTAAATAGACAAAAACTCGAGCATCGCGCCGATACGAACACAGAATATCGTACACAGGAATCAGAAAATACAAAAGAGCGCAGAGCCCTCCCAGATTTTTTACAAATTCAAAATGCAGTATCATAACCTGGCTGTTGCAGCTCAGAACAAAAACACTCAGTATACCGCCGGCCCTGGTTCCTGAAATTCTGCGGCCCAGGGCGAAGGATGCGGGCACGGTCAGAGCGCCCAGAAGGGCGATGATCACTTTGTTCGCGAAAACTATGTCCCTGAAGACATAAGAGGCGGCCACCATCAGATACAGAACCGGCGATGATTCCGGCGAAAAGAACCGCCCATGAAACCGAAACGAATGCGCCTGGGCGGCATAGTAATAGCCGTCGATGCCAAAAGCATACGGCTGCGAGGCAAGATAGAGCAGACGAAAAACAAAAAATATTCCTGTCAGAGCAATGACAGGCCAGTGCCCTCGCAAAAAAGAAGCAAAAAATATTCTTATATTATGATTGATTGCGGGTATAGACATTGCGTTGGTGTTCAGTCTGAGTATTTATTCCTGAAATAATTGTGCGAACCTCTTCCTGACTATTTGAAATGCGTTGTCGTTCAAAGCTGATTTCGTGTTTGAGCAGCGGGCCTGACGCCGTCAATCGTCCTGTGAGCTTATTGTTTTCGATCGAAATATCAAAGCGAATCGGAAAATTATAATTGTTTTCAAAGCGCAGGTCCTTGACGCCAAACACCACGGCGGCATCCGCACCGAGCGGAGTAAATCGCTCATCTTCAGCGTAAATGTCGACGCTGTGGGGATGCCGCTCTAAGATCTTGAGACCGGCCCGCAGAGAAAGATGGTAGAGCAGGCCGGACAGCTGGCACAGTCCGCCGCCGATTTCTGCGCCCAGATATCCTTTGACAAGCATTCGTCCTTCCAGATATCCGCGAGCGCGACTGGGACGACCGACCAGGTGCCAGAAAGAAAATATTTCACCGGGCGCAATTGCGCAGAGATTGATGGATTTGGCGGCGATACGAATGTTCTTGATTTTATTCTGCGACAGGGTCGTTTTTCGAACGGCCTGCTCGATTTCTAAAGAATCTGTATTGTCAAAAATCTCAATAGATCCGGCGCCGGCAAGACGGCTGCGGACGCCGCTGTGACGATCGGCGAATATTCTCAGCAAAATGCGCAGTTCGCGGCGGAGTGCCGGCAGAAATTTTGGAAAGAATGCCATGCCCGGATTTTAGACATCCACAGCGATAAACAATCATTTTATATCTGCTCAATCGGAAAATGAATTGCGAGGCTGTCCTGGCGGATAAAAACTGGCTACATATTTTTCTTACCGGAAGTTCTATTATGTTTCGAAATAAAATCGTTCCATCGATTCTTGCAGTTTTCATTGTTTTCATTCTGATCATCTCCTGCAAGGCGAAATCAGAAATCGCGCTCGTCACGTCTCAATCGGGAGTGATCCTGCGTTCGGCCCCCTCGGCAAGTTCGCAGAATCTGGAGGTATTGCCTCTGGGCGAGGAAGTGGTGATTCTGGATGATAAGGGCCCCGTGGAAACCATTGGCGGGAAAACCGCCGCCTGGTTTAAAGTCAAGCATGGCAGCAAAGAGGGATTTGTATTTTCGGCTTTCATCTCATCCGATCCGTCTGCGATGGACAGGGCCAGGATGGCAAAAGCCTGCAACGGCACACTGGTGGGCGGAACGTGCGTCCAGCCCTGGATGGCCCGCTGGGTGGACGGATCGACTTCCATTTTCAAATCCTGCGCCGCATCTGAAACATTGATGCCGGACGGTTCGGTCATCTTCAGACCTATTATGTGTCCGCCGGTATCCTCGCCCTATGGGTCACCCTACGGCCAATCCGATGGTTCGCCGATCAGCAACTGCCCGGGTGGAGGCATCTGCATTGTCGCCGGCGGCTGGACTGTAGACGGAGAGCGTATTGTTGTCGAAATCAATTATTCATACACCAGCTCCTCCTGTGGCACGGAACCGATGCTGGCCGGCACGCGTCCGAAATATTTCATAGAAAAAATCAAAGAATCGGATGTACCGGAATCCTGGCGAAAGAAGTACGGCAATGTTGTGCCGCGCGGAGTGGACGGCGATCTTCTGATCCCTGAAAAGGAACCTGAGTGCTGAATGCGCGCGAACGCGCGGGCACTGCAGTTTCATCCCAGACGAATATACCACCAGTCTCTTTTTTGCGCGGGGTGAAGCGAAAGCCACAGAGCGTCCGGCATGAACTGCACCGTGCCGCAATGATCGCATGTGGCATTCCGGGGTGTTTCTTGATTCACGCGCAGCGCCGCATTGCATGAAATACAGGCAACGGCTATAGTTTTCATGGCTGAGCGATCTTCTGAAGATTCAGAAAGCTCGAATCCCGTCGCTCCTATAATCTGAACAGGATGTTTGCCACGGATCTGATAATCCACGAACCAGTCCGGCGACGGAAAATACGGTATCAGAGTCTTGCAGCGAGGGCAGGGGATTTTACCGGATCCATCACCGGGTATGGTTGAGGCATCCAGACCTGTTTTGCACGACGGGCACACAGGATTCATTTTCCTGTATTTGATGTCCAGACTGTTCACATTTTTACTATTTCCGCCAATAACCAGGGAAAATCCTCCTTCGTTCGACGCAGTGCCGATCACCTCAGTCCAGAAATCATCATTCAATTCAATGATCGTCTGACAGGAGGCGCATTTTACTTTCTGCAGGGGTCCGTTGACAATCACAGGCGAACCGCATTGCTGGCAGTTGAACGCCAGATTGAATCCGTAACAGAAAGGAAGATTTTTTATACCCTGGGCTTTGACGAGCCGCACTATTTCTTTACCGTTTCTTTTTGCTTTTTTCGCGTAATTCAAAAGATTGGATCCAAAACTGTCTACAAAAGATAAATCCGCGCCTTTCGCAATAAGATAGCGCGTGATTTCCAGACTGCCCAGACCGGCCGACCAGGCGATGGCCGGCTTGCCTTCCTGATCGCAATGATTGATATCTGCGCCCGCCTCGACCAGTAATTTGAATGCCTCCAGTTTCGAATCGGAATCGGCGGCATACATAAGAGCGTTTTGACCTTCGTCATTGCTCAGATTTATTTTTGCTCCCTGCTGGATCAAAAGTTCAACGATCGCCGGACTGCCTCCGCGCGCTGCGTACATGAGAGTCGTGATGTCTGATTTTTTTACGTGATGAACATCAGCCTTGTTTGCGATTAATATCTTTACAATCTCTTCATGCCCCTCCCGGCAGGCCAGAAGCAGCGCCGTCTGTCTGTCTTTTTTGTCCGCGATATTTACATCGGCATGATTTTCTATCAGCAGCCGGACGATATCTGTTTTGCCGGCCTCGGCGGCCTGTATCAAGTAGGTTTTTCCCGCCCGGTTGACCGGCGCGTTCAGATCAAATTTCTGATCTATCAGTTTTTTCAGTGCGGCTTCATTCAAATCGTCGATTGAAGGCGCAGCCGGTGAATTCGTGCTTTTATCTTTTCCTGTTTTCAAGTGATTCACAGCCAGGGCTTATGCTGCCTCATTGTGAATGTTTCTAATATTCTGTCAAGAAATATTGACAATTATTGTTCTGACTGCAGGGGATGGATCGAGTGAATTGCAGGGCTTTCGCGCGGTTTCGCAGCGGCAGCCCTGCCGAGGAAATTACAGGTTGACCTGAATGTGCGATAGAATAAAGTTATTTATATGAAGCAAAATAAAATTTTGACCCTCGCGAGAATCACGATCATCGCTCTTTTTATAATAACTTCCTCGGCGGGGTGTTCGGCAGGCGGAGCTTTCATCCGACTCTACGACAGAGGCTTTGAATCCACTTTGACAAAGACCATCCCTGCCGGATCCCGGCTCATCGTTTATGTGGATATCTCAGCCCTCAATGATACGGACGGCTCTCTGGCGCAATCGATGGAAAGAAGTATTACGCGATCTTTATCAAGCGCGTACACAGTGGCAGTTCTGAGCCCGGAGACAAGGTCAAAGGTCGGCAGGCTTCCCGGTAAAAATCCTGACTCCATTTCCGGAGTATTAAGACAAACGGGAGAATCGGCAGATGGAATTATTTTCGTAGAAACCGTTGGCACACCGCGAAATAAATGCCGGCAGGATCATATATCCGAAAGGCACGAATTCTGCAATTACAGCATGGTTCTTGGCAGAGTTGTCTACCGCCTTTCTATCAAGAATCTCAGAAACGGCAATGTCTGGACAGCGTTCAGTGCTGCGGAAACCCACAAGATAATTGCTTCTGCCATCGAAATGCCTTCCTGCGCAGATACTGATGAAGTCAACCGTGCGTCGACATACTCCATTACGGGAAGCATACACAGAACATTCATTCCTCACACAGATAATTTTGAATCTCGGTACGTGGCCGTGGAAACAGATCCGGTCGGAGCCAGTCCGGAAAAAATAGAACAGGTAAGCATACTTTTGATGGCTGCCCGGGAAGTGATGCTGTCCGGGGGCAACAATGGAGTTCAGGACTTGAGTGACATGAAAGATAAATGCGAGGAGGTCCTGAAACTTACGGATGGAAAATCTATAAGCGCCCTGTGGAACCTCGGCCTTGTTTACTGGTCCGGCGGATACCTGTCAAAGGCAAAGGAATATTTTGATAAGGCAAAAGCTCTGGGCGGGATTGAGTTTATGAGTTTTCAGCATGAAGACAGACAGGATACCATGCTTGATTTCGAAAATTATTCGCGACATGCGGCGAATGTTCAAAGCGGCAATCCAATGGACGCTTATGCAAGGACCAATCCTGGATCCGAGTTTTCAGCCTCAGCCGGGCCGAGATTCACGCCCAATGATCATGACTGGTGCAGGGAATTGTAGAAGATCGAGCGCTTATTTCAACTGGGCAGCGGGAAGCGTTTGGAAATATACCTTTTGTTCAAGAAATTCAAATTTTTTTCATATTGACAGATTTTCCGCGCTGCGATTGAAATAGCAGTAAAACCGAAAGAGACCCAATTCCCTGATTCCGCGGAGGAACAGTGACTGACAAAATATTAAATGAATATATTGATAAAATAAAGAATATAATAATCGACTGCGTTCCCACGAGAAGAATCATCCTGTTCGGATCTGCAGCTCGCGGTGAGATGGGTCCGAACAGTGATATAGATCTTTTGGTAGTTGTTCCCGTTGGCCAACATCGCAGAAAAACAGCACAGCAAATTTATGAAAAAATGTTCGGAGTCGGATTCGCGGTGGACTTGGTGGTCGTCAATGACGAGGACCTGAGAGCATACTCGGATCGCCATGACATGGTTATAAAGAGAGCCCTTGAAGAAGGAAGGGAAATCTATGCCGCTTGATGAAGAGGGAAAAGGTCTGGCACTGGAATGGCTGCGTCGCGCAAAGAGCAATCTTACCAGGGCATCCGGCGCTGCTAAACCGGCTGATGTGCTTTATGAAGACCTCTGTTTTGACGCACAGCAATGCGCCGAAAAAGCTATCAAGGCAGTTCTGATATATAAAAACATCCCATTCCGGTATGTGCACGATATAGCCGAGCTATTGACTCAGGTGAAAAATGCTGGACTCGTTGTATCTGAAGCATTGCAGAAAGCCGCGGTTCTAACCGAGTTTGCCGTGGAGACGCGGTATCCAGGAGTCGCCGAGCCGGTTCTTGAGAAGGAATATTTAGAAGCAGTAAGGATCAGCCAGATTGTTTTCGACTGGGCAGCGCAAATCATCCTGGGTCATGAGTGAATTTCATTACACCGTCATCCGGCGCAAACGCAGAACAGCCTCCATTGTCGTATATCATGACAACACAGTTCAGGTGATCGTGCCAAAGCGATTCCCTCAGTATCAAATAAAAGAAATGCTGGACGAGAAGACCGGCTGGATTTTGAAAAAAATCGCATACAATCAGCAGTTTCGTCCCGGAATCAAGCCGCGAAAAATCGCAGACGGAGAAACAGCGCTTTATCTCGGCAAGGAATGCCGTCTGGAAATTGCCTCGTCGAAGCGCTCTTCCGTTTCATTTTTCGATGAGGAGAATACCGGCCCGCTCATCCGCATCGACCTTGCGCGAAACCCTCAGGATGTGTCAAAAGCGGCGCTGGCTCAGATGGAAAAATGGTACAGGACAGGGGCCGAGAAAATCCTGTCGGATCGAGTCCGGCACTATTCAGAAATAATCGGTGTGACGCCCGGAAAAATTACAGTCAAGAAGCTCAAAAGACGCTGGGGTTCCTGCGCATCCAACGGAAATATTTCTTTCAACTGGAAGATCATCATGGCGCCCATGGATATCGTGGATTCGGTTGTCGTGCACGAGCTGTCGCATCTGGTGCATCTCAACCACTCCCGCGATTTCTGGAATCTTGTGGAGCGAATTCTTCCGGGCAGCAAAGAGCAGAAAAACTGGCTGCGCAAGAACGGCCGCAGTCTGGAAATCAGCTAGCCGCGGTGGTTCGCGCGCGAAGGCTCGCTGGTATTTGTAATGGGAAACAGGCCGAACTATGATTGGAAATAGATTGACAGAGGGCCTGACGAGGCTTCACTTGCGGTAGAAATCGACATGAACTACAACTCACTTTCTCTCAAAAAATTTCGCGAACTTTTTGCCTCACTCTCGCCGCCGGAAGCTGCATCTCTTCGCGGTGTGTACCGCGCCTCGTTTGTTGGACCGGGATGGCTGCGAGCTTCCGCCGGGCCTGCCCTGGCTGTGTCTGGGCTGGGCGGCTGGTGGGGCAAAGAATTCAGCGAAAACGGCAAAGCCAGCAATATCGTTCTGCGCGCGGGCAAGTTCTCAACACGTTTTTCCATGGAACTGGTGAGCGCAAAATCCCTTATCGACGGCAAAGACGGTCTGGCTCTGCATTATCAATCGGACAATCCTTTCCCCTGGACGCATATCGTGGATGAACTGCGCCGCATCGATAAAAACACAGTACTCGGAATGACCGTCGCGGATATTGCCGGCCTTCGTTCAATGTCATTTCCGTTTTTGCTGGAGTTTCAGGAGCATGGTAATGGATTATGATGTCATCGTTGTAGGTTCGGGATTCGGCGGAAGCGTGGCCGCGCTGCGTTCGAGCGAGAAGGGCCTTCGCACGGCCGTTCTGGAAATGGGCCGGCGCGTCAGCAGCGAGGACATCGAAAAAGCCAATCGTTCTCCCTTCCATCTGCTCTGGAATCCGGCGCTGGGTCTCAAAGGTTTTTTCACACAGTCTTTTTTCAAGCATGTAACCATCGTCGGCGGTGTGGGAGTGGGCGGCGGCAGTCTTGTGTACGCTGCGGTTCTGATCGATCCGAAACCGGCTTTTTTCCAGGATCCGGCCTGGGGGCAGACAGCCAAGAATCTGGAATCTGAAATGCGTCCGCATTACGCAACAGCGTCAAAAATGCTCGGGCGGACTGTCTGTCCCACATTCGGCATTCAGGACGAATATCTCAAAAAAACGGCACAGGCGATGGGCGCCGGCGAAACTTACGGCCCGGTGACGCTCGGTATTTATTTTGGAGAGGCGAACACACCGGACCCGTTTTTCGGCGGCGAAGGCCCGTCTCGCAACGGCTGTACGCAGATTGGCGCCTGTCTGGCCGGCTGCGCTTCTGGCGCCAAGAATACGCTGGACAAGAACTATCAGTACCTTGCAGAAAAACACGGCGCGAAAATACTGCCGGAGCACAAGGTGACGCTCATTCATCCGATCGAAGGCGGCTACCGTCTTGAGATCGTCAATCCGCTGAACGGCAAACGTCTTCCGCCTCTGACGACGCGAAAGCTGGTCCTGGCAGCCGGCGTTCTGGGAACTCTGGAACTTTTATTTCGCTGCCGCACATCCGGAACACTGCCAAATCTTTCGCCGATGCTGGGAAAGCGTGTGCGTACAAATTCCGAAGCCATTGTGGGCGTGCTTTCCCGGGACAGGACAGTGGATCTCACGCACGGCCCGGCCATCTCGTCCGACTTTCATGCCAATGCGCACACGCACATCACGCAGAACCGTCTGCCGGAAAGTTACTGGTTCATGAAACTCTATTCGGGACCGCTCGTGGATGGGATGAGGCCGTTTCTGCGCGCCCTGAAGGTCCTCGGCTATTTTTTCAGGCATCCTCTGGAGGCCACTGCCTCGTTTCGCGTATGGGGGAACTGGCATAAACGAATCACGCTGCTCTCTGTGATGCAGAACCTCGACAACCAGATGGCGTTTCGCTGGGGCGGCTGGTTTGGAAAAAAACTGCAGTCTGTATCGCTGTCCGGCCGCCAGGCACCGGCATATATTCCGGAGGCCAATCAGGCCGCGCGCGAATATGCGAAAATCAGCAAAGGCGTTCCTCACAATTCGCTGCTCGAAAGTCTGCTGAACAAATCGGTGACCGCGCATATTCTGGGCGGCTGTCCCATCGGCGATGACGCAGAGAGCGGCGTGATTGATTCGCGGCATGAAGTGTTCGGTCATCCTGGACTGTTCGTGATGGACGGATCCGCCATCCCCGCGAATGTGGGGGTCAATCCCAGTTTGACTATCACGGCTCTTGCGGAACGGGCGATGACAATGTTTTCCGCTTGACCTTTAGCCGCGGTATCAGTCCTGTAGAGCAGTTGGCATGAAAACCAGAGAACAGATCATCAAAGCGGCGAAACAGGTATTTGCATCGGAAAAATGTGTGCTGGCCGCCTACCTTTTTGGATCAATGGCGCTTGGAACCACACATCCGCAGTCAGATGTGGATTTTGCTGTCCTGCTGGCGGAGCAGATAGTAGATCGATTTTCCGAACGTGCCCGGCTCATCAGCGCTCTTGCAGATGTTCTGCATCGGGACGATGTGGATCTGATTGCCCTCAACGATGCGGATCCATTTCTCTGCCACAGGGTATATCGCGACGCTGTCGAAGTGCACATACAGGATGAACTGGCAGCTCATCGTTTTATGAGACAGAAAATTTCCATGTATCTGGACATGGAAGGATTCTACAGGCGAGTTTATGGTCCTCGATAAACAGGTGATACAGCGCCGCCTGGCCGACATGGACCGCAAACTTACGATTCTGAGACGATATTCAGGAATGTCACCGGAGGAATTCAATTCCGATTCCGGCCGGATTCTGGCAGTCCAACATGCGCTCCAGACACTGATCCAGGCGATTCTGGACATCGCCATTCAGATTCTGACGGACCGGGCTGTTGGACGGATGGAAACCTACGGCAGCGTACTGGAATCTCTGGCAGATGAGAAAATCATTTCTTCTGAATTGATTCAGCGTCTGCGTGGAATGATCGGGTTTAGAAATATTCTGGTGCACGAATACACAACGGTTGACGAAGAACAGGTCAAACATTTTATGCGGACACGGCTGGATGATTTTCACCTCTTTCAAGAAACCGTCAAAGGTTATCTGGCCAGCCGCTGAGCCATAATAATCATTAAACCCGGGGGAACCAAAATGACAGCATTCAAAGATTATGAAAAATACGACGGGCTCGGGCTCGCGGAACTGGTGAAGAAAAAAGAGGTGTTTCCTGGCGAACTGCTGGAAGCGTCGATCGAGAGGATCGAGAAAAGAAATCCTCAGCTGGGCGCCGTAGTGCTCAAAATGTTCGATCAGGCCCGGCAGTCCGTGCAGAAAATCGACTTGCAGGGTCCTTTCGCCGGCGTTCCATTTTTATTGAAAGATCTGCTGGCCGCCTATGCCGGCGTTCCCATGACAGGCGGAAGCCGCGCTTTTAAGAATTACATTCCCCCGGTCGATTCGGAACTGGTCCGGCGATTCAAGAAAACCGGCGCCGTAATTCTGGGTAAAACCAATACGCCCGAATTCGGTCTGATGGCCGTCACGGAACCGGAACTCCACGGCGCCACGCGAAATCCCTGGGATCCGTATTCCCGCATCCTTCTGCGGCATCTTCGGCCTCAAACCCAGCCGTGGACGAACCCCGGCGGGACCGTACTACGGAGAGATCTGGCAGGGAGCCGCCGTGGAACATATCCTGAGCCGCAGCGTGCGCGACAGCGCGGCGATGCTTGACGTAACGCTCGGCGACGATGCCGGAGCGCCGTACACAACACAGCGTCCCGCCAGCCCGTATCTGTCGACTCTCAAGGAACCATTGAGAAAGTTGAAAATTGGCTTTTCTATAAAATCTCCGATCGGCACGCCCGTGCATCCGGACTGTCAGGCCGCCGTGCACGACGCGGCGAAACTTCTCGCAGATCTCGGGCAGCCGGCCATGTCGGTGCCGCTATTCTGGTCGGCGGACAATCTTCCGGTCGGCGTGCAGTTTGTGGGACCCATCGGCAGAGAGGACACGCTGTTCGCTCTGGCGGCCCAGCTGGAATCGGCCCGGCCCTGGTTCAAGCGGCGTCCGCCTGGATTTTCGGACTGAGAAATTGAGGCGCCTGACGATAATTTTCTGAGATCGATCAGCGCCGATTTCAATGATGATTATTTTACACAAATCCATTCCCCTCGCGAGTAGCAGACGCCGTTTTGCGCATTAACGCCGAAATTCAATGAATCCAGGCAAAATCCTTAAAAATATAAATATATATATTTGACATAGTACAGTTCGGCTCCGAGTCGTCTTTCGGGCTGAATCTGTATGCATTTTCGCAATCTACTTCTCGCGTCTGCCATCTTCGGCCTCTGCTGTCCGATTCTGCGTCTGTATTCCATGCCCGTGAATTCTATCGCAGATCGGTCGGCCGGCTTTACGAATGAAAGAGAAATGGAATCGCGCCGGGAAGAAGAGATCCGCGCTGAGAACAGACAGCAGCAAAAAGAAGCTCTGAAAAAAATCATCCGCCGCCTCTCGGAACTGCGCCGGGCTTTTCCGGCGCATCAAAAAGAAATTCCTTCCATAATATCCGGCGCACCTGCGTCAATGGCGCCGTCGAATGCGACCGCGGTATTTCTCACAGAAAAAGACGACCCACACGGTCCAGGCGTTCTGACAGCCGTGGGCGGCAGAATCGGACAGATAGATTTCATTTCCCGTCTCGATTACCATTCTGTCCGTAACGGCTACATACCGGACGGATCAAGATTCGATCGTAATTCCCCTCCTCAGCGCAAGATCGCTTTCATTTTCGCCGCCCTGTTCCTGCTCCCGTTCCGCCGATTTCAAAAACGCACTGCGCGCATCCAGCGCGCTGTTTTCAGGCGCACCACCGCCGGGTTGATGATTCCGGTTTTTCTCTTCATGATTTTAATGCCCGGCTTTGCGCTTTTCGCTCAGCAGCCGTATGCCCGCTACCAGGATCAGTCGCGCCAGAGAGTGGATATGTTCATGGACCGCGCGCAGCGTCTGGCGGACGATCAGGCCTGGTCGAACTACGTGTTCCTGGGAATTGCCACGGAGCGCGTGGAATGGGAAACGGACGCCTTTGAAAAAATGACGGAAGAACAGCGTCAGGTCGATCGCAGCAACCAGGGTCAGGCCGACCGGGAGCGCGAAAAATCTCGGATCCAGACAGAGCACGATGCGGCAAAGAGTCAGTGGGAGGCGGATGCGCAGAATCATTTTCTGACGGGCAGGGGAGAATTCCGCGCCGATCATCAGAAGCCGCAGATCGACGAGATTTCAGCCAGCTGGTATGAGGAGCTGATTGCGAAAGCAACGGCCGCAGTTTCTGACGAGCCGGAATTGAATCTGAATCTATGGAACAGCGCCGTTGTGCCGGAGCACGACGCAAAAACCGCAGAAATCTTCGCCTCGCTGGATGAAAAACTGAACAATGCCCGGGATCAGTTTCCGACGCTGGCACCGGAGGAGAAGGCGGCCTTTGATTCGCAGCTCAACCGTATTGCAGACGGCATCCGGCGCGAGTTTGAAATTCGCGACAGTTTCTATATCGCGCGCGCCCGGAACCGGTACATTGCCCTGAAGCGTTCGGACGATTTTCTGGGGGGCCTGGCGTCGGATCAGCAGTCGGCGGATGCCATTACAGATGCGGCCATAGAGGACACGCGCGATGCCGTCGGACAGACGACGCAGGATTCTCTGGACTCCGCGGTCAAGTCGGCCGAGTCCGCGCTTTCGGGCCCCTCGCCCGATGTGGCCGGAACCGGCGCTCAGTGGGAAAAACAGATCGAGAGCATGATCCAGTCGGGCCTGAGAAAATGGGAAGCGGCGGAGGAAGGTCTCTACTCCCGTCGTCTTGTCTGGATGGAAGAGACAAAACGCAGCCGGGCAGAGGCGGAGAAAATCTGGGCGCAGAACCAGGACAGATTGAAAAATGCCCGCGAGTCCTGGCTTCAGGAGGTGCAGAAAACCATCGCACAGGGCCGCTCTCAGTTCGATCAGAAGTTCGCAGAGCTGCAGAAAAGCCGGGACAGCGCGGAGGCAAATCTCGCCCAGTTTATCGCGGAAGAAAAATCCAGGCGCGACAGCGTTTCTCGGCAGCTTTCGGATATGATTGCGGGCGGCGGTTCGGCTCTGCTTCAGGCAAAGGACGCTCTACGCTATTACAGGGATCTTCTGGACAGGGGCGCCTACACCAGCGTTTCCCAGGACGGAGGCGTGATGAAGGCCTTCTATGAAAGACAGCGGGATACGATGTCCGCGGCCGTCGCCAATTTTGAGGCAATACTGGCCGGCGCGCAGGGCGTTCTGGGTAAGACGATGTACGCGGACCAGAACCATACGGGATTTCTGCGCGACAGGCGGCTCTTTGCGGACACGCTTCCGGCCGAGATTGCCGGCATCGACGCGTCGGATTTCCGAGACGATCTGACCGATCTCATGCAGGCAAAGAATGAAAATTTTACTCTGTATCGCAATGATATAAACACAATCGTGCGCGACAATGAACTTTTTGTAAATCGCGCTAAGGCTCTGGAAGAATCGGGCCTCTTGCCGTTCCAGCAGGCTTCGGACCTGTCGTCAATACTGGCGATGGCCGGCTCTCTGGGCGGCGACTACGCGGAGCACAGGTCGGAGATACTCGTCATTGTGAACAGAAGCCGGCCGGACAGGACGGACGAGCAAAAACTCGAAGAAATAAAAATAGAAATCGAATCCTGGTTTGCGCGCAGCAAAGACGAAAACAGCCGGTTGAAAACAAAGACGCTTCTGTATTTTTCCGACTCCGTTGCCGGCTATTATTTGACGGCCAATGAAAGCGATCCGTACCTGATGACCCAGGCGGAATACGACTGGGAACTTATGCGCCGGCAGCGCAATTACCTGGCGCAGAAATTTTCCAGCGCGCAAGAGGTCAGACGGTATGCGGAACTGGCCGCGAAACATTCGGCGGGGCTTGAGATGACCGCTCTTCTGAAAGATCGGGCGGACCTTGCGCAGCTGCATTCGGATCTGACAGAAACCATCTACCTGGTCATCAAGGGAGATCTGCCGGTCAATCCGCTGGCTATCGCAGAGACGGATGTGCGAGATTCGGAGACGGACAGAATTCTGGCCCAGAGAAATATCAGTCCGGCAATTCTGCAGGCAAAGGCCGCTTCGCTCGGTCAGGCGGCTCTGCTCCTGTCCGATCTGGCCGCAACCGACGCTCCGGACACAGCCTCCATCGATCCAATCCTTTCCCGTTTCGATGCGGCTCTTGCCGCCCAGGGCGAGGGCGGATCTGCCGGAGTTCTCTCCGGTTTCATGCAGAAACTTACTGAATATAAACAAAATATCTTAAATATATCTCCGGAGGCCCGCGCGCAGCTCTGGATGCAGATTCGTTCGCTTGCCCGGGACCTGAGCACGGAACTCTCCGCTGTCCTGTCAGAGTTCGACGAATCGGGATTCCGGACAGAGATTGACCGGCTTCGCTCCGCTGTGGGTTCGCAGAGTCTGTCCTCCATTTCCGGCAGCCTTTCCGCTATGCGGCCCGTGATGGACGCCGATGCGCTGCGGCTCTCCCAGGCAAAAACACTTCTCGATCAGAAGAGCGAATCCTACAGACAGGCTTACCTGGATTTTCAGACGATTCTGCAGAGCCCCGCCGCGCAGGAACTTCTGAAACAGGAAATTCTGGAATCGTCCGGAAATCTGGCGGGACTTCTGAACAGCATGCAGAAGATTGAAAATGTGCCGGGCATGACGGACCGCCTGGCAAACGCATCTTCGGCGGCTCTTCTGGAATACATCGGCGGAGTGTCTTCTGCCGCCCGGGCCCAGAGCGTGTATGCCTCGGCGTCGAGCGCGCTTCTTTCCATTCAAGGAATCAACACGGCTCGGGGCGCGCTGGACACACTGCGCGAACTTCAGGACAGTTCGAATGATTTTTCGGGCCTTTCGTCCCTGCAGACTGCCGATCTGATACAGGCCAGAAAAAACGAAATAGTCATTTCCAATCCGGGGAATCCGGAGCTTTCCAGCCATGCGCCCGCCCTCCAGGCCATGAACGATCTTGCGGGCGCCCGCAGCAGTCTTGCAGCGATCCACGCGGAACTTCTGAAAACTCACACGGAAGAAGAAAAGGCCGAACTAAATTTTCTGAGAATCGACGCCGAGAACAACATTCGCAGCGCTGTCGCCTCTCTTTTTGCGGCCCTGCAGGAGGAAACGACCTCGCGTCAGAGATCGTTCGACCGATTGCTGGCCGGAAATACAATCGACGCCGCAGCTGAGAAACTGGAGTTACAGAATCAGGCTAAAACAGAGCAGGAACGACTCTCAGAAAAAGCGGTCGATCTCACCGCATCGGCATCGGACAATATTTCTCAGTTTCTGGAGGACAATCCAAACAAAACCTATACGCAGCTGCTGAATCAGATCAACGACAGAATAGAGGCGATGTCACAATCTACAGACACGGAAAGGGCTGTCTGGAGACTGACGGCTTTCTGGCTGGTTCGGAACAAATCCGCTTATGAATCGGCGCAGAGATCGGCGGATCTGTCCGCGGCAAACTATCTGCTTTCGCCCGAGTCGGCCCGGCTTCAGGAATTCAACTATGAATTGCAAAGTCTTGAATCGCGGCTTCAGTCCTCTTCGCAGACAGCAATGGAATCTCTGAAAGCGGCTCTGGGCGTCGATCCGGGCGCGGATATCCGGGCCGCTCTGGCCTCTGCGGAAAACCGCGCCGGCGCGAGCTTGCTGGAAAAAGCCCTGTCGCTTCAGAAATGGATATCCGGACATCCGGACGCTCCGGTGGAAATTCGCGCAGCCGCCGAGTCACTGGAGTCGGACATACGCGAAATACTTTCTGCCATTGCCTTTATTGAAAACAGGGATAAAACTTCCGCAGAGATCCGGCTGACCGCTGCAGACAGTCGTCGCATCGGAATCAGCCTTCTTGAAAAAACGCAAATCACCTCGGCTCTCGAAAATCGTCTGTCGGCGGCCATGCAGGACGCGCAGGCTAGCGGGCAGTCGGTGGCATCCGCGGCCCTGTCCATTCTGAACGATCCGGCCAATACTAATGTATATAAACTGTTTGAAGGCGTGGACATGCAGGGCAGTCTCGACGGCGCCGTGGATGCACAGAGCCGGCAGAAACTTCTAGAACTTGCGGATTTCAGAACGCAGCTGAATTCCGCGGACTCGGCTTTTCTGGCGGCCCTTCAGAACGAGCAGACTGCTTCGGTCACACTATCCACCGCCTGCGCAAACGGCGCCGACTGCAGCCTTCAGATCGCTGCCTGGATGGAAGCGCAGAAGGACACGGTCATCGCACAGAGCGCACAGCAGTCGGTCCTCGATTCGCTGGCCGACGCTCTCAATCTGCATGCGGTATTTTTTCAGGAAAGATCGCTTGTGTTCGACCGGGGCAGGGCGACGGCGGAGAGTCTTCTGGGCCTTGCTCAGAAACTGGGCGGTAGAATAGAGGAAAACCATTTCACAAACTGGAGAACGTACGCGGGCGCTGAGAAATCCTACCAGGATGAATCGTACGCGGCGTATCTTGCTACTCGGCGCAACGCCGGCGAGTCGCAAGCATCCGACCTCTCGAAAGACGAGTTCTTCAGCGGTCTGATGATGGACAGTTCGGTTGTGAATACTGCCTCCGCATCCGAGCTTCTTTCCGGCGACTACCAGACGCTGCTTCTGGCAGACGATGTTCTGGCCCGGCGGTCCGTTCAGGCCGGAAAGAATACGCCCGACACGTCCGACGACAGATCCGTGGAAATCCAGTCGTTCAACCGCGTTCGTGCCGGCTCGCCTGATCTGCGAGAAATCTTCTATGCGAATCTGGCCAACAACTATCTGGATGCCGTATCCCGGCTTCAGGGATCGATCCTGACCCTGGTGGATGCGGCCGATCTTGCCGATTCGAGAAGGGACGCCGCTCAGTCAGAATTCGACCGGATACGAACGGCTCTGAACGATCCGGCCAACGCCGGCGCTGCGCAGAAAGAAAATGCGATTCTGGCTCTGCAGCAGGAGGCCAGCAGCAATCTGGCCGATCATGGAAACGAGCAGATCGTCGCTCTGCGAAATGCCGCAAGCGGGGCAGAGGGCCGCTCGCGCGATGCGCAAAGAGAGTTCGCCGATGCGGGGCGCAGAAAAACGCTGCAGACGATCCGGGCCAACGATTATATAGAAACAATATACCGACAGGCCTCCGATGAGCTCCAGACGGCCCAGGACGATGTGAATCGAATTTCGCAGGAGGCGCGGGCGAACCAGGATAGATACAATACTTTAACAATAATAAATACAAATAAACTGAACGATCTGGCCGGGGCCTTCCGGAATTTCACGGCCCGCCGCCTCCAGTCAGAATCCAGAAGTGACGTCTACGAGCAGAGCCGCACACCGTATCTGTATCTTTCCACCGAGTCGGCCAATGCGGACGGCCTGAAGGCCAATGCCGCCGATGCGCAGGCCATGTATGAGCGTGCAAAGGCCGCTCTGGATGCGGCAAACGCACAGCTGTCCTCAGCCGGGGAAGCTGTCATCTCTCAGGCGCGACTGAACGATTTTCTGTCCGTCGCGGAAAAATGCGCTGCTGCAAAAGCGTCGGGCTCGGATGTGTCTTCCTTGTTTCCGCCTCTGACGGGCCAGGAGCAGTCCCGGTTGTACGATCTGAGAACGAGAAAAAGCCGGCTCGTGCTGCCGGACGGCTCCTCTACAGCTCTCACTCAGCAGGAGGAAGCGGAGCTCGTCTCTCTAGTCGAGAGGGAGCTGTATGAAAACTATTCGGACGTGTTTTCGACACGCGCGGAACACATGAAAGAGACGCTTCGTATGATCCGAATCCATAAAGCATCGGAGATCCTGACGGCGGAAATTCAGACGCGTTCGGCCCAGGCTGCGGAGGCAAAAAAACAGTTTGATGCCTCTCTCAATTCGGCCTTCGCCTATACTCCGCAGGTTGATGCGCAGAACAAAATCGATGGTCCACGCGAAGCGGCGGCGAAAGAAGCGCAGATCGCCGTGTACAGGAGACTTGCAAACATTGAAGCGACCGGCGGAAGTATGTACAATGAATTTCGAACCTGGTTCTGGGGTTCGAGTCAATGGGCGAAGAATTACGGCGGCGCCTATTCCAATCAGTGGCTTGGAGGAAATCATTCCGGCGCCGAATACGTGACGCCTTCGCAGGTTTTTGAGGCGGCCGTCGGAGCCGCGGGCGCTCAGCTGAACGCGGAGGATATACAGGCGATCGGACGCTGGATGGGGGCGGGGGGCGTTCTGGCTGAATTCACAGGATTTTCAGGGATTTACTCCGCTCTTCTGGGATCGCTGGGCATGTACGATGCGGCAAGCCTGCAGAACCAGATTGCCGTGGGGATTTACGCGCCTGCGATTCTGGCTGCCGGAGCGTCGATCATCGCGGGCAACTGCATGATCGCAACGGGAACGGCAACCATCATGGCGGGCGGAGCTTCCCTCATCGCCAGCGGGCAGGCGATGGTGGCCGGAGCCGCGGCGACGATACGGATGAGCCTGCAGAAGCTCGCCCAGGCGCAGGCGAATCTTGCCTCCGCAACCTGGAATGCCGCGGGTCTGCAGACGGCCGCTTTTCTTTCGGCAGGAAGCAAATCGGTTCGCGAAGTCATGCGGAAGGAGGAGTCGTACGACAGGGCCCGGTCGGCCCTGGACTATTTCACAAAAATTCCGGATATGGAAACAATGAAGGATCGTCTCATCGCCTGGGGCGCTCAGCATACGGACGATTCCGGCTCCGGTGTTCTTTACCGGCTCGATGCTGAGGATCTGAAATATATTTACGACTCAATCGCCGCTGCAAATCCGGCCGGCTCAAAGGGATTGAATCTTGCGGATAAAAAATCGGCCGTTGAATACAGGGATTCGCTGGGGCGAAAGTACGATCCTCTGCAGGTCACGACGAGTCAGCCGGGGCCTCTGGTGAACGGCTCGTATCGCGGACCGGACGGCCGCTACACAAAAATCCGGATCATGGACAGCGCGGGAAATTTCACGGAGCGGTATGCCCGGATCACGGATGAAAATCCCAATTCGACTTCCCCGCCCGATTCGCAGGCCTACGACCTGAGCCGGATTCTGCCGATGATTGTCAATCACGGCGCCGATCTGCGAGCATCAGCCCTGAATGCATACAGGAGCGCCGGCGCATCCGTTTCAGGGCGATCCGGCGACTCGACTTTTGTTCTTGACATGCAGAGCCGCACGTTTGGCGATCTGTTCACGGCCGCATCGGACAGAGCCCAGGGCGGTCGGGAGTTTACCGGGTATCGTATGGCGTACAGGGATTTTTCGGAAAATTCGCAGAAAATTCTGGATTTGGAACTTTCGCAGCGCTCTGGCGTTCAGAAACTTGAATGGGATCTGCGAATGCAGTCGTTCCTGGACCGCCGCTCTGCCTGGGAAAACCGGCTTTCTTCTATAATAAACCGCGGGCGGCAGGCCTGGGGTTCGAACATGGATAAATACCTCCAGCAGTGGCGGCAGTGGGAACGCCTGGACGACCGCGAAACAGAGGATGCTCAGAAGGTCTGGGACGCGCGCGTTGCCCGGCATTTTACGGACAAAAAGGCCTGGCAGGATTCCATGCAGTCGAAGGCGGAGCAGGCCAGCGTGGCGACAACGCTTTCATCAGTACTCTCTGATCTACAGTCGCAGCTCTCCCAGTTTGCAGCGAACACCGGAAATGTGCCCAGAAATATCAACGCTGCGGCCATTCTCAATCAAACCCTGGCCGAACTTCAGACCCGGCAGCCGTCTTCAGAAAGATTGAAAGATATTAACAATAATATTGATAATTTTAATACAAGAATCGCCGTCTCGGAAATGACCGGCCAGACCATGGGCGTTGATTTTCAGTCGTCTCTATCATCGTTCAATTCCGCGATGACGGAGCATGAGAAGGATATGCGCATCCTGGCCAACGTCAAAATGGCAGAGGCATACCGCAAAATCGTTGAGGATTTCAAACTGCAGCTGGAAGATCAAAACCAGGCTGTCGATCAGCAGACGATGGCGGCGGCCGGATCCTCCGGTTTCATCCGCATGGGCGACCGGTATGTCAAATCAGGCGCCGGATTTTCCGCGCTTGTTGGAGTCGACGCATACAGATTTTTTGACACGGAGAGGGCAATCACCGACGAACTGGCGAAAACCGGTTTCGCGCAGAAGAGCGGCGCGGATCTGGCGGATTTTCTGGAAAACAAAAGTGAGGTCGAAGTCGACTCCTTTTTCACAATGCAGCGCACGGCTTTTCAGGTTGCCATTGGCAACATCATGGGTCGGGGGACGCAGACCGAGCGCAAAAACTCGCGCAACGCGCAGACGATCGGGACATTCAACACATGGGTCGGATCCGACGGCGATTCGCAGTCAGCGCAGCTCGCGTCTGCGGCGGCGGGGGATTCGTTCAGCGGCAATGCGGCGATACGAAACGATATAATATCATACGGCTTCGCGCAGGGCTTTGGCGAACTGGGAGCGGTGGGTGCGCGTCCGAGTGGAGTAAGCCTTGGATTTATGGTCCAGCTGAAGCTTGCCAACCAGTTTAACGGGCAGGAGACTGCGAGGCTGGGAGCCCGCGCCGGCGGGACGCTGGATCCGGTGACTACGACGATCAACCAGTTCAACGTGGGCGCGATGATGGCGAATTCGACGTACAATGTGCGGGTGGCCTCGGAAGTGTACGGGCGCGATGCCGGGATGCTCTGGGAAGCGAACATGCTGAATTCGGTCAAGCAGCCGATGGTCGCGGGCGGATCTCTCCTTATTGCGGGCGGAATGCTGTCAGGTCAGGGGTATCTTGTCCCGCTCGGAATGGCGCTATCGGCTCTCGGAAACTCGATTCAGGTTAACCCGACGACTGGCGAAAGATCCAGCAAAATGACTGACCAGGGGGCGATTAATACGGCTCTTTCCTGGGTCTCAGGTTTCACGGCTGGAATGCTTCCTCCCGGAACGGCAACAGCCATCAACATGTCGATCCAGACTGCGGCGGCAGGCGTGCGATACGACGAAAACGGCGGGACGCATGGATGGAGCATGCAGGGATCAAACGGAGACGCATTCTTGCAGAAAACCGTGATCAACGCAGGGGCGGCGGCACTCACACAGGGACTGAGTCCCGGAGGCGAATTGTTCGCGAACACGATAATAAGCGGAGTGGTCGGAACGGGCCTCGGTGTTCTGGGCGAATATACACGGCATCAGATGGGGATCGACAATCATTACGACGCGCTTGGAAGTACGGGCATTGAGGGGCTCGGAAATTTAGCGGCGATCGGAATAAGCGCTTACGGAGCTGAAAGGCTTCAGGATTTTCGCGAGCGAGGACTGCCATTCTCCGACGGCCCCACTGCGCCGAACGACACGCGAAACATCCTTGCCGGCGGAGCGATGCTGATAAAGCGCGAAGAGACGATGCTCGGAACTTTCCTGAATGGATTAATTGCGCCGTTTACCAGCCTGTTCGAAGTGGGCAAGATGATCGGGGGAGGGCTGTCGAATCTGTGGGGTGCCGTGGCAGGACTGTTCGGGGGTGGGGAGGAAGGGAACATTCCCTACAAGGATTCCGCCGGTGATCCGCGAATGGCGGAAAAAAGTCTTGAAAAACTTACAAAAGATCAGCTGGCAACAAAGGATGAACGCAAGAATCTGGCGAGTCTGAACGGACAGAAGGCAGACGATTTTGTGGCCTTGCGTCTGCAGTCAGGAGAAATTGTATACTTAAATAAAGTAAGAGGCGACATTCTCAATGCAGACGGACAATTAGCAGGCGGGAATTATGCGAACAATTCCGGAGGCGCGAACCAGCCGCTGCCTTTTGCCGATACAACGCAGGCAATACTGGAATATGCTAACTCCTGGGTACCGGGTTCCGAGAAGGTGCTTGGGAATTTCCTGAGACTCATCGGTAATGAAGCGCAGAATCAAGCACGTACTGCCGTTTTCGAAGACCGGACTGCTATCGAGATCGGAGCGAAGGCCGTTTCCAACCTCTATGGGCAGGAAGGAAGTCTGGAGTTCTCCGCGCTTCGAGAGTATCTGAAAAACAATGGTGAGAATGTTTATCAATCATATTTAGGGGAAGGAAAAGATCCAGCCACCGCGCGTGCTATGGCGACCGTCTTTATGGCTAAAATGCTGAACGAAAACGCTCGAATTGAGTACGGAACACAGCCCGGGAATACAAATAATTATTTCTCGACGATCCGAAATCCCAATGAGAGCACATACTTTTATAACCAGCCGATAAACAGCGGGAATAGCGGCGTACCGAAGCTGGACTGTGCTGCCTTCGTTGCTCTCTCACTTTACCTCGCTGGTGTTAGTACGGGCGCGGAGGGGGTAAGGTCGCCAACAAGGCCGGCTGGCTTGAATCAAGTCGAGAGGGGCGGCCCCGGCGGTGTTGGGAATGTGGTAAAACATCCAGAGTTGTTTGAAACCGTTACGGGGTCTGTGCGCCTTGGGGATATCGGGTATTATTGGAACAACTCAACTGGCCACATCCTCATAGTGAGTCAAGTGAACGACGCTGGACAGGCGACAAAATATTTGCACAGTTCCGGTGCCGACTATAATGGTCTTGGCCGGCCCCGCTGGGGAGTTCAGGAATCACCTTATAACACAACTCCGTTAACATACATCAGGCTAAAATGAAATACAAGTCCATCCTTCTCACATTGCTGTTCTCAATCTCAATAGTGTGCAATAAAAACAAACCGACATATGAATCGTTTGAAAAAATAAACGCGTTCAACGGTAGTGAAAAATGGAATGCACTGAAAGATATTCTCATCCAAGGGCGTGAGTTTTGGTCTCCAGCATCGCCGTCTTCAGCTCTGCAATTTACTGCGGATGGAAAAATTTCATTAATAGGAGTCGATAACAAACCTTCAACCGCGGGACGCTGGCAAATTCGCAACAACCTCGAAATTTCTAATTTTGAGATTTGGGATGGGAGTAAATGGTCGGATAGCACAATATTGAATAGTTTTTTTATAGAATGTTTTGACAATGGTAAAAAAGGATCCTGCCAGATTATATTCTCAAGGGAAAAAGAGTTCATAATGCCACAGGTGCGTAGCGATCTTAGCAGTCCGCAGTACTTCCTTCTCACAATGGAACTTTCTCCATTACTGGCAGGCGGGAACTAAGGATACAGCGGAATGACTTCTGAATTCATGCGTATTTGTTTCGCCATGTCGCGTAATCCGCGCTTTGCGACGTGCGCGTTTCGCGCATGTGCCGGAGGCCAGGGCCGAACGCAGTGGTGGAACAAGCTTTTATCTATTATGGCAGCCCGTTTTCGCAAAGCAGCTGGTTATGCGGCGTGGTGCAGAGCGAATTAAAAACGGCGACATGCACGGCGAACAGGCCCTTGCGACGGCTGTAGTTTCGGGCGCCGCCTCATATTTCGGCGGGCTTGCTGCCGGCGCTATGGGAAGCCCACTGTCCACTCAGGGGCTTGGGGCGACGATGCAGAACAGTATCGAGCAGGGTCTTGTTAAATCTATGCTTTCCACAAGTATTTCAACGCTCGGAGCTTATGGCCAGTATCAGGCATACGGGAACAATCAGTACGTTGCGATGCAGAATGTGGATATGGGAACTCTGGGCGGACTTCTGGGCGGCATGGGAAACAGCGCTATTTCTGGGGCCATCGCGTATGAGAAAAACCTCGCCGCCTGGTCCGACCCGAAAAACGAAAAGGCAGCCGGTGTTCTTCTGAGCAATATGAGCGATGCTGAGAAAGCGGCGGCTCTCGGTGTGAAGCCGGAACAGGTCGCGGCGATGCGCGCATCTCTGGATGTGGCGATGCAGGAGATGGGCCGTGAGGCGCAGAGGAATGGCCAGAGGCACAGCGCGGCAGACAGCCTGATGGGAATGGGCTACATGCTGGATGAGAGACGGCGGATGGAGGCGCAGCAGTCCGTAACGGCAAAGAATTTTAATCTAAATGATGCGACATATCTCGCGCGTGCAATGGCGCAGAGTCTTGTTAAGAGCGACGCTGAAGGGGGAGAGATGTTTGCAAAGATGCAGACAGACCTGCAGAATCTCGCGGAGGAGGGAAAACTTTCACTTGCCGATGTACTTTCTGTCGCCCGGCAGTATGGGATCGATCCGGCGACTGTGGATATGAATGCTGCATTCGGTGAAATGTCGAGGTTGCAGGGGTATGATACGAATAAATTTGCGCGGGAAGAATATCAGAAGAGAATTAACGATTACATGAATTCGCGGAATCAAGGACCGCAGTCGCCGGCGTTATTGATTAGCGGACTCGGGGCGACGGGGCAGAATGATACTATGCAAACGCAGCAAACGGGATGGCTTGAAAAAGCATGGAGTGGATTGAAGGATGCATTCAGCGATGCATTGTTCAGTCTGAGCACTGCCAATATCGGAACAGAGGGAGCACGGCGCTTGGTATTACAATACCTTGCGGGGAAGAATGGGGATGCTTCCCAAGAGTTTCCAGTGGGTCTTGGGACAGTCGAGGGCTGGAACGTATTAGATCCAAGAATAAAGAGTCCTTTTGGAGACCCCAACTCAGGTGGTATGAACATTGGAAGTCCATTCGGTGATCGTCCAGGAGGTTTTCATCAGGGTGTTGATGGTGGTCTTGGACAAATGAACCTACCGATTCCGGGAACAGTTGTAACTCGCACATACGGACAGGCGCGCAACGGAGCTGGCGTATGGATGGAAGAAGGTAATATCGTTAAGTTCGGGCAGTATCCGAATAGAGTGCCATATGCAGGCTCCGATTTAAATGATCTCTTGCAACTTGGAGCCGCTGGCTTGAATGCTACTGGAAACAGCGTCCAGATCAAGTCTACATTCGGCGGCGCGGACTATTTCATGGATTTCATGCACATGGTGGAACCGGCTTCCATGACCGGAACACTTCAGGCTGGCACTGTCCTTGGCGAAATTGGCACTACGGGAAAATCGACGGGCAATCACGGACACTTCCAGGTTTTTCGACTGACGGAGCCAACAAACATTCCGCGTGCATATTATGAACCAAAATGGGGATTATATTTTATCGACCCTGTTTACTTTCTAAATCATGTTGCCGCGCCGAACTTGCATTGAGATCAGTTTTATGAGATTTATTTACCTGACAATTGTATTGCTGTATTTACTGAGCTGTGGTAAAGGAAACGAAGGTAATATGGCCCACATAGGAGAGAACACTTATTTGGATGTATCGCGTGGTCGTTCTGCCCTTCGCGCTGAAAAGGAACGCCTTGATTATATTGCTGATGCTCGCGAAGACTTGATGCATGCAGTCGAAAGATTGAGGACAGCCCTTGATGCCGGAGATACAGAGACTCTTAAATCCTTCGCCAGTCGCGTACAGATTGCAGAAGATTTAACCAACGCATCCAGTAAGAAGAAAGGCTGGGGAAAGGCACGGTGGGATTTCTGGTTCAATCCATATTTGATGCCCACCGATAAACTCGGATTACAGTTTGATGGGCTTGTGAAATTCGCCGCAAATGATGAGCCCGCTTATGCTTTCCGCTTCCGCAAGGAAGGGGGTGATTACAAAATCTCTGCGGTAGATTCAGATTTTGCACTGCCCCCAAAGGGATCCGGGCCTTTCATAGGATTGGATTGAGACTCCCCCGCCCGCCTCTTCACACTTCGCCGCGAGGACGCAGTCTTTGCGGCGAAGTGTTTCTAAATATTCGCAATAATCGCGATCTTACGTGCGAAACTGAAACGCGAGCCTGCAAGAGGTCCCCTGGAGCCCCGGAATATGAACTTCCGATTAGAGCGAAGCGTCCTCGCGAAGCGTGCCAGGAAGGGGGCGCGGTGGTTAAGAGGCCTCGCCCAAAGCAGCTATCTCAGTATATACATGCAACATCCAGCTACTGCATAAATGTGGAATACTGAGAAAATATACTGATATTATAATTATTACTATTTTGGAAACCGGCTGTGTCTTCTGGCGGCAGGCCTGGGGCCCAGCAGACACAGGCATTCCCGACGCACCGCTGACGAAGACTGAATTTCATTTTGTAGCGGAAGCGCCAGAAGGATGCTCTGACTATATGACTCTTGGTATTCTCATTCTAACTCTAATACTGGGATCATTTCTTACGGCATGCAAGTCCGTTTCAGATCTCGGCCATTATCATGCAATTGCCTGAGAAGCACGTAATTCCATCCACAACTAAATTCTTTGACAGAAAAAGAGGCATCTCAAAATTCAGAATAAAGCATGAAACCGCCGGAGTTCTGGGATGAAAAAGATCCGTATTCGCAGGTGAAGCGAGTGCGGGAAGTGCGTATACTGGGTGAAGAAGTCACTCGTGAATTCTATTTTATATTTGCGGAGATAAATCCTGGAACATACAGATTGATCGAAAAATATTCAGACCGACTGAAGCCGGATGAAGAATTTGCCGTTCAGTTTCTCACCGAGGCACAGCTGCGCGAAGATGGCGAAGGGTATGAGTGGCATGTGTACGGAACAGAGGCGCATTCTCCAGAGGATGCGCAGGAAATGACGCTCGCACTCACAGAGATCGTTATTCAATTACACAGACTGGCGTTAAGATTCAGAAATATAGAAAATTCAAGAAAGAAATGAATCCTGCGGATCTGTTGGAAAAGTCATACACGAAGAAAAGCTATACATCCGTTTGCTTAACATCCGATAATAAGTATTATGTTCCGTCCTGAGCAAGCTGTCGTTCACTTACCGGCGAACGTCCGGTTCTGGAAATCGCCAGAGAATCCAGATAGCTACGCCCGGATGCAGATGGGTAACCGCCTGTGTCTAAGGGGGC
>VFLI01000013.1 GCA_009885105.1 Spirochaetia bacterium | reverse complement strand
TCATCATGTCCGGCTGGCTCGGCACCATGCTTCGCGGCATGACAGTGTCGGACGATGTAGACACTTACATAATGGAGAAGCAGAAAAAAGAGCGTTCTGTAAACGTATGATTGTCTTTTTGGGCCATGGCATCGATATCGTGGAACTGGACGAATTCCGCCGTCAGTTCGACGAGAACATGCTGAATGAAATATTTTCGCCCGCTGAAGTCGAAAAAATGCCCGTGGAGCTGGAAAGCCGTGCCGCGCGTTTCTGCGCCAAAGAAGCCTTTGTGAAGGCTGTGTCGCCGCTGAATTTAACAAAAGACTGGCATGATTTTCAAATTGTTCAGGACGCATCCGGTTCAGTCCGGATCGAATGCAGCATAAAGTTGAATGATCAATTCCTTAAATTGGGAAGATTCCATTTTGCTCTTTCACTCAGTCATACAGAAAAAACCGCCGCGGCGGCAGTTGTTGTAATTGAGGATCGGGAATAGAAATACGCTTGACAGAAGCGGCCTCGACGCCGGCGCTGGAGAACTAAATTCAATGCTCGACTTAAAGATTAAAAATTACTTCATAGCAGGCCTGTCAACCTCGGACGGCATCGCGGCAGGCATTGGCAGACTGCTGCGGCAGTGCGGGGCGGGTGTCTGGTATTCCGCTCTTTCTCCGGAAATGAAAGAGGAAGCTCTTCGCGCAAATCCCGGTATTGATTCGGAAAAAATACTTACAGGCAATTTTAAATTTGAGAAATCCATGCAGACCATGATTAATGAGATCACGCGGCTCGACGTGAAATTTGACGGGGCAGTGAATGCCACAGGCTACGCGGATCCAGGAGAAATGGAGGAACCTCTGCGCGAATCGAGCTGGGAGGCGATGGAAGAGGCTCATGCCATCAACGTAATCGGCAGCCGGTTCTTTTTTCTGGGACTACGGCCTTCGCTTGCGGACACAGCCTCGCTTCTGGCTCTCACCTATCATCCGGGAGCCGCATTCGCCGTGCCGGGTTATCATCTTATGGGAATTCAGAAAGCGGCCCTGGAGTCGCTGGTCCGGTATCTGGCCCGCGACTACGGCGAGACAATGCCTGGTGTCCGCGTTAACGCGCTTTCGCCGGGGATACTTCCCACCAGGTCTGCAAGGGCCGTTAAGGGTTTTGAGCCGGGAATAAAATATGAAGCGATGCTTTCGCCGCAGAAGCGCAACATAAAAATGGAAGAAGCCGCGGCTGAGGCGGTCTGGCTCCTTTCGCCGTATTCTTCGGGAACGAACGGCCAGGTTCGCATAGTGGACAGCGGTTTCCTCGCCTGCAGCCTGGACCCGGAAGCATTGAATAATGTTTGATTTTCTCTGTCATACAGGCCGCAGCTTCTGGATCATCGCGCGCCGACGCATCATAACAATTCCAGCATATTATTTATTATTTTCTGTTATTATCGCCGGAAGCGTTCTTTTTTTCCCTTTCGCCCTCTTGATGGACCTGTTCACGTTCCAGCTGAAGCAGCTGCGGCGCAGCGCCTGGGGCGTTTTTTATTCCGTATGGGCTCTGCTGTTTCTGACAGTCGCAATGGTTTCGTATCCCGTGAGGGCAGCGATGCGTCTGGCGAGTTTTCTTTTTCCGGAAGGCCCCATAAAAGAATTTCTCTGTTTTGCCTTTCCCATGTTCATGAAGGGTTTTCATTATATGGGAATCGGGCATGGGTTCCGGTTCATCTACAGCGTGCATCAGGAAGTAAAGTGCGATGCGGAAATACACAGAGACAGATCGTATATAATATTTATAAATCACACGTCGTTTCTGGATCCGGTTCTTCCCGTGGAGGAGATCCTCTGGCGGAATAAGCTGAAGATGCGCCATGTGCTCTGGAGAGGTTTGATTCTGGATCCGATCATCGATCTGGGCGTCACCATGATCGACGAGGCTGTCGTTGATCCGGATAATCGCGAAGAATACGCTGAAGATCTCAGGCAGATGATGCGGATCGTTCGCAGGCAGAAACCCGGTCATGCGATTGCCGTGTACCCGGAGGGAGGCGTCGAGAACACAGCCGGCGAAGAGCGCAAATACAAATATTTAAACAACCCGCGTGTGGCGGGTATGCTGCATCTGCTGGAAGAAGACGAGAAATCGGACGTGATATTCATTACCCATAAAGGACTGGAAGGCGGAAAGTACCCGATGGATATCTGGCGCGGGGTGATGACCAATAAAAATATCCATCTCTTGATGCGGGTAATCCCCCGCCGTGATGTTCCCGATACAATTGATGAGCTTGAAGTATTTCTTTTAAATCAATGGCAGAGAATGGACGACTGGGTCGGCCAGGTGGAGGCATGATGGAACCGATCAATTTTATATTTTCAGGCCAGGGATCCCAGGAAGAAGGCATGGGCCGTGAAATTCTGAAAAACGACCGGGCCCGGAGTGTCGTGAAAAAGCTCTCGTCGCCGTTCGGCATAGACATGGAAAAACTTATTACGAGCGAATCGTTTTCTGTTCTGAAGAAAACCCGTTTCACACAGCCGGCGATCTTCGCCGTACAGGCGGCGTACCGGGAAGCGGTGATGGAAAAAATTCCGGATCTGGAAATTACGGCAGCGGGCGGAAATTCCCTGGGCACATACATGGCGCTTGTCGTCTCCGGCGCCATGGATATGGAGAATGCCGCGACTCTGCTCAAAGCAAGAGCCGAGGCGATGGGATTGGCCTGTGAAAAAAATCCGTCTACGCTGCGCGCCTTTCGCGGGCACAGAAAGTTCGTTGAGGATCTTTGCGGCAGAGCCGGAGGACTCTCCATCGCGCTAGTGAATACACCGACTCAGATTATTGTCGGCGGCAGACTTTCCGCTTTTACAAATCTGGACGCGCTCTTAAAAAGAGAGGGGTACAACCCGGAAGACGAATCCAATGAATTTAAAATGAAGGAGCTCGATGTGGACGGCGCGTTTCATACAGAACTCATGCGGGATGGAATTCAAATTTTTGAAAAGGCTCTGAAAACGGCAGAAATCAGAGAGCCGGTCCTTCCCTATTTTTCCGATACCTCCGGCAGCCGGGAAACGGATCCTGAAAAAATCCGATCTCTCCTGCTGGCGCAGATTACCAACACTGTTGAATGGGAAAAATGCATTCGCGGCATGGGGCAGGCCTGCGCCGCTTTCCTGGAAGCATCCAATAAGACAACGGCTGCCTTGATGATAGAGGCTGTTGATATCAATTTTGACGTTGAGGCCGTCTCCACTCTTGATGAGATAGATATGCTGGGGTAGAAATTCTCTTGACTGCGTCGATTTCTTCTGTCAGACGGTATCGATGCAGGATCTTGTACGCGATCATATAGGCCGCAGCATTCAAACTAAGGAGAAGCTGCTGGCGCAGGCCGGAGAAATCGCTCATGCGGGAAATCTCATTTCTGAAACCTTCAAGTCCGGCGGGAAGGTTCTTCTCTGCGGCAACGGCGGCTCGGCGGCGGATGCCCAGCATATAGCCACGGAATTTTCCATCCGATACAAAGCCGGCAACGATCGTCCATCGCTTCCGGCGATTTCACTGGCGGCGGATTCCAGCGCCATCACGGCGGGCGGCAATGATTTTGGATTCGACAGCATTTTTGCCAGGCAGATACAGGGCCTGGGACGGCCGGGCGATGTACTGGTGGGAATCACCACATCCGGCAATTCCGGCAATGTGCGCGAAGCTCTGCGCGAATCGCGAAAAAAAAATATGCGAACCATTGTGCTCACGGGCGGAACCGGCGGGCGTATAGCGGCGGAGGATCGATCCCTGATCGACTCTATGATCATTGTGCCGTCGGATGAGACATCGCGGATTCAGGAGTGTCATATTATGATCGGGCAGATATTCTGCGCGATTGTTGAAAAATCTCTATACGGCTTTGATTGATAAACGGCTTATATGGCAAAGCAAAAACAAGTATCCATCGGCATCGATCTTGGCGGAAGCAATATCAACGCCATTGCCTTCGACGCGGATTATGCGCACGTTTTCGAAGATAAAATCGACACGGAGGCCCGGGATGGATACAAACATGTAATCGCTCGTCTGCAGGATCAGCTGGAGCGTATTGAAAAAGCGGTTCGTGAAGCCGGCTATTCTGTCGAAGCAGTGGGTCTTGGCGTTCCGGGCCTGGTCAGCGCGGGATCGGACCTGGTAAAAATTGCGCCCAATCTTCAGTGGGAAAATGTGCGCCCCTTCGTTGACATGAAACTGACGGCGCGGAAGGATCTGAGAATCCGCCTGGTGAACGATGTGAACGCGGGTCTCATGGGCGAACTGACGCGGATCAAATCAAATCCAAAAATAGTGGCTGCTTATTTCTGCGGCACCGGCATCGGCGGAGCGGTGGCCATTGACGGAAAACTGATCACCGGGCACGACGGCGGCGCGGGCGAAGTCGGACACATGATGGTTCTGCACGGAGGGCGGCGGTGTTCGTGCGGCCGCGACGGCTGCCTGGAAGCGTACATCGGAAAGTGGGCGCTGAACAGAAAAATTCAGCAGAGAATGAAATCTTCAAAAAGAACAGAGCTGCAGAATCTGATAAAATACAACCTGAAAAAAATGCCGGTCAAGTCGTCAACGCTGAAGAAAGCCTATGAGGCGGGCGATAAATTCACTCTGTATCTCATGAACGAATACTACAGCAAATTTCTCGCGGCGGGCATCAGTCAGACCGTCAATCTTCTCAGTCCGGATCTCATCGTGCTGGGAGGCGGGATCATGGAATCGCTCGGGCAGAAGCTGCTTCCGCATATTTTAAAATACCTGGCCGCATACTGCATCAACACACCTCCGGCTCTTCGCCTGGCGGAACTGGGCGACGCGGCCGGTCCTCTCGGCAGCGCGTATATGGCCAGAAATTCATGATCATTCGCGCGGCAAACTGTCCGTCGTGCGGAAGCGCGCTGGGCGAGTATCCTGAAAATTCCAATATCATTCTCTGTCCGTACTGCGGAAATTACAGCAATCCAGAGGGGCGCATCATCCTCACCGACCGCAGTGAGCGAATGATAGAAATCAGCGGGCGCATGGAAAAGGCAGTAAAGAGAAACGATGCAAAATCCTGGGATGTTCTGGCACAGGAGTATGTCGCTCTTGACTTTGAAATGAACAGAGATGTCTATAAGGGAGCTCCCGATGATCCGCCGGAAAAAGTAAAATATATAAATAAAATAGTTAAGCAATACTATCTGATCTCGTTTGACCCGGAAATAAAAAAAGCCTTTCAGCATGCTTATGATGTCGTGGCAAAAATGAGCCGGCCGAATCCATCGCCGCAGTGGGCCTGCGATACTGCGCGAGAACTGAATGAAGCGTACTTAAAATATTTTTCGTCGCTGCTGAATCATCCGGACTATCCTTTCCCGGAAAACAGAATGGATCTGGCCCGGATGGCCCAGGATACGGCGCGGTCGGCCGTGAAAACTATGGAACCGGTCTGGGGAGCAAAGAGCGTGGAAAAAGCGCTGATCGATGTCTTCGGCGCCAGAAAGCTGGAATCGAAAGAGTTTGCCTGCTTCTCCTGCGGCAAAACTTTGCAGATCGGCAGCAGGCAGGATCGAGAGATCGTCTGCCCCGCTTGCAAATGCATTTCGTATCTGTAAAAACGCTTGCCTCCTCAGCGTCCGGCTTTGATGAGTTTAGCTGATGTTTCTGGCCATTCTCTACACAGCCGGCGGTTTGTATCTCCTGCTCATGGCGGCGGGATTGCTCCACCGCGCTTATATGAAGAAAATGCAGAAACCTCAGCTCACCGGTCTCATTGTGCTGGGCGGCGGTTTTTTGATTCTGGGCCTTTATTACAGTTATTTTACCTATTATATGTCCACCCCGGAAGGCAAAGCCCAGCAGCATCTGCAGAACGAGCTGAACCGGAGGGCCATTCAGGAAACGCGCTGAAAGTCCGGCTAAAAAGGCTCGATTTTGGCATCCTCAGACAAAAAAATTCCGATAATTATCACAGCATCATCATGTCTGGCAAGCTCAAAATCGGAATTTTACTTCTGTTGTCCTGTCTGGCCGGGGAATCGATACTGGCCGGACCGTATCTGAAAATTCTCCGGGTCGACGGTCTTTATCCGCATCTTGTGATCGAAGCTCAATTGCTTCTGCCGTCTGATATTTCTGATTCCGGTCACAGTTTCACTGTGTCCGAACTACCTGCCGCCGTTTCTGGGGCTCTGAGATCGGGTGAAACAGTCGTGAATCCGGCTTCCTCCAGCGATGAAATCAAGCCGCTTCTCATGGTGGTAGTACTTGATGCGACCCGGTCCATGCGTCCCTCGTCCTTCATAAAAGCTCAGTCACTGGCTTCCGATTTTATCAACGCCAGGGCGCCGTATGATCTGACCGCTGTATTCAAAATCAACGGGAGACCGGAGCTGTTGTACGATTTCAATTCCGACAAAACCGGCGCTGTTGCGGCGGTCAGATCCATACAGCGCAAGGGTCAGGTTACAAGGATATACGATTCGCTCTTCGCGGCGATACGATCTGCTCGAGATGCGATATCGAGAGACAGAGAAATTACACGGGCCTCCGTCATCATGTTCACCGACGGCCGCGACGAAGGCAGTCATCTGACGGAAACCGACTGCATCGATCTCTCCGAGCAGTGCCGCGCGCTGAATATTCCGGTTCATACGATATATTTCGGACAGGCGAGAAACGAACGGCGCTGGACAAGGCTTTCGCTCAGAACAGGCGGCCGGCTGGTCCATGCCTCTGACAGAACTTCTCTGCAGAATCTGCGGGATTCCCTGCGCGGCGATATTTCGCGGACAATTCGATTCGATTTTACCGGTTCCGTAAAAGCAGCGGCGGGTGAAAAACTGAATATTGCGCTTCAGTGGAAATCCGGGCGGCTGCATGACAATGACAGCTCCGTTTATGAAGTGAAACTGCCTCCGGAAGTTGCGCAGCCGGGCTTTTTCACAAAAGAGCGCATCCTTCTGCTTGTCATCGGCCTGTTTGTTTTTTTTGTTGCCGGCGCGCTTCTGCTGCTCTGGTATTTTCATGTCTATAAAAAAAGGACAGAAGCCGCGAAAGTTGCCGCCGGTCCTCTGCCGTCTGCGGATGTTCCTGGTTCCGGCGGATCCATGGATCTGGTTGCGGGGGAAGAATCGGCCGTACCATACGATCCTTACGATGAGGAGCCTTTTCCTGCCCGTCTTGAAGAGCCGCGCCGCTATCTAAAGGAGAATTCGTACAAACTCCTTCAGCACGCTCTGCGAACGGGCGAAAGTTATGATCATGCGACCCTTGTCAGAAAAGGCCGCGTGCGCGAAGGCATCAACAACGATTACGATCTTTTTTTTGACACCACCGTTCTGGGGTCCGGCCGGTATGCGCATATACATCTGAACGATCCGAACGCGAATGCCGTGCACGCAAAAGTCAAGCGCTATGAAAAAAAATATATTCTGTACGACATGATGAGCCATACCGGTGTGTTTCTGAACAACCGGAAGCTTCTGCGTCCGCGCGCCCTCGCAGACGGCGACGAAATTAAGGCCGGCCATTCGTTATTTATTTTCCGCGGTATTCGAGAAGATAAGACTCCTTAACAGGTACGAATGATCAGAATATCCTGCATTTCCGGAGCTCTGACAACAGCCCTCCATTATCTTCTTATGTTGACGCTTTCTTCCTGCGCGACGTCGCCTTCCTGGATTCACGAGGCTGCCCCGGATCCAGGATATGCCGCAGGCAGTCTGACGGGCGCCTGGGAGAGATTGGCTCCTTCCAAATACTCTGTAATGAACCCAAATACAGTTTCATTCTCGCGCGAATGGATAGAAATAAACAGGCTCAGTTATGTGAAAACTCATCTGTATACGGAAATCTCAGGAGGACAGAAAAAATCCCGGGGCTACAGGGAAAAGGGAAGTCTGAAGCTCTCAGGACGGAGCGCTCTTTTTCAGCCTGTCTCTGCGGAATATGCGAATTCAGGATCCCGGGCAGTGCTGTTCACGGGCGCTGCAGTCAACGAGGAAGAAAAACGAATTGTGGAAATTGATGAACTTCAATTTGAACCGGGCCGCATTCCGGCTCCTCTGCTGTATTTTGTCGATTCGCATAAAGCTGTGCTGACGCCTCTGGCTTACGAGAGAATGGGCATCATCTATGATTTCGGAATTTATGAAGGATCGCGGAGAGAATTTGATTTCAGTTCGCCTGAATTCCGCAGCACTCTGGCTGATTACAACGAGAAAAGATATGCAGGTCACGGCTACGCGCTGAAGAGCCATCCTTTTCGTCCCGAAGTCTTGAGCGAATCTTTCCAGTCCGACAGATAGGTCACAATGCGGTAGTCCATCCACCGGCGGTCCGGAAAAAAAGGATGCTTCTGCGAAATCCACCCCACATGACCGCCCTGTTCCGTCAATTGCGCCGTTATGTGCGGCATCAGTTCCCAGTCTGTTTCATCCCAGCCGATAAAATTTATCAGAGGATCGTCCTTCGCATGAAGAATCAGGCCTGGCTGTTTGATGTTGTGCACAAAGTATCGGGACGCGACTCCCATATAGTATTCGATGGCGCCCAGAAATCCGGCCGCCGGCGCAATATAGAGATGATCGAAGGAGAACCAGTTGTCGATGTGACGAAGTTCGGAAAGGTTGTGTTCCACACTGTCAAATTTTCGTTCATATACTCGCTTTTTTATTTCTTTCAAAAACATATTGCGGTATGTCCGGCATGCCGGCGCGTCCAGATTTTCGCAGGATGCATGAAGATCCAGCGGCGGCGAAGCCGCGACAAAAGTGGAGGCGATTCTGTCTTTGATTTTTCCCCGAATCGGCCGCGCGCCGAACACGCTTCGCTGTCTGTTGCGCTCATCCCGGTCCTCACCGAAATATTTCAGAGTCACATTCGCGCCCAGGCTGTATCCAACGACGGCAATATCCGGCGAGATCTTCCTGCTGGCATATTCCAGAACCGTTTCCAGATCGATTGTGTTTCCGGCATTGTAGCAGTTGTTCGCCAGCATTCTTCCTGCGCCGCAGCCCCGCATGTTCATCCGAATCACGTGAAAGCCGGCGCGCAGGAGCTTATCTGCGGCTTTTATTATATAGAGAGAATCCGAATCCCCTTCCAGTCCGTGAATCAGCACGACTACGGGGAATTTTTCTCTCTCATGACCGACCAGTCTGTGAACATGCAGAAACAGCCGGTCCCCGGTGTCGTCCTGTGTGGGCAGGATGATGCTCTCGTTCACCAGACCGATCTGCCGGGGCATATACCCCGGCAGTTTTGCCAGCAGATGCCCGGAAATCGTCTGAAAATGCGGATTGCCCCCCCAGCGAGGCGGAGAAAATGGGATCACAGAAAAAAATACAAAGTATGGCGGTTTTTGCAAGTACTAAAAATATGGCAGTTGATTTGAAAACGAGCGTTGATACAGCAATCGAGGCTTCCAACAGCAAAGATCCGAATCCTCTGATAATTGGAGGCCGCAGCCTGTCTTCCCGGATGTTTGTTGGGACGGGTAAGTTCTCTTCATCGGCGGTGATGGCGTCGGCCGTGGAAGCTTCCAGGGCGCAGGTCGTGACAGTCGCTCTGCGTCGTATTGATCTGAGTCAGACTGTTCCCCAACAGGATCCGGTTTCGGCCCTGGATCTGAAACGCATTGTGCTTCTTCCCAACACTTCGGGCGCTCGGAATGCAGAAGAGGCTGTCCGACTGGCAAATCTGGCCCGGCAAATGGGCGGAGGAAACTGGCTGAAACTGGAAGTTACCCCGGACCCCGTATATCTTCTGCCCGATCCTGTGGAAACTCTGAAAGCCGCGGAAATTCTTGTGAAAGACGGTTTTGTCGTTCTTCCCTATATTAATGCGGATCCGGTTCTGGCTTTGCGCCTGCAGGATGTGGGCTGTGCCACTGTCATGCCGCTCGGTTCGCCAATCGGATCGGGGCAGGGAATCCGCACTGCGGAGAGCATTCGTATCATCATTGAACAGGCGCGTGTGCCCGTTGTTGTGGATGCCGGAATCGGCGCTCCGTCGCATGCGGCGCAGGCGATGGAAATGGGAGCGGACGCCGTTCTTATCAATACAGCCCTGGCCGTTTCCAGAAATCCGGAAAGAGCCGCCGCGGCTTTTGCGCTGGCCGTTATCGCCGGACGGGAAGCTTTTCTGTATGGAATGTTTGCAGGCCAGAACATTGCCGGCAACGGAAAAATGGCAGCCTCCTGGAAGACTGCATCGGCGTCGAGTCCTCTGACGGGTTTTCTTGATGATGAAGCGCGGAGCCCGATCAACTAAATTATGAAACTCTCGCTTTTCTCAACAAGTGCAGTAGCGCCGGAATTCCTAAAAAATGTAGAAAAGGTAATTGTTCCTTCTACCTTTATTCTGCTGGCTCCTGTAGTGTACAATGCGCAGCATCCCCTGATCGTGCTTGCCCTGTGCCTCTGTCTGCCCCTTTACAATATTGGTTTGAATTTATGGATCAAACGATCGCCGCGCAGGATGGACGCCTTAAATCTTTTACGCGCTTTTCTGGCAGTTATATTGTTCGGGATTACGGCGCATTTTTCCCGGCACACGGAATCGCTCTGGCTGCTTTTTATTCCGCATATAATCGGGGACAATCTGGTTGTGCGAAATATCGCCCGTCAGACTTTCATGGTCGCTGTCTACGCCATGTCCTATCTGGTGGCTGCGTACAGTATAAATGGAAACCTGTCGAACCACAGTGAAGTTTTCATATCGGTGATGGTCGCTCTGTTTCTGGCATTCACCATTCTGGCCAATTACTTTATAACCGCTCACAACCAGGCTCAGGCTGCAAACGAGGCAAAAAGCGAGTTCATGGCGAACATGAGTCATGAAATCCGCACTCCGCTGAACGGCATTCTGGGAATGCTCGAATTGTTAAAGAACAGCGAACTTTCGAAAGAGCAGGGTCGATTTACAGAGGCCGCGTTCAGTTCCGGAAAAAATCTGCTGAATGTTCTGAACGATATTCTCGATTTCTCAAAACTGGAGGCGCATCTCCTGCCGCTCGAAATCATTCCTTTCAATTTTCGTCTCACCGTTGAAGAACTTGCCGACAGCATCGCGCCGGGGGCGCACAGCAAGGGTCTGGAGGTTATTGTCAGGTATGCTCCAAACGCGCCGGAGAATGTGATGGGCGACCCTGGACGTGTGCGGCAGGTGCTTATAAATCTTGTAAATAACGCGTTGAAGTTCACGCACAAAGGGCATATATTACTGAGCGTCGACTTCAGAGAAGAGAGTCAAAAAGCGATTTTTCGAATAGAAATATCCGATACCGGCATCGGCATTTCTCCGGAATTTCAGGCAAAAGTCTTTGATAAGTTTTATCAGGCGGACAATTCTTCAAAACGAAAATACGGCGGTACAGGTCTGGGGCTGTCGATTGCCAGAAATCTGACGGAGCTGATGGATGGCAGGATCGGTGTGCAGTCCAGAGCGGAGGGAGGCAGCGTATTCTGGGTGGAATTGCCGCTCACAGTAAATCCAGCCGGCGCAGCGAATATTAAAGAATCTAAAGAAATCAAGAACTTGCGTGTTCTGATCACAGACGACAATGAAGTGAATCGTATGGTTCTTCATGAATGCATTACTTCCTGGGGCCTGCGAAACGGTCTCTGCGCTTCCGGGCCGGCTGCGATCGCGGCCATGATTGAAGCGGCAAAAGAGAACGATCCGTATACTATCGCCATCATAGATTATCAAATGCCGGAAATGGACGGTTACACTCTGGCCAAAGAAGTAAGGTCGAATCCCCTGATCTCAGAAACGGCCCTGATCATGGTCACATCTATGGCCGGCAAAGGCGATGCGAAAACGATGAAAGAGGCAGGTTACAACGGATATCTCGTCAAGCCCGTTCATCAATCTCATCTGATGGACATGCTGATGATTGCCTGGAGCGCGCACAAACGAGGCGATAGGGATCTCATTACAAAATATACGGTTCTGGAGAACAGATTGAATGTGGCGGAAAAAAATGAGCTGGATTTCACAAAATTCAACGGCAGGCCTTGCATACTTCTGGTTGAAGATAACGTCGTCAATCAGGAAGTCGTCTGCCAGATGCTGGAAAAGCTCGGTTGTTCTGCTGTGCGCGCGGGCAACGGCCTTGAGGCTCTGTCTCTCATGAATGAGATGGATTTTCATTTGATATTTATGGATGTTCAAATGCCGGAAATGGACGGCCTGGATTGCACTCGCAGAATCCGCTCGATGGTCGACCGCAAAAAGGCGGAAATTCCAATCATAGCCCTGACTGCGCATGCCTTTGCTCAGGATCGTCAGCGCTGCCTCGAGGTCGGTATGAACGATTATCTCCCCAAGCCTGTCACTCTGCCGGAGCTGCGCAGGATTCTCAATGAATGGCTGGGCCGCGGCGCGCAGAACCTGCGGCAGAGCGCCGGAAAAAGTGCAGAACAATGAACGGCTTCTCGGAATACATTTCCCGGTTGTCTTTTCCGGAAACGGCGGCCCGGATCGAGGCTTTTTCAGCATCTGACGCTGCATCAGCTCTTTCGTCTACGCAGCTGACGCCGGATCAATTCGCGGCTCTGCTTTCGCCTGCCGCTGCTCCCTTTCTTGAAGAAATGGCGCAGTCAGCGCAGAACATTACGAAAAAACGATTCGGAAATGTGATAAAAATATATGCGCCGATGTATCTGTCCAATGAATGCAAATCAAACTGCACGTACTGCGGTTTCAGTCATGGAAATAACATTCGCAGAAAAACCCTTTCAGTCAAAGAGGCTGTTCAGGAAGCGCGGATTCTGCACGACCAGGGCATCCGGCACATTTTACTTCTGACCGGAGAAGACTATGCGAAAACGCCTGTGCGCTACATTGGCGAGGTCGCTCGTGAACTCTCGAATTCTTTCGCCTCAATTGGAATCGAGGTGTATCCTCTGAAAACTGTCGACTACGAATTTCTGCGCGAATGCGGCGTGGACAGTCTGGCCGTGTACCAGGAAACGTACGATCCTGTGCGGTACAGGCAGGTGCATCTTCGCGGCATGAAAAAGAGGATGGAGTACCGTCTTAACTGTCCCGACAGAGCCGGAGAGGCCGGCATGCGTAAAATCGCCGTGGGCTCTCTTCTGGGCCTGTCAGACAGCGCCGCGGATGTGTTTTTTACGGGACTGCACGCGCACTATATTATGAGAAACTACTGGAGAACGGAAGTGTCGATTTCTCTGCCCCGCCTGCGCCGCGCGGAAGGATTCGAGAATATTCCCGTGATTGAAGACAGAGTGTATGTTCAGTATCTTTCAGCGCTGCGGCTCTTTCTTCCCGATGCGGGCATCAACCTTTCCACACGCGAGACGGCCCGCCTGCGCGACAATCTTGTCAAAATCTGTGTCACTTCCATGAGCGCCGGTTCAAAAACAGAGCCGGGCGGATACTCCGGATCTGAGGCGACGGAGCAGTTCCAGATTGAGGATTCGCGCTCGGTGGCTGAGATTGTTTCCATGCTGCAGGAGAAGGGCATAGAGCCGGTGTTCAACGACTGGTCGAGTGTTTTGAAATAAGGATGAAGTTTGCGGCTAGCACGAGGGGCCTGCAACGCAGAGTTCAGTTCTGAGAAAGCGCGCTGAAGTAAGAAAGCGCTTCTGCCGATGACCAATCAATCGCCCCGGCAACCTTCCGGATCATCCGCATATTCCGGTCTACGACCACGGTTTCCGGCAGTTTCATCACGCTGAAGTATTCGCGTGAGATTTTCTGATCCGTATCCAGGACCATGCGGAACGAATCGCCTCGCAGTGTTCTACCGTATTTATTTTCGAACCTGGCCAGGAATCGGGAAATATCTTCCTGCTTTTCGTCCTGAGACAGAGCGATCAGAACAACGGCGCCGTTTGATTTCTCCACAAGCTCAAGCATGGAGGGGAATTCCGCCACGCAGGGAGCGCAGTAGGTGGCCCAGAAGTTCAGTATTATTACTTTATCTTTAAAGTCTTTGAGAGCGAAGCGTTTTCCGTCGACGCTCGTGAAAGACAATTCGGGCGCTGTATCCGGAGTAAAGGTTTCCTGGTTGTCTGAGTCCTGGTCTGCGGGTATTCGGATTCCCAGGCCGTACCCCAGAATCACCAGCGAGACAATCCCAAAGGCAGCGAGCGCCGCGATGTAACTTTTTTTCATGCGGCGCCTCTTCCGAATTGAATTCTTTTTGTGGCGGCCAGATAACCGATTCCGGCGAAAAGCAATTCGAAGACAATGAAAGAGGAAAGATTGACCGCAATATTGCTTGTGAATCCATACGAATGCAGGCCCACGTTCAGCAGATTGACGCCAAACCAGGCAAGAGCGACGATGATGTTGGTCACTATCATTCCAACCGCGTATCCGCACTCTTTCACATACACGGCATGTCTGGCGTGCAGAAGCCAGATCAGCCAGAGGCAGATCAACAGCGCTCCGTTTTCTTTGGGATCCCAGCCCCAGAAGCGTCCCCAGGATTGGTCTGCCCAGATGCCGCCCGTGACTGTGCCGATGATCGTGAACAGCAGCGCGGCCAGCGTGACACCCACCATGTTGCGGTAGAGTTCCAGCTGCTTTTCCGCAGCTTCTGGTTTCAGAATTCTAAAAACTAGATAGATATGTCCCAGAGTCCCGGCAACGAAACAGGCGCTGTATCCGATTGCGATGGTGACAACGTGCGTGGCCAACCAGAAGTTTGTGTTCAGCACTGCGGCCAGCATTCCCATCGAATCACCGTCTTCCGCATATCCGAGAGCCATGAAATGTAAAACAGATCCGATCAGCGATCCGATAAAAACACCCAGCCCGTCCGAGCGGCCTCTTTCATACAGAGCCGCAAAAAGAGCCGCGATGAATCCCACGAAAATTATCGATTCATAGAGAGTGGCAACGGGAGGACGCGCCATGATAACAACCCGCGTCAGTATTCCAACTCCCTGCAAAATGCAGCCGATGGCCAGAGAAGCGAGAGCAATTTTTCTGAGTCGGCCGGGCCAGACGATCCAGGAAGCCGCCAGAACAAAAAAAGCGATTATGTAAAGAACAAGGCTGTACCGGAACAAATTGGCGCGATTGTACAGAGTCTCCAGTGTGAGAATCCAGCCGCTCACAAAATTCTGCGAAGCCTCCGAAGAATAGTTTTTTATATCAACAGAAACGGTCTGAAATTTTTCCGCATTCTGTGAAGTGTACGCTTCCGCCAGGTCCGTCCAGAGCGCAAAGTATCGGGCGCTTCGCGGGGATCCCTGCCCGATATTCACCACAGACCAGGGGGAATTCCAGGCATCCATATTTTCACCCCACTGCGGCGGCACAATACGAAGTATTTCAGAACCAGAATCCTGGGAATACCTTTCCAGTTTCTGAGCAAAATTCATAAGATCTTTTTCGTAATCGTTGGGCTCTTTTCGTGTGTCAGGCGGAAGGCGCTTTGTCAGTTCTTCCACAGCGCTGCGCTTTCGCTGAACGATCATGAATGGCAGCCGTGTTCTTGGCTGGAGTTTCAGTTCACCGGCAAGTCTGTCCGTCTGGATGATAAAATCCGGACGCAGGAGAGAAAGAGACGCGCGAATTTCCGCATATCTCATCAATTTGAGGTGCAATTCGGTGAGCTGAGTCTGAGCCGGCGTGAGTTCTTCGCTCTTTTTTTTGTGCAGCTCCGTAATCATTGTATAAACAGACTGCACGGCCTGCGCGGCTTCATTGAAAGAAAACTTGTTTCCGGTACGGCTCTCCAGATTCAGCGCTGTGAGCACATCGGGATTGTTGATATTGAACAGAGGGCGTTCATCCGCGCGAGCCGGATCCATGAGCACTTCAACAAGCCACTCCAGCGCGCTTGCGTCCGGCAGCGAACGACTTCCATAGAAATAGAGCAGATGCACACGCGCGAAAGTATCCAGCGGTTTGATGCGCCCTTCGTGCTGGATCGGGACTTTTGCGAGAGCCGACACATCGAGCGGAACTGCGTGGATCGCATTCGGAAGAGCGGCCATTGTCAGAATCAGCGCCGCCGCGGAAAGAAATGCGAAATGTCGTTTGAAACAATAAGAGAATGCGTTGCTTCTGTTCATGGTTTTCGACCCCCTAGAAGTTTCGGCATCTGAAGCAATAGATGCAGCAGCAGTCCCGCGCTCATGATCAGACTGGAGATGTAAGGAAAAAGTCGCCCTGCGTTGCGCACCACGGAAAGCACCGTTGTTTTCTGCGCCCCTTCTTCGCTGTAGGATGACTGATAGAATGTGTAGCCTTTATAGCGAAGCGGTTCATTCATTTGAATTGTGCTGCGCTGTACGATGTTTCCATCGATAACATTAACCACGGATTTGAAGCTCCTGGGCATGTTTGTTCCGGGGTGCAGCTGATGTTCGAACTGGAGCAATTCCAGGAGAAACGGAAGGACCATACGCGCCCGGCGCAGCTGCGGCACATAGGCAGTCTGCCCGGCCTGAATCACCTGATCTTCATTCATGGATTCCGCCATTGCGTAGACTCCGTCCGTATCGGAGCCTGCGCCGGAGAGCCGGAACTCAACGCCGGCGCGGTTCTGTTCTGTTTCTTTCATAAGAGGAGCGTTCATCAGCGTGAAATTCGACGCAAAGAGCCGGCGTCCCTCTGCGGGTATTTGACGCCGCACGATTCTGCAATTGTTAAAGTACTTTAATATTTCTATGCGAAATGGAAATTCCGGCGATTCCAGAGTTTTTCCCGGCTCCAGCCATCCCGATGCGAAGGCCGTCACGCGGTCATGATCCGGATAGGACACATTGATCAGGGCAAATTCCCGCGCATTGTGATCGGAAATGTAGTCTGCGGACTGGCCTTCCGGGATCACCATCGTTCCTTCCCTGCTGAAAACTGCTGTGAAGAATCCGCCGAAAAGCAGAAGGATAGTGCCGATGTGCGCGATGATGCGGCCGGACGCTTCCCACCGATACTGAACTTTGAATATTAGCAGCGCCACAAGTTCGATGAAAATGATTCCCATCGTGAGCGACCCGCCGGGCAGAGGGATTGGTCCCGCCCACAGAATGACAGAACTGAAGAATTTCTGCTGCGCTTCATACAGACCCATGGACGACTGCGATACCGTCCCTCCGACAAGAAGAACCATCAGCCATCCCATTGTGAAAACGGAAAGTTTTGTGTCCCCCAGGAATGTTCCGGCTCTGAGCAGGGCATCCCGGCTGAGGAGACTGCGAAAGTTGAACTGCTGCAGATGATGCAGGATTTTGTTGGGGGATGCCTCAGTGTTTTTCATCGTTTTACCTGCGTATCAAACCTGATTACCTGCGAATCGATCCTGAAAAGGTCACGAACGCGGATCTCTGTTCCTGCAGAGTCCCCGCCGGACCGACCATCTTTACGAATATTGTGGACGGCGGAAGAGTCAGCACAGCTGCGTAGATCGCATTCGACGGATTGCCTGGATTGATAATTTCATACCACTGAAAATTTCCTGATGCGCCCGTCCCCGATTTCGCCTGGCTTCTAACGGCGGAATCTGAAACCTGGGGCAGTCCAATTTGTTCACGCCAGCGATTCACGTTGGCCACAAGTCCTCCCGCATCGCCGGCCAGTTCCACAACATACACTTCTGCATTCCCGGCCGATCCGGAAATCTGGTAACTCACCTGTTTCATTGTTGAGGGCGGCTGCTCTCTCCATCCAGGGGGCGATGTCCAGCGCAGGCTGGATGGCCCGGCGGTCATATCGGGCGCATGAGGGGTTGAATCGCTGCTGGGCGTCATCTGGGACTTGGGAACTCTGTAAGTCTGGACGCTCATGTCTCCGTTGCAGGCGCAGAGATTTATTATGACAGTTAAGGCGGCCAGACCAAAGGCCGAATTCCGGTATGTTTGCCGTGAAGAAATCATCTTGGGTCAATATAACGGACGGGAATTGCCGTGAAAAGTTATTTTTACTTTATGGTGCATGATATTTGGCAGGATACTGATATGAATTATTTCGATTGAAGCGGCCCTCATCAAAGATTTTCTGACCTCATGAGACTGTATAGTAAGAAGGTATTCCTATTGATTTTCGTCGTAATCATCAGCATACCCGGCTGCAGGCGCGATTCCGACGTCCTGGCCAGATACGACGGAGGCGATGTGCGACGATGGGAAATGCGGACACTTTTTCGACTTCGGTTTCAAAATGAAGCAACAAAGAATGCGGCATTTGACAATCAGCACGCTGCTTTGCGCGAGTACAGCCTGGCAAAAATTGGAGCTCTGGAAGCGAACAGACTCGGTCTGGATCAGTCTGCGGATTTCATGAACCGGATTGAGCTTCTGGATAAACAGTCAAAGATTTCGGCCTTCAAAGCATATCTTCAGGAGAATTCCGGCAGACGGGATTTGACTTTTATGGAAGTTCAGTATCTGTATATCGCATCTGTGAGCGCACAGGCTCGTGCCGACAATCGGAATCCCGCCGAGCGTTCTTCCGTCCAGGCTCTTCGCGGCGGATCAGTGGAGGAAATGATCCGCAAATTGAACGATCCGGCTATGTCCGAGTCGGATATTGAGGATTTTATCGTGAGCAGAACCGAGAAGCCCCCGTTGCAATTTGTGGGCGGTTATGATCTTCCCATCTATATTTCTTCTGGATCCAATGAGCAGAGATATCTGACAGACGCTCTGGGTCCAGCTCCGTTAAAAAAATTCATACTTGTTTCGAAAGGATTGGAAGGCATCTGGATCGCCCGCAAATATCGTGTTTCCTCCATAAAACATAGCGATATAGAATCCTATCTGCGGCAGTTTTTTGAGCGATGGGCCGGGATGGCCAGAGCCTATGCGGACAGGTCCCCGGATCCAAATATTCAAGAGGAAATCGAGCAGCTGATTCCTGTAACGGACGACCAGATCGATCAGAAGGTCCAGCAGTATGTTCAGTACTACAGCGATATGGAAAAAAACAACATTTTCCTGGATCGGCTGGAAAGTCTGAAAAAGAGAAAAAATTTCGTTATGAATGTGCGTTACCTTGAAGCGGAAAAAATATTTGAGGGGGCCGATGATGACTGGATTTACAGTATCGGAGGAAATAAAATTTTGCTCGGCGGTATAAAAAAACTTATGAGGGATTCTTCTCTCACAGCTGCCGAACACCAGAGAATTCTGGAGACAGTGATTGCTTACGAACTCTTCAGCGGTGAATCCGAGTTTGAAAATATTATCGATTTTGATCTGTACAGGTTTATCCGGTGGGACAATCGGTCCCATCTTCTCCTGTCTATGCTCGCATCGGCGAATGAATCCAATGACGCTGTATCGGAAAGTCAGATGAGAGACTGGTATTCAAAGTACAGCAGGACTCTGTATCGGGGGAAATCTTTTGATGAAGTCCGGCCGGTTGTCCGCATGCAGCTCGAACGTGTGCGGGAGGTCTCGCGTTCACGCACGGGAGCAGAGCAGCACAACTGGCAGGAGGCGCTTCTGAATAAATACAAACTGAAAATTGATGAGGATGAATTGGATGAATTTGAACTTTAGAATCATTCTATTCCTATCTGAATTGTAAGAATATTTCTGAAAAATTGACATGATAATTATCATGTGTATAATAAGTCCCTACAATGTAATAACGCTGTGCCGCCTGGTCGTCAAATAAAGAAATGACATTGCATGATGTTCGGTATAGTAAATGTATGTCCGCCAGAAACCATTTTTTCGGTGGGACAGACGCGTTGAAAAACTTGCAGTATTGACCGTTTGTTCTCTTTGCTTCTTTAAGCAGGCGCGCGACCTCCACGCTGTGGAGACACATGGAGTCTTCCGCACAATTTACTATCCTCATATGGAGGAAGTCTACAACTCCAATCCGTACAGCATTCAGAAACAGGTCATCAATCCCTATTTGATTTATGTGGCAGATCGTCAGGCTGATCCGCTGGTCCGACAGCTCATGATTCGCCAGGTGCGGGATTATGTCAAGCAGCATGAGATGGAGAATCGTCTGGTGCACAGCGCGTATCAGTCCGCGAATCTACGTTTTATTGATATCGGGGGGAATAAAAATATATCCCTTGTGATAGACGGTCTCGTGCGCAGCCTGGATCAGCGCGATCAGACGGAAGTGTCTCTGCGCCAGTTGCACTACCGGCATACATACCTTTTTCCTTTCATCAAGGAACTGAAAATCGGAAGAGTTTTTTCAACGGCTCCGGCAGGGATTGCCAATTATGACGGCGCTTCCGTTCAGTTTGTGAAAGGATATTTCGGCATGACGCTGTACGGCGGAGCGCTGATCGACAATGACTATTTGAATAAGCCCGTCAGCAATTGCAATTCGTATCCGATTCATTCGTCCTGTCTTACCGGTCAGGATTTTGCCCGGGAAGATTATTCAAATAAATGGAAAGCCAGCGATGTTCGTAATGTCAGCGCGCGCGAAAGACGAGGGGACACGCTCTCCGCGGTGACGTTCGGTCTGTACTGGGGAGCCAATTATATCGATCTGGATTTTCAGCGCAAAACGGACGCGAAACTCAGAGCGGAGGAACTGGGCGGTCTCAATGTTCTTATAAAACCTTCCGCAATGACAAAGATTTATGCAAACTCGAAAGTCAATTTGATCCGCGGCGAGCAGCATTACACACTGGTGGGATTTTCGCAGGGCGTCGGAAACTGGAGATTTATGCCCGAGTATGAGTACTACAAGCCTCAATTTAAAAGGGGCTCTTTCTGGGAAAGCTTCCACACCTTCGGCCGCGCAACGGCTCGCGCGAGAGTGTACCGCGATGTCGGCCGAAAGCTTCGCCTCTATGTCGGAGCCGGGAAACTGTATTATCTGGCGGACAATACGGCAAGCGAATCTCTGACCACATGCACCATGGTCGATCCAATGACCGGCGATACGATCGGCTGCCGGGACAAATACCGTCAGCAGGCGCCGGTCAATCCCCTGGACGTAAAGGGCAATCCAACGGCGACTGATCCTTTGACGGGGCGAACACAATCAGTACCGGCCCGGCCTATGTCGCCGGAGGAAGCCTGGATATTCAATTATCTGAATCCGCCGTACCATCCCGGCAGCGGCGCAGAAGGTCAGATGGGCATTGAGTATAATACTGCAGCCGCCTGGAAATGGCATGCGAATGCGCAGACCCTTCAGGGACCGGAAGGCCGCCTGACAAAAGCATCGGCAATGCTGGAATTTCCCGTGCGGCGCTTTCGCATCCGGGGAGGCGTGGGTCAGGCGTATTACCAGGCGGTGAAATCGAATACCGGGAGAGAGAAAGCCACATACGCGGACCTGGAATTAAAATACTTTATGAACACCGCGCTCACTCTGTCTGGCGGCGCTGAGTATTATTCGGATCCGCATCACAAATACGATGTTCGCGGGAGACTGGTGTTGCGATATGCTTTTTAGAAAATACTTAATATTTTCGGCGCTTCTGTTCATGGGCGGCGGCTGTCTGTACCTGATCCGGGACGGCATACAGAAAGGCACATATTTTCCGCATGAGACGCATACGGGAGCTCTGGAGAGCGTCACAAACGACAGCTGCAAAGACTGCCACAAGGACGCTGAGACGGCAGAGAATATGGAGAATCGTCTGGTTCCGACCTCCAAAGAAGTATGCGAAAGCTGCCATGATAAAACAGATCCCATCCCGGACAGAGTCGTTCTCCGTATGGCGCCGAGCGTCATTGATTTCAGTCATCAGCTGCACAGCGATATCGCCTGCAAGGACTGCCACGAAAAAGTCATCACAGACGAGTATCTGCCGCTGCGCCAGGGGATTCCGCAGCACGAGAAGTGCGCGGAGTGCCATGAAGACATTGTTCCTTCCACAAAGGAAGAAATGAACGTGTTCAAGCAGACCTGCGAAACCTGCCACAAAACGAAAATCATGCCCCGGAACCATTACGAAAACTGGATGAAGGTTCATAAAATCGAGGCGGCTGGCGCCTATTCCGCTGAATGCGCAACCTGTCATGCGGACAACAGCAACTGCACAACCTGCCATGCCGGCGGCGTGTTCCGGCCGGAATCGCACGATCTTTCCTGGATTCAGACCCATGGCATTCATGTGCGCAATGATATACAAAACTGCCAGTCCTGCCATGCAGATGATGACTGCCAGGACTGTCACCGGAATCGCGGCGTTTCGGGTTCGTCCGGTTACAGGCAGACATATGATCTGGGACAGCACCCGCCCGGATGGAATTCGGACATACCCAATACGGGCAACCATCACAGTATGACGGCGCGCATGCAGCTGGATTCCTGTAAGACATGCCACATGCCGTCCGACTGCCGAAGCTGCCACTTCCAGAGGTTTCCGTATGGGCATTGAATGGAAAGGAGGACAAATGTCACGGCTTGAATCCAGGAATATTCATAAGAATTCTTGGATTGTTATCTTCTTGAAGTACAAGAAATATTTGAGGAAGAGATCATGAAGACACAATTTTCAATAATGATTCTTTGTCTAACCAGCATTTTTGGATTCAGCTGCAGTCACGTGGTGGAGCCGCTTCTGCCATTATCATTAATGCCATCGGTGAATTCTGGCTGCCAGGCTTCCATGTGCCATGCCACTTCGCCGATCCGGCAATTTCCACCCACAAGTGGTCTTCATACCACGCATCTGAACAGCATCAAAGTTGACCAGGCAGACGGCCAATGCCTCAACTGTCACTGGAATTATACTTACAATCCTCTTCATAAAGATGGACAGATCGAGGGATTCAACGCTGGAGCGCAGCTGCGAACCCCAATCTCAACGGTGAGTTTCGGAGGGAAAATGCCGTTGGATGACGCAGAGATCAGAGGGGATTTCTATGCCGATTCTGCAAACTGCAATAATGTGAGCTGTCATCGTGCTGCCGCTCCCGCAACACTGAACTGGTATGTGGAGGCCGATTGCGCGCAATGCCATCAGCTGGGCGGATATGTGGATCCAATGACGACCAACGGATCCGGGTCGAGCGGCAAGCACATTGCCCACGTGCAGAGAAAAGGTATCTCCTGCAATGTGTGCCATGTCAATTACAAGTCCCAGCCGTCGCATATGAATAATATTTATGGGAAAGCGGAAAGTGTAAACGTCGTGAGTATCGGAGGCAGCTGGGCTTCCAAAACCAACATATCCGGAGCCTTTGACAAAACCACGGGAACATGCGCCAGCACAAGCTGCCATTCCAGCGCTGACTGGTATGCAGAGTCCACCGTCAGCGACTGCACCGTATGCCACACACAGGGCAACTCAAGTTATGCGCCGGATCCCTGGGCCAATGCCAGCCATCCGGCCCACCTGAACGGTCCGGGAATCGCCTGCACAGACTGCCATTTGGACTATTCTTCGAGCCCGACGCACTTTAATGGTATAGTGGACACCGTCATTACTGTGCCGGGTATGATCAGTTTTGATCCCTCTAAAAATCCTTCCGGATCCTACAACACGGGGACATGTTCATCTACCATGTGCCATGGAAATTTTCCGGGTGGAAACGCGACCTCTCCCACCTGGGGCGGAACGGCAAATTGTACCATTTCACGTTGTCATGGCGGCAATTCAAGCGGCAATCCGGCTTCGTCATTGACTCCTGATCCAAAACATGGCACGCATGTGACCCAGCTGATGAACAGCGTCAATCCAGCCACATCGGCAAATTATACGGAAGCGGAGACCTGCGCCGTCTGCCATAGCGGCCATGGATTCGGGCAGAGCGGTCATGCGAATGCGATTGTTGATATTGCATTCAACTATCCGCAGATGGGATCCACTGGAAGTTCAACGGGCGGCACTTTCAACGGCGGCACGAACAATTTCAACTCTGTCAATTGCTCCAACACTTACTGCCACGGCAACTTTACGGGAGGCAATACAGACACAGTATCTTACAGTGAATCGAAACTTGATTTTGGCTGGTGCGGAAGCTGCCACACAACGAGTCCGACATCCGTAAAACACACAGAGCATTTGAATAAATATGTCGGCCAGTGCAATTACTGCCACAGTGGATACACACAGAGCTTCGCTCCGGCCAACCATGTGAATTTCGTAAAGAATGTGAGTTTTGGATATTCGCATCCAGGAGGCACTGTGCCGGCAGCGCCGAGTTACAACAATGCGTCGCAGACATGTACAGGGGTCTACTGCCACGGGAATTTCCCGCGGGTGACATACGATGGAACGCCGATCAATCCAGGGAAAAATTTTAATCCGGTTTGGAGCACAAGCTCCACAGCGGCCTGCGGCGCCTGCCACGGTTTTGATACGAACAACTATTCGTCGCCAACACACGGGAAACATACATCAAACTCATCGATTTATTTTAACAATGTGGCCTCCATCGAAAGCTGCGATGCCTGCCACAACTATGGAGCCGACTCCAATCAGGGCTTCACGTCAACGAGCACACAGGGTTCCTACGGCACGGCGAATCACGCCAATTTATCGATCGCGGCTACCGGTGTGAATGCTGACGTCAGTTTCAAAGTGGACAACGCAGATACCGCTTCCAGGGTCAGCCCTGAAACTCAGGTGGCAGCGCACACGACCTGGAATCCAGGCACTACAACGTGTACAAATTCCTGGTGCCATGGAAATTTTGACAATGGAGCGGGATTTGCCGGCAATCTTTCCGCCAATCCGAACTGGCTGAATTCTGCGACAGCTGCCTGCACAACCTGCCATGCAACAACAGGGATCAACAGCAATTCGCATCCGAAACATCTTTCAGCGCCGTACTCTTATTCCTGTGCGCGCTGTCATGGCAGCTACAGCGGCCATGTAAACGGCAGTATCGGCGGCGCGGATGCAGCTGTTTCGTTCACCGACGGGATGAATCCCAACGGCAGTTACAGCGTTGCAACGAAACAATGCAGCAATCTGTACTGTCATGGAAACGCTCTGAATTCGGGAAGCGACTGGGCCGATAGTTCCAAATTCCACTCTGCGGCATCGGCCAACAACAATGCACCGATATGGACTGTCGCCGCAGGCGGAGGTCCGGGATCGCTCACCTGCGAAAGCTGTCATGATGCGCTTTCGAGCAGCCTTACTACGGGATCTCACAATAAACACATCGGCAATACGGCGGGTACGTACAACTATGCCTGCCGCCGGTGTCATGCTGGAACTTTTGCCGGGGATACCACGACCATATCAACCGGTCATGCCGACGGGACTCTCCAGATTTCGGCGGACTCAAACAATCCGTCCGGCGCGTTCACCTATGGCACGCAAACCTGTTCCTCCTGGTACTGTCACGGCACATTCACTGGCGGCACTTCTGCCAATACTGCGGCATGGAACAACGCTTCAAGCGGAGCTTGCGGGACCTGTCATACTCTGGCTCCGACCAACTCCAATTATGGAGTTCACGACAAACATACCAATACGAGTGGGACGAGCGGATACAACTATGATTGTTCAAACTGTCACAACTCGATTGCTTCTGGTAAGGAAGGATCGAGTCCGACTCTAAATTCTCCTCTCAACACTTCGCAGCATGCGAACTTTGCGGGGAATGTCAATTTCAACGGTCTGGCCGTCCAGGGACAGAGTCCCGTCACAGCAAGTTACAGCTCTGTTGCAAGGACCTGCAGCAACACGTACTGTCATGGAAAATTCATGAGCACAGGATCGCCTGGAACCGTCTGGCTTGAGGGCAATGCGGCCACAGTGCCGGCCTGGACAACCGGCTCCACGGCCGCCTGCGGCAGCTGCCATGGGGCCACCACCGGCAACAACGCTGGACTGGGAATCCCGAACACGGCGACTGCCTGGCATGCTTCCGGTGAAAGCCACGTGAAGCATTCCGGTGTGGCGGCTGCGAGCGGCTACAGCTATCCGTGCGGGTACTGTCATCTGGGATCTTACGACGCGACTCTTTCCACGGGAGACGGCCTGGGCGGCGCCTATGAATCCGGAACAAAGACTCCCGGTTACACGGTGCATGCCAACGGAAGCCGCGAAATGGCAACTTCAACTTTCTATACCTCATTCACCGGGGCGTCTTCGACACGTTCAACGGGCGCGTCCATGGAAGAGGGATCCTGCTCGAGTACCTACTGCCACAGCGACGGCTGGGACACAACGCGAACCGTTGCCGATACCGGCGGCAACAGCAGTCCGACCTGGGGAGGGGGCAGCAAATCGACGATGACCTGTATTTCGTGCCACAATAACGGAGCCACACCGGCCCCGCGTCATAATGGAGGCGGAGAAGATCACTACAATCCTTCAGGAACGGACAAGCACAGCACGAGCTGCGTCCACTGCCATCGTCTGGCCACGAATTCATCCGGAGAGTCGAACAACAGCGCCACAAGCACCATTGTGTATACCGGCAAGCGTCACGTGAACCGCTGGAAGAACGTTGCCTTTGGTCTGCACACAGCAGCATCCAGTGGTCAGCTGCTGTTCTCGCGCACAAGCGGAACCTGTCGTGTGCAATGCCATACAAGCGTGGGCAGCAACAAAAACCACAGTCCGGAAACGGGATTCTACAGCGGCACATTCGCAGGTCAATATAAGTTTGAGCCGTAAGAACGGAGGGAGCAGCCGGGATTAGTACGGTAGACATATGAAAGGAGGAAGCACTCAACCTATGTGAAAATATGAATAAAATATCCATCATTCCCGCCCTGCTCTTCGCAGGAGCGCTGACGGCGCTGACCGGCTGCAATCAACTGACTGATCCGGCTCTTTCGCTCACAGTGCTGGCTTCCGTGCAATCCGGTTGTCAGGCATCCATGTGCCACGCATCCACGGCGCTCAAACAGAGTCTGCCAACGAGCGGCCTGCACACCGTCCATCTGAACAGCAGAAAACTTGACCAGTCCGACAGCCGATGTCTCAACTGCCACTGGAATTACACAAACAATCCGCTTCACCGGAACGGCCGCATCGATTCCTACAACGCAGCGACGCAGACTCGCACTCCTGTATCCGTGGTGGACTTTGGCGGAAACCTGGCATTCGACAGTTCCAGCGTCAGCGGAGGTTTTTCCGCCGATTCGGCGAACTGCAGCAGCGTCCTCTGCCACAAGTCGGCTTCATCCGCTTCGCTGAACTGGTATGTGGAAGCGGACTGCGCCGCCTGCCACCGCCTGGGCAGCAGCATCGATCC
>VFLI01000088.1 GCA_009885105.1 Spirochaetia bacterium | reverse complement strand
GAAGCTGCCTTCGGCGCTGTCGGGAGGGCAGCAGCAGAGAGCCGCGATTGCACGCGCACTGGCCAATGATCCTGGACTCATCGTGGCGGATGAACCAACCGGGAACCTGGATTCTCAGACTTCTCAATCGGTCCTGGAGCTCCTGTTGAAACTGGCCAGCGCCGGAAAAACAGTGCTGATGGTCACGCACGAGAAAGATCTTTCGCAGTATGCCGGCCGCGTCATCACACTCGCCGACGGAAGAGTGGTCTCAGACAGTCTCAGTCAGAAGGGGGCCGTCCATGTTTAGCGCACGATACAAAAAGATATTTCAGGATCTCCGCGCGGAAAAAAAACGCGCAATTCTGATGATCGCTGCTGTGACAGTCAGTCTGACGGCAATAGGCGCTGTGCTCGGCGCTTACTCTATCCTGACGGCAGAAATTCGGACCAACTACATGGGCACGAACCCGGCATCCGCAGTGATCGTCGTGGAAAACGGCGTGGATCAAAGTATGCTGGATCTCGCGCGAAAATTCCCGGGCGTTGAAGTCGCCGAGGCGCGCGATGTAATCATGGCCAGGGCTCGCATCGGCCGTGACTGGAGGCCGATTTTAATCTTTGTTGTTGACGATTATTCACAGATTCGCATCAGTCTATTTACTCCGGAAAAGGGTGAATGGCCCGCGCCGAAAGGAACGATGCTGATTGAAAGGACGGCAGTGTCCATGCTGGAAGCGGATATCGGCGGAATGGTGCAGCTTCGCATGCCCTCCGGAAAAACGTCCCTCATAAAAGTTTCAGGTCTTGTACACGATCCGGGTCTGGCGCCCGCCTGGCAGGAGAGAATGGGATACGGCTATATCGACCGCGAAACGCTGGCTATTCTCGATCCGAGTGTGAAGCTGCGCGAACTGCGAATACTGGTTTCGGACCGCACAGACGATATCGAACATATAGAGAAAATCAGTTCTGAGCTGGCGCTTGCCCTGGTTGCGAAAGGCGGCAGGATTCACGAAATCCGGGTTCCGCCCCCGCACAGGCATCCGCACCAATCGCAGATGGTGACAGTTCTTTCCATGCTGCTGATTTTTGCTGTGCTTTCGCTCTTTCTGAGCGCGATACTGGTGGCAGTAACGTTTTCCGGAATGCTGGCAAGGCAGGTCCGTGAAATAGCCGTGATGAAAACTCTCGGAGCGACGCGATGGCAGGTCGGCGGCGTGTATCTGATTATGGTCTTCATACTTGGATTATTTTCACTGATACCGGCCCTGCCGCTGGGGACAGCGGGATCGTTTCTGTTTGTTGGACAGATCGGAAAATTGTTGAATCTCAATATCTCACAGAACGTTGTTCCATTCTGGGTGTACGGAGTTCAGATTGTATCAGGTCTATTCATTCCACTTTTGATCGCCGCTGTGCCTGTCAGCAAAGCGGCAAGGACAACAATCCGCCGATCGCTCGATAATTATGGCGTGAGCGGCGACAGAATTACTAAATTTACTTCACGCCTTCCAGGAGTATTTAAGAATCTGCTCAGACGTCCGGGCCGTTTCGCGCTGACGACAGCGCTGCTCAGCGCGGGGGGCGCCATGTTTATGACGGCTCTCAACATGTCGAAAAGCTGGGAACAGAATCTTGATAAATTCTATGAGGCTCGTTTCTATGACGCGGAATTTCGACTCCATCAGGGAAGTCCCCCTGTCGTCATCGGTATGTTTAAAGACCGCGGGCAGATAGATAAATTGGAATCCTGGAAATACTTCAACGCGGCGCCTGTCACAGGTCAGAGTCCATTCGACATCTCTCGAACATACCCCGATAAAGGTCATGCCAGTTTCACGGCCTTCTCTGTTCCCTGGAATACCAGTCTGGTCCGTTTCCCTGTTCTGGCAGGACGATGGCTGCAGGAGTCGGACGCAGGCTCTGTGGTCCTCAATCACAACGCGCAGAGCCGGATTCAGGCGAAGATCGGCGAAACAATCCAGCTTTCTCTGGAGGGCGTCCGGTCCCGGTGGAAAGTTGTGGGAATTGTCGAAGAAATCGGCGCGCCGCCGGCAGTGTATATGGACGACCGAATGATGCCGATATCGATCGCTGAAGAGGGCGCGCAGATGCTGCGAATTGCCTCGTCAATCGGCGGCAATGATAAGCCGGCGCTGATTCGAATGGTGGAAGCAATTCTGGAAGAAAACAATGTCTCTGTTGAAAGGGGGATTCCCATTGCGGAACATCGCACTGCCGTCAGCGATCATATAAAAATTCTCATCCGGGCGTTGATCGCCATGGCAGTTGTTATGGCGATTGTCGGAATGCTCGGGCTGGCATCGACCACCGGCATCAGTGTGATTGAACGAACAAAGGAAATAGGCGTCATGAAAACAATCGGGGCAGGTGAAGCTCGGATCGTGCGAATGGTAATGGGCGAGGCTGCGACGACCGGTCTGTTCAGCTGGTGTCTTGGATTTTTGTTATCGCTTCCCTTATCGATGTATCTCGATTATCTGATCGGCAGTATGGGATTTCTCGCATCCCTGCCATTTACCGTAGATGCGGGCGGTGTTGCGCTCTGGCTTGCGATCTCAACGCTGGTGGCTTTGCTGGCGTCATTCTTCCCGGCCATATCGGCATCGCGTTTGGTGATTCGCGAAGCTCTCGCATATGTGTGAATTGCCGGAGTCGGTGTAATGCGGAATTGCTATTTGATCGGGCTGTCGAAAAAGTGGTGGCAATTTCAGCCATGAGGATCAGAATCGGACATGCAAAAGATTCTTCTTTGGTCGATTCTGGCTCTCTGTCTGGCGGTTATTTCCGCCTGTCACAGACCATTTCAGAAGTCAGAGGATTTTATCGGGACACTGACAGTTATTTCGGGAGAACACATTGTCTACTATGTTCTGTGCCCGGATGGGATTGCGCTGAAGCCGAAAAAACTGGAACCGGGGTACGAGCTGGGCGCCTGGAATCTGCAGGATGAGGGAATCTCCTATCAGGCCCGGCAGCGATGCGAGTGCGCGGACACTACATGCGAGAAAGTAAAACCTGCATGCAATTCAGTACAGGATACATCCTTCATACTTGTGGACAGCCGAGTTTTTGCCTCATGGCAGAAAGAGGGAGCGCAGAAACCTGCCGGCGAAAGGCCCGGAATGGAGGTTGGAGAAGGCACAATGTACAGTCTGGACAAACCGCAGGGCGGTTTGCCGCGGCAGTGCGCAAAGGCATTCCAACCGGTCGATGTCAAGGATCTGGAACCGGGATTTTGAAGCCGCAGTTCCGTTTGGGCCGCTGTTAAAAACCAATCCTTCTGATCCGTGCAGAACTCAGCGCAAGCGGCTCCTGAATATCCTGCTCTTCAATTGTATCGAGCACATTTCGATTCATCAGGTCGCGCGGATTCAACTGTGCAATTCTCTTTGCCTGATTTTTGAATGCCTGTTCAATCAAATTTCGCGCTGTCCGCGCATTGGCAAAGCTTGCGTCTTTTGATCTCCTGTCCAAAAGCTGAGTTATAAGTTTTTTATGCGCATCATCGCTCAGCCGGTAGCCGTCGTTTTTGCATATGTCTCTGCAGATATCGCTGAGCTCATCGTCTGTAAAATCGTTGAATACCAGTGTTGTGCTGAAGCGGCTGCGAAGACCCGGACTTGAATTCATCAACTGCTCCATCGGTTCCTGATAACCGGCCATTATCACCACAAGTTCGTCTCTGTAGTCTTCCATATATTTTAAGATTGTATCGACCGATTCATGTCCGTACATATCGCCGGAGCCTGAATTGTTGAAAAGCGAATAGGCTTCATCAATAAAAAGTATACCGCCTCGCGCGTCTTCGATGCACTCTTTAGTCTTGATTGCCGTCTGTCCCAGGTATCCGCCGATGAGCCCGGAGCGGTCGACCTCTACCACATGGCCGCCAGGCAGAACACCCAGTTCTCGATAGATGTCGCCGATCAACCGGGCGACGGTTGTTTTTCCCGTGCCCGGATTGCCGGTGAACAGCATGTGAAGCTGCAGACCTCGGGCGGAAGACGCGCCCATTCTGATTTTGCGAATTCGGATGAAGTCGGTCATAGATTGAATTTCATCTTTGATGCCGCTCATCCCGCGAAGCGCGTGCAATTTGTATGTAGTCGATTTTGGATCCTTCCGGGGATCAATCGGCGGAAAAAGTTCGCGGCTTCCTTCGTCAAACGGGTCGACCGTGATATCGCTGTAAATGAATGACTGCAGGCTTTCCTTTGGGATGGTTTTCAAATCTTGATTTGCAATTCGCGTGCAGTGCTGAGAAACTGCGCGTTCAAAAACATTTCGAACTTCCCGGGCGTTACCGAATCCTTTGCCTCTTTTTTTAATTAAAATCTGCTCGATGGCAAATGTTCGATCTTCCTGACCGAGATTCATTTCATGTTTGCGGCACATATCGTCGAGAAGGATGCCGATCTGCTCATCCGTAAAATCTTCGAAGGGAACCAGGTTGGGAATTCGGCTCTTCATTCCCGGATTTAAATCTAAAAAACTGCGCATGAGTTCGGTGTATCCCGCAAGTATGACCACCAGCTCATCACGATAGTCTTCCATGTATTTGATAAGCGTGTTTATCGATTCCTGTCCGAGAGTATCATTCTTATCAATCTTGAGACTGTACGCTTCATCGATAAATAAAATGCCGCCCCGGGCCTTTTCAATTACAGCGGCCGTGCGCGGCGCCGACTGACCTATGTACTCGCCGACCAGATCATGCCTGGAAACTTCAATCAGGTGGCCCTTTTTTAAATAGCCGATATTTTTTATTCTCTGAGCGTAGTACCGGGCGAATGTTGTTTTTCCTGTGCCGGAATTTCCAGAAAACACAGCATGCATATTGACCTGAAACGGAGGCAGTGAACGAATTTTACGCTGCTCATTCACCGTCGCAAGAGCGAGCACCTGTTTGAGAGCATTCTTTGCCAGCTCCTGCCCGATCAGATCGGACTCGGCGATGACCGGATCTTCCTTCACAACAGCGCCCTTGGTGACCGGGGCCAGAAGCGCGATTATTTCAGCATGCCCGCTCTTTTGCGCAATATCATACGCTGTCGCGCCCGTGCTGTCTTTGAGATTCGGATCGGCCTTTGCCGCCAGAAGACATTCAACAATATCTTTTCTTCCCAGGCCCGACGCCAGCATCAAGGCAGTTTGAAGGATCGGAGATGCAACGCCGTTCACTCTGGCGCCCCATTCCAGGAGCGACTTGATCATTTCCAGATTCCCGTTCAGGCATGCCTGTCCGAGCGTCGTCACGGTGCCCGATGATGTGAAATTTGGATTGGCGCCGTGCTTTAACAGAAGATTCATAATCTCAACAGAACTACGGGCCGCCGCGTAATTGATGGGAGAGGCAATGTCCGCAGGCTGAAAGTTTGGACTGATACCTGTTCCCAGAATCGAGGTAGTTTCGGCAAGATCGCCTTTGTCCACTGCGGCAATCAGATTTGTGCGCAGGAGTTCGATTGTTTCGCTGAATTTTTCTGGTAGAATCAAGCTTCGATCATACAGGTAATTGCCGGATCACGTCAATAAAAAAAAATGGCGATTGTGGAGCCGGTGCGCTCTAATCGGAAGCGCCGATCTGGAAAAAGGAAATCTATGCCCATTCACCGGCACAATGCAAATGATTATATGTTGTAATTTTTAATAATTTTATCAAAATTGTTTCCGGTTTTCTCAAGAGCCCGCGCGGTTTCCATAAGATTGTGAATTCCTTCCGCGATTTTCTGGGTGTCTTCAGAGATTGACTGAATGGCGGAGGCGATTCCGTCGGCGCCCAGTTTCTGCTCCCTTGCTGCGCTCACGATTTCCATGGAATTGTGCTCAATTTTTTTTGCCGTCTGTGATATCTGGTTGGATCCTTCTCTCTGGACAGTCTGGGATATGGAAACCGTATTCGCGGCATCCCTGATTTCGCTGATTATTTTTGTGAATTCTATGAGTGTTTTGGAAGTATTTCCAACCTTTTCCACGGCGATCTTAATCGAATCCTGCGTTTCAGAGACCAGATTTCCTATATCTCTTGTATTCGAAGCGGTCTGATTGGCGAGTTTAGAAATCTCATCCGCGACCACTGCAAAACCGCGGCCGTTTTCGCCGGCGCGCGCCGCTTCGATGGCGGCATTCAGGGCCAGCAGGTTTGTTCTTTCTGATATCTCATCGATTACATTCAGAACTTCTCCAATTTTTTGAGCGTTGGATTCAACCGCGTTTATGGCTTCTATTGTTTTAGACGTACCCTCTGAAGAGCGATTCGCTTCATCGGCAAAACTTTCCGCCCGCCCGTGAAGAGTCTTGATTGCTTCATCCATACTGCCGATGGATTCATGGAACCGAGCGATTGTTTTATTGATATCAGCAAGCATGCTGGATTCCTGGATGATCCTCTCTGTGACAGTGTCGAATGTGGCGGACAGCTCTTCCGTCGCCACCGATGTTTCTTCCGTTGACGCTGCCTGATTCTGAACTGAATCGTTGTATTTCTCAACCAGAACAAGAAGCTCGGCAGTGATTTTCATAAGCTTGCCGGATTCGGCTTTTGTGACGTACAGTATTTCTGTGAAATTGAGAATCAGCACATTGATCCATTTCATCAAAATTCCAATTTCGTCATTGCCTCTAGATTTCAGACTTATTTTTCCGCTGCCCCTTGTCATCGTCTTAACATCGGCGATGAATTCTTTGATGCTCTGATTCAGTCCGCGATAAATGATCATCTGCAATACGGCGATCAGAAGGACAATCATAGCGATGGTGCCGATTGTGACATAAAATCGAATAGAAAGCGCGGACAATCGGTCTGCCAGTTTTGTCAGAAGCAGGCTCGACATCATATGATAGAAAGAAAAATTTCCATTGATGATCTGTGTCGTTTCATCGTAATAACGCCCCGCATCATAGTCAATTCTATCTGTATTCTGTATATGACTCCGGACAATTGTTTTAAGCGCGGTGTTGTTTTGATTGCAGCTGCTGAACAATTTCTTTAAATCTTCCGAAAGCCGGGGATTGTATTTTTCAATCAGGGAAAAGTTTTCGCTGAAGTCATGGAAAAAAAATTCAAATTGATGAAGATTTGCGCTGATTCGTTCTTGATCATCAGCAGTTTTATTTTTCTGACCCAGAATTTGAATGCCGTTGGCTCTGAGCTGACCGGCCGATTCGCTCAGCCGCGGGATCAGCTTTGTTACAGAAAGCATGATGTAATAAACGTCCGATTCCGGATCCAGGTCAAGAAGAGAAGTGGCGCTGACAGTGCTGATGAGTTTCATCAGATCAGCGATGAGCAGAGTGTGCCGGTTATAACTTTCCTCGGGAGAAAGACCGCGATTTTCTCTGACCAGGGATATCCATTTATTTTTTATTTCTCTCCATTGGCCGGTTGTTTCGAGCTCTTTCCCAAGCTCCTGGTCGAGTGCATCAACCTCCAGTGTGACTTTTTGCAATTCCTGTTCTTTCGCGGCCAGTTTGGGGAGTATTTCATTATTTCCGGTCAGGTAAACAGCCGCAAGCCCGCGGTGCTGCGCAAAGAATTGCGCAAGCATCGACATCGGCTGCAAATACCGCGCGCCCTGCAGCTCTTTTTCATTGAATATTTTTTCTTTGTAGTATGAATATCCAATGCTGCCCAGCGCCACTGAAATTATCAGCAGAGTCTGGCTGACTGAGATTCGCATTTTTTTCTTAATCGTAAGATTGCGAAACCATTCAACCGGATTGAGATTTCTTTCGTGGATTTTTGCGCCCAGATTTACCCGCGCATACAACTCCCAGGCCTTGAGGATCTGATCCTGGGAGGCTTTTTTACGAACAGACACGTAGCCGTTGATTTTATTATCATCATCAAATGAAGGTGTGACGGTCGCGTCGACCCAGTAATAATCGCCGGATATTGCGCGATTTTTGACTGTGCCTGTCCACGGATCCCCGGATTGAATCGTTTCCCACAATTCCTGAAAAACCTCAGAGGGAACGTCCGGATGCCGGATCAGATTGTGCGGTTTTCCTATCAGTTCTTCCGAGGAATACCCACTGATCTTAATAAAATCATCATTTGCGTAAGTGATAATCCCTTTCAGGTCGGTTTTGCTGATGAGAACATCATCGATGGAGACAGGAATTTCTGTGTTGGTTACGGGCTGGTTGTTGCGCATTTATTGAGAAATATTCTGGTGGAATCGTCCTGTCAGTCAACCATATTTTACTGTGTCAGGGCTGTGGTTTTTTCTCGTCGATGCGCTGCAGAGCTTTGACTTCTTCTTTCCACATACCGCGCCAGCCTTCCGGTCGGTATGCTTTTATGAGGAATGTCCCTTCCGGACCCTCTGTCATTTTTCCTTCTTCCAGAAAAATACGAAGCACATCTTTGTTGATCACATATCGTCCCAGGACCCTGTCCGTGTTTTTCCTGGATGTGACCACGGCGGAACCGTTTGGATTGAGAACAAGAATTTCACTGTACGCGGTCGGTTCAATCCGGTAGGTTCCGGTATATTTCAGAAAGTCTTCAGAAACCGGCGGAACTTCTTCCTTCTTATCCGGGTCTTTTTTAGAGCAGCTTAAGAAGGAAATGATTGAGAAAGTAAAGAAAAAAATAAAAATCAATAAACGAATTGATATATCAAAAAGAAGAGTTCCGGATATGAATTTCATTCTGTCGGATCTCCCCGTCCGAAGGGTGATTCGCTCTCTCATCAGTCCCTCCTGCTGTGCGTTTTGTTGAGCCGAATTTGGAATTGTGTTGAAGAGACGGCAGGAAAATCCTTCTCTGGTTCGTCCGGAATATGAACCACGGCCCAGCCCAGTTTCCCGGCAGTTTCCGCCATGCTCTCCTGATCGCCCTGAGCGATGTGTTCATCCGGATTGATGATCATTTTCATGCCGGCGCTGTATTCAATCATTTCTCTGTCTCCTCTGCTGTTTCCCGCAGAAAAGAGCGGCCGCGCCTGAACGAACGTTTCAATCGATTCTTTTTTCCCTTCATCCTGCGGCACCGGTTCAATGATTCTGTCTGTTACGATGCCGTCGCGAACAACGGATTTCACACCCACGATATTTGTTATGCCGATATTGAGCTCTTCGCTGAGAAATTCCTGATAGAGTCCTTCCGGGCTGGCGGTGATGATCCAGATCTCAAAATTATTTCTCTTCAACAGATCGATCAACGCTCGCATGGGCCCGTACATTTTACCGGAATAGTGTTTTTCAAAACAATCCTTGCCGATTTTCCTCAGATTCTCCAGCGATTCTCCTGCAAAAAACTCGACTCGTCCCCGCACATAAGGTATGGAAACATTGGAAAGACCTCTGATTCTCTGTATCACCTCGGGGTGTTTTTCGGGATGGGACAGAGAGTAGTTATACATGCATTCATCGGCCAAATAGTGAGGAACTTGGCCCAGCACGGTTCCGTCCCCGTCGAATACAGCTGTTTTTCTCCCTGAGAAATCTGCAGTCCTTTCCAGAAAATCGGCCAGGGCCGAATTTACAGAATCAGAAAATCCGGGTATTCGATGAATTCGGGCCGAGCCGCAGCTGATTGAAAAGAGCAGGTATATAAATAGAAGAAGGACAGAATAAAGGATCCGGATTCTACCTGAAATCGATGAAAAACACAATGGCGAACTCACAGACTTATTTTGTACAGGTATAGAACGGGTCAGCAAAAAATTGGATTATTTCTCGGAATTAGATAATGTTCCACCGACTTAGAAAACAGATTTCTGACTGAAATTGTAGGAATTACGCTGCTCGGTGAGCAGGCGAGCGTTTTTCATTCACCGCTGCCCTGTGGGCGGCCCCTGCGGATTATAACTCCCTTTCGTTTTATATCCTCCTTCGGATAGAGGGTCGGCCGACCGAAAATATACAGATGAAGGCGGGTGATTTCTGGGGCGGTCTGGCCGCCATGCTTGTGGCTCTGCCGCAGTCCATGGCTTTCGGAATCGTTGTCTTTGCCACACTCGATCCGAGTTTTACCTCTCAGGGCGCTTTTGCCGGGGCTATTGGCGCGGCCGCTGTGGGAATATTTGCGCCCATTTTTGGCGGCACACCGCGGTTGATATCGTCTCCCTGTGCTCCTGCGGCCGCCTTCCTGGGCGGCATACTGACAGAGGTATGGATTCGAGATTCTGGGGTAAAGAATCCGGCTGAGATTCTTTTTATCCTGACACTCATTATTTTTTCTGCGGGCCTGTTCCAGCTGGTTTTTTCCTTCATTCAGGCCGGCAAGATTATTAAGTTCATTCCCTTTCCCGTTGTAACCGGCTACCTCAGCGCTGTTGCCATTGTTATCTTTCTTGGCCAGCTGCCCCGATTTGCGGGGATTGCGCCGTCGACCTCACTCTGGCAGATGGTTCGTGATCCGTCGATCTGGAATCCACATGCGCTCCTGATCGGATCCGCGACGGTTGTCTGTATGTTTTTGGCGCCGAAGCTGTCGCGCAAAATACCGGCGCCGATTATCGGTCTGGGCGGCGGCGTGGCAGTCTTTTCGATTCTGAGTATTTTCCATCCGGAATACCGCAGTCTGGAAAACAACAAACTGCTGATCGGCGCGCTTCAGGGAGATTTCTCAATGGGGAATTTTCTGGGACGATTTGACGCCGTTTCCCGTCTTGATTTTAATATACTCCGTCATGCGATAGTGGCCGGAGCCACACTTGCGGTTATACTTTCTATCGACACATTGAAATCCTGCGTGATCGTCGACACGCTGACAAGATCGCGCAGCAACACCAACCGCGAACTTCTTGGACAGGGCGCGGGAAATATTATGGCCGCTCTGACCGGAGGAATCGCCGGAGCCGGGACTCTGGGAGCAACGCTTGTGAACATCTCCAGCGGCGGACAGACGCGTCTTTCCGGCGCGCTTTCGGGCATTTTTTCATTATTGGCTTTGATCGTTCTTTCTCCTCTCATCGCCTGGGTGCCCGTGAGCGCCCTTGCCGGTATTCTGATTCTTGTGGCATTTCGCATGATCGACTGGCACATGTTTTCGCTTCTCACGCGCCGGGCGACGATTCTCGATTTTCTTGTGATCGTAACAGTCATCGTCACGGCTCTCAATTTCAGCCTGATGACGGCCGCCATAGCCGGTTTTGCGCTGTCGGTTGTGTTCTTTCTCCGGGAGCAGATGCGCGGCTCTGTGATAAGGCGAAAAAGCTGCGGAAATGAAATGTCTTCAAAGAAAAGCCGCCTGCCTTCAGAAATAAAGGCGCTGCGAGAACAGGGCCGGCGGATCATTATGTATGAACTGCAGGGCAGTCTTTTTTTTGGAAATACGGACAGGCTTTTTATGACGATCAGCGATGATATTGAAGATGCGCAGTTTATTATCCTGAGCATGCGCCGAGTACAGTCCGTTGACTTCACGGCCGTCCATATGTTCGAACAGATACAGTCGCTTCTCGATGCGAAGCGAGGCCGTCTTCTGCTGTCGGACCTGACCAATTCGCTTTCTGCGGGTATGAACATCGATAAATATCTTTCCGAGGCGGGATTTGTAAAACCCGGCAACAAAACTTTGATTTTTGACGAATCGTTCTATGCCATCGAATGGGCGGAAGACTATATTCTGGACGAAAAAAAACTGTACCGCTCGCACAGGGAGGGACCTCTGGAACTACCGGAAATCGAAATGTTCCACACATTCAGCCCGGAGCGCCTTATGTCTCTCAGATCCCATATAGTGGAAAAAAGCTTCAAAGAGGGCGATACTGTATTCCGAGCTGGCGACGACAGCGACGAGATATATTTCATAAGAAGGGGTCAGGTGAAAATAATGCTGGCGCTAGGGGAGAAACGATCCATGCATCTGGCCACTTTCGGAGCGGGTGATTTTTTCGGCGATATGTCCTTTGTGGACTACGAACCGAGGTCCGCGGACGCAATCGCTCTCACGCCGGCTGATCTTTTCTCTCTTTCGAGAATCCGGTTTGAGAAATTAACGATGGAGGATCCGGAGCTGGGCAAGGAATTCTATGCGAGTCTTGCCCGGTATCTGGCGCAGCGATTTCGCGCCACGCACATGGAACTGCGGGCTCTGGAATAGGGTTGTTTCCCGGCATCGCTCTCGAAGGCATGTTTTCGGCTCAAATAAAGGCACATTATTAGTGCTGTTCACCAGCGGTCTCTGTGAATTTGTGACGAATGACCCCGATTATCCCAGCCCAAGCCCCGGCCAATGATTTGTTTGATTCCTTCGCCCTGCATCCGACTATTCTGAAAGCAGTCCGTGATATCGGCTATGTCCGTCCCACGGCGATTCAAATGGACGCCATCCCGCCGGCGCTGGAAGGCAGAGATATCCTCGCCTGTGCGGCCACAGGCAGCGGAAAAACTGCCGCATTTCTTCTCCCGATTCTGAACGGTCTTATCGGAAAGCGACGGGGCACAACCCGGGCGCTCGTCGTCGCCCCCACCCGCGAACTTGCCGCGCAGATTCTGGACGATCTGAAGGGATTTGCAAAATACACTTCTGTGACTTCCGCGGTCATCTACGGCGGCGTAGGCATGGGAGAACAGGAAAGGGCTCTGCGTTCCGGAGTGGATGTGATTATCGCGACTCCAGGCCGTCTTCTGGATCATATGCAGAATTCTTACGCGAAGCTTAACGGCATTGAGTATCTGGTACTCGATGAAGCGGACAGAATGCTGGATATGGGATTTCTTCCGGACATCAAACGCATACTGAAAGTCATACCACGCGAACGTCAGACATTTTTCTTAAGCGCCACAATACCGGCTCCCATTGCGGAACTCTCCAAAAACCTTCTGCAGTCGCCGGTGAAAATCAATGTCGCCCGTCAGGCGGCTCCGGCCGGAACGATCAAGCAGGCTCTGTATCCGATTCAGCAGGAATTGAAGTCGGCGCTTCTGCACGCTCTGCTCGACCGCGGCATCATGAAAGATGTCCTGGTTTTTACGCGCACAAAGCACCGCACAAATCGTCTTGCTGAGTATCTTACAAAGGCAGGATTCAAAACTGCCCGTCTGCACGGCAACCGTTCCATGCGTCAGCGCATGGATGCTCTGGAAGGATTTAAAGACGGAACGTATCGTGTCCTCGTGGCCACGGATATTGCTGCGCGCGGCATCGATGTGGAGGCGCTGGGGCATGTTATCAATTTCGATGTTCCTGTCACTCCGGAGGATTACATCCATCGTGTGGGGCGGACCGGCCGCGCGGAACTGAGCGGGGAAGCGTTTACATTTGTTTCGCCTGATGAAGAGGCTGGTGTGCGCGCGATTGAGAAAACCATCGGCCGAAAACTGCAGAGAGAAATGCTGTCCGATTTTGATTACAGCAAGAGGCCGAATGCGCGGCTGGAGATTCCGATTGGAGAGCGTCTGGCTGCGATGCGCGCCCAGAAGGCAAGAGGCCGTTCAAACCAGAATCTGAGCCAGAGTCGGAATCAAAACAGGACTCCTGGCAGAGGCTCCGCAAATCAGGGGCGGGCGAGAGCAAACGGAAACAGACGATAGAAATACGGCCGGCCGAAATTCTTAAACAATTTTCTGCCGTGTTTTATCCGGCAGCTCATTCGAAATCCTATTCTGCGTCCGGAATCCAGTTTCCATTTGGAAGAATTTTCATGCCGATGACGCCGCTTTTCATGAGCGCTCCAACTTTTGTATAATTCAAGCGCAGAGTCCCGCCCAGTCCGGGAAGATACAGACCGGATCCTATAGCATCATATTCTCCCATTTTCCCGTGGATCGCGCTGTAGGTGACCTTGGGGCCGTCCGTGGCTCTGTACACCTGAAAATCTTCCAGGGCGAAAGTATCCCCGGTAAGTCCAAGACTGTGCGCTATGATAGGGAATGGACGCTGGTTTTTCAAGACAATACCTGAGGTGAATTTCGCTGTAAGCTGGCTGTAACTCCGATTGATCAGATCGCCGGGCAGAAAACCGTCTCCGGCAAATGTAAAATCAATATCGACGCTCTCAGGAGGCACATCTGAGCCCGTGATTTCCGGAACTTTTATTCTATTGTGTTTGTTTTGAAAAGTAAAGCGCAGCTCGTGCCTTGGCAAGGACGGCTCCAGGCTGATCATGTAATGAAAAGAAATTGCCGATGATTCGGTCCGGATATCCGGCACAGACGTGGTAATCTGACCGTCTCTGGCGCTGATTTGAAGATCCAGCGCCGCCGCCGACCCGGTCGGTGAATTTTCCATGTCGAGAAATCGGACTTTCGCATTCAACGTCAGCGGTTTGACAAGACCTGCGTATATATCCGGATCCATAAACCGATATCTCCAGACCGGTCCTGTATCTTCAGCCTTGTCTGCCGTCTCGCCCGTGCCCAGTTCCCAGATTTTTTCAAACAGCCGGACAACGGGCAGCGCGATTTTTCTGTAAGACATGTTGTGGATATCGATGCGGATATCCGCGTTCTGCGAAACAATGGCCGGGAGTTCTCCCGCTGGCGGAGATATCCGGAGCGAGCTTTCACCCAGTATCTCAAACGGCGAATCGATGAAAATGCCGTTCATCTTTATTTTCAAACCGGAAGCGGAGTTTCCACGGATGGATCCGGAATTTACAGTCACCGAGTCTTTTTTCTGCTCCAGGGCCGGTTCCTGAAATATCCCGGCAGGAAAGGAGGCGGCAAGATCGGTGGCCAGAATTTCAATATTTGAAACAGTTATCTGATTTAATTGTTTAATTAAATTTATTTTATATTTTATATTGCCAGAGTATTCAAAAATACCCGGGCGGACTGCATCCTCGCCGGGTGTCAGATTTATCTCTCCTTCTGTTTCCAGCGTCTTCCTGGCAGCCGCGGGATTTTTTTCATCGTCATAGCTTACGTATGTGGTTGTAAGATTCAGGTCTTCATGTTCGACCACAAGCCTGTTGAAAGAGGAAGATTTCTGTCCGAGAGAAAATCCGGCATTGTAATGAAGTCCCGCCCTGGAACCGGCAACAGCCACTCCGGATTCCGGCGACAGCACGAAGGCAAATTCGTCGATTGCTCCGTATATGTTCATGGCGGCGTTTTTTTCCAGCAGATCCAGGCTGCCTTCGCCGGTAAAAGTTCCCAGAACCTGCGATTCTGATGGCAGGGAAAACGGAAGAATCGGACTTCCCGCAATCATGGCGTACACTGTGTCTACCGGCATTTTTCGGATGTGAAAATCGAACCGCCCGGTGTAGTCTTTTTTAAGGACTCCGTTGCAAACAAAATGTCCGGTTCGTCCTCCGCGCTTGAGGATTTTCCAGTCAAGCCGGAACAGGCGGCTGTCCTCCTTCAATCGCACTGTCAGATTGAAAGAAACAGTTTCAATCCGTCCGCTCTCATCAGCATTCAGAACCTGATCCGGCAGGATCAGACTTATATTGTTGAATTCAAACTGCAATTTTTCAATGTCAGTGCCGGAAACGGGGGCCGGGCCGGGCGGCGCCGCAATCCCGGGCGGCTTTGGAGCCGGATGCAGCATCTCTTTCCACCGGTCGAAGGACAGCAGATAGGGCTGAAATTTTCCTCCATCAATGCGGATGCTCTGAATCGGAAACTCTTTGTTCAGCAGCCTCCACAGGGAGATTTCCAGCACGACATTCTCTGACTGAAAAAGGTATTTCCCCCTTTCCGAGGGATTGTCCGTCTGCAGTGAAAAACCGGTCAGAACAATGCCCTGAAAAATATCGAATCGGATGCCCTGGACTGCCGCCTCAAAACCAGTTTGAGACTTTACGACTTGCAATACATTTGCTTTTATGCCCGGAAAATCAAGTCTGCCGGACACTGCGGATTCTATGAGCGAAGGCGCGAAAAAAAAAAGGATAAGAACCGGAAAAACCAGGGCCAGTTTCCATAAAATGTGCAGCCGTTTTTTTCGCACCGATTCCAGAAGATTATTGTCGGTACTGCGAGTCAAGCTCATTGTCCTGATTCTGGCGGCGATTCCGCTGACGCCGGTTTTCGCGCACTGGAAGATACCGGCCGGAGTAAAAGACTGGAAATACTTCGACACGCCTCACTTTCGTATTCATTACCCGGAAGGTTACGATGAGATGGCTTTCAAAGCCTCCGTCATTGCCGAGGAATCATCGGCCCGGTTCGGAAGAATTCTCAACCACCGCATGAGCCGGGTGATCCCGGTTTTTCTCTATGCATCTCATCAGGACTTTGCCGCCACCAATATCCTGCCGTTTGACATAGGCGAGGGAACCGGCGGATTCACGGATTTTCTGCGACAACGCGTTGTTGTGCCGTTCAACGGCGACTACTCGCATCTGCGCCATGTTCTGGCGCATGAAATTGTGCACGCCTATCAATTCGATATACTCCGCGGCGAGTCTTTTGGGGCTTATCCACTGTGGCTCATGGAGGGCATGGCTGAATATCTGTCTCTGGGCTGGGACGATTCAGCGGAAAATCATGTGCGGGACGGGGTTCTTCACGACAGGCTTCCGGATATTTTTATGCTGCAGGCCGGAAATGTTCAGAGCGGTTATATGTATTACAAAGGAGGGCAGGCGGCAATGCTTTATATTGCCTCTATCTACGGGGAGGAGCGAATCGGCGCATTCCTGAAAGAGATTAAGGCGCTGCACAATATGAAGACTGCGATAGAGTCTGCTTTCCATGTAAACGTGGAGGATTTCAATATCGGCTTCGGCCAGTTCATGCGGTCGCGGTATAAAAATGCGATTGCCTCCGTCACAGCGAAACCGGATGACAGAGTCCGTACCGTGACGAACCGGTATGAGGACCGCATCGGATTCAATCTGCATCCGGTAATCTCGCCCGACGGAAAAAAGATAGCTTACATGACCGCTGTGGGAATTTTCCCGGGCATTGTGATCCGTCCCGTGCCCGGTCCTGATGTCGCGAAGGAAAAATTTGAGGATATCACCATTGTCCTGCGCGCCCTTCGCACGCCCGACTACGAGGAATACCAGCCTCTCACCACCAGGCTGTCTTTTTCGCCCGACGGAGGCCGCATTGCTTTTGCCGGAAGACGAGCCGGGAAACAGGCTTTGCTGATTGTTGATATTGAATCGCGCGAGATCACCGAAGTATTTGAGCCGCCCTTTGACGCCGTGCACTTTCCGATTTTCTCCCCCGACGGGGAGTCGATCCTCTTCGTCGGCGTTGCCAGAGGCAGGGCAGATATTTTCAGTCTGAACAGAAAAACAAACCTCCTCGCCAGGCTCACATCGGATGAATGCTACGAATCCAGTCCCGCTCTTTCCGGCGACGGCAAATTTCTATTCTACAGCACAAACTGTTCGCCTCTGCAGCCGGACATGGTCGACCTGCCGCACCGTCAGATATATCGGCTTCAGATGGACAATCCGGGCGCTCCGGCGCAGCAGATCACGAATCTTCCGGGATCTGCCGATTACGGACAGCCTTCTGTGAACGGCAGTTTTATTTTTCTCTCCAATTTCACCGGCGTCTCGAATCTGTACAGGATAGAAAACGCGCTGACCCGGAACTCTCCGGCAGGGCCGGCTGAAGTAGAAGCTCTGACGCGCAGCTCTACAGGCGTATTTCATCCGTCGGTCCGAGTAGTGGAAGGAAAGGATCCGTCGGAAATCGCTTCCTATGAGGAGATGGTCGAAGGCGCCTACGAGATTCGTGTTCTGCCTCCGGGAAATTCGGCGGAGGATAAAATATCAAATAAAATAAATAAAACATCTATACTTCCTGAAAGTGACCGGACATACAATCCCGGCGACTTTGCATTTCCTACAGCCGGAGTAAAGCTGGCCGAACCCGTAAAGCCCGTGAATCTCGGCAGCAATTACCAGCCTTCTCTGGGATTTGACGCCAATACCTTTGTCTGGATCACCGGCGCTTCGAGTCCTTCCGGTAAAACGAGTCTGGCCGCGATGGCATTCACGATGCTCACGGATGATGCTGGCGATCACCGACTGGCAGCTCTGGTGTCCGTTTACGGCCGAGCCTCGACCACAAATTTTACTCTGGAATACGCTTATCTGAAATACCGGATCGACTTTTTTATGGGGATTTTCAGGCAGGCTGGAAATTTCGCCGTCTTCAATTTTACCGATTTGAGTCTGAACAATATTCTGTACAATCCATATTTTAGAATTCTGAGCCGGAACAATATCGGCATGTACGCCGGAGCCGAGTATCCACTGCACCGTTACGGCGCCCTTACGGCCGTATACGAACAGGGGCGTGATGAACAGGTTTTCCGCCAGTCGACTCCGGAACAGCGAGAGCAGCAGGATATTTTCCAGAATCATCAATCGTTCAATTTGAGCTATCGTTTCAACAATGTTGTGTATTCGATGTACGGTCCTATGGACGGTCATTCTGTCTTTGCCGGTTATTCTGTTCCATTTCGCGGCACGGGCACGGAGCGGAATATTTATTCAATGACTTCCGAATACAGGTTTTATCATTTTTTCAGCGGCTATTCGACTTTCGCTTTCCGGGCATTTGCGGGAGCCGTGACAGGGCCGGATGCGAAGTACTATCCGTACAGGCTGGGGGGTCTGTACAGTCTTCGCGGGTACGACTTTCTTGAATTTGAGGGAACAAAAGCCTTCATGCTCAATCTGGAATACCGGTTCAATTTCATCGAATATCTACAGTTCGGCGTGCCGTCCTCATGGTCTCCCGGGCTGATTCGGGGGGTTATTTTCGCCGATGCCGGATCCGCTTTTGACAGCTGGCATGAATACCAGGCTTATGACGGCCGGTTCGGCGTCACACGGGACCTGCATCTTTCCTACGGCGCGGGCATCCAGTGGGCAATGGGTTTTCTTTTTCCGGGAGCGGTGATGAAGATCGAATGGGCGACGCCCTACGATATGAAGAGGTCTCTGCCTCTTTCGAAGTGGCGCGGAGTGTTTTCACTCGGATTTAATTTTTAAATCAGCAGTGGCATCGGGCTGTTCGTTCTCGTATCGATACACGCATCTGCCGAACGGTCCTGTCCGAAGCGCATGGATGATGCCTTCCGGCGCCGATCAAAATAGCGGAGAATGGTTCAGCCAAAGGTAATATTTCCTATATAATTCATTTATTTTGTACGAAAGCACGAAATTTCTTGATTAAAGATCAGTTTTTTTGAACGATGGCAGGATATTTTCATAATCAGGAAGCATAATATTTTTATCAATCGAAATACTTTCTTATTCTTTGCGATGATGTTCGTCGTTCTGTCTCGCTGTGGATTATCCGCGCAGACATACATCGATCTGGCACAGGAATGCCGGACGGACAGCGGAGGCAGTGTGTGTACCGGCCGCACCTGGTGGATAGCAGACAGTTTTGAAGAAAAATTCATCAGCGACGATGGTCCGGCCCGCTTCTCTGACAGTTCTACACCTGAAGGCTGGACAAAGATTTCAGCATTAAAAACCGGTCAGTCTACTTTTCCAATCTGGGTCAACAGGGCAAGGCCTGTTGACAGGTCATTCGCCACCTACACCTTCATTACTTTTTTTGACGCCGGCGCTGAACTGAAATCCGGCGGCCGCCAGCCGGGCATTCGGTTGGGAGAGATCGGCGAAGTTTTTGAAATATATCTGAACGGCCGCCTGATAGTGAAAGAGGGCGTTGCATCGAATGAAGAAGTGCAGCTGCACAGAACCGTGCGCGGGACCGTCTGGCCTGTCAACGCCGGCTGCCTGAAAGAAAAGAACAACCGCCTGGTCATCAAGATTCAAGGAGATCCCCGGTATGATCACACCGGTTTCTATTTAACGCAGCGCTATGATTTCGGGTTTTTCGATGAACTGATGACTTTGCGCGAGGACAGAATGTCCTGGATTCTGATCGCTCTGTATTTTTTTACCGGGGCCTATCATCTGCTTCTCTATATGAAGCGGAGAAAAGAAAACTACAATTTCTATTTCGGCGGCTTCTGCGTGCTGCTTTTCATCTATCTGATGACCCGGACGGATATAATATTCGAGCTTCAGTTCGCCGGAATGCCTCTGGATACGATACTGATTCAGAGGGTGGAACTGGCAGTTCTCTATGCGGCGATACCGATGATGCTGGCTTTCACGGATGTGTTTTTCTATAAGAAGCTGACAATTATTACAAAATCTTACTATGTATTCTGTCTTCTGCTGATACCTCCTGTGATTTTTCTGCCGATGTATCTGGCGGAGCAGACACTCAAAGCGTGGGAAATCGCCGCAGTTTTTCCCGGATTTTCATATCCCACATACGTTTTAATCAAGGAGTCCATAAAAAAACACAGGGATGCTCGACGTCTGCTGATCGGACATATGATAAATATATCTGCGGCGATTTTTGACCTCATTGATGCGGCGATACTGAACACAGGACTCAGTTTTACCAAATACGGATTTTCCTTCTACATACTCGGCATTGCTGTTGTTCTCGCAAATCGATTTTTGCGCGTTCATAATGAAGTGGAAGAACTCAACGTCAATCTGGAGAAAAAAGTCGAAGACCGGACTGCCCAGCTGCAGAATACTCTCACGGAGGTTCAGAATTTAAAAGTTCAGCAGGACGGCGATTATTTTCTTACATCTCTCCTGATCAAGCCTCTCGGACAGAATCTGGCCCGAAGCGAGACGGTTTCTCTGGAGTTTTTGGTGCGCCAGAAAAAGACTTTCCATTTTCGAAAATGGGATTCTGAAATCGGCGGAGACCTCTGCATTTCACACAGCATCCAGCTTCGCGGCCGGACGTATTCCGTTTTCATAAACGGCGATGCGATGGGAAAATCAATTCAGGGCGCCGGGGGCGCTCTGGTTCTCGGAGTTGTCTTCAATTCTGTGGTGGCCAGAACACAGCAGCTGAAGTCCGCTGGAGAGAAATACCCGGAGCAGTGGCTGAAAGAATGTTTCATAGAGCTTCAGAACATCTTCATATCCTTCGATGGAACAATGCTCGTTTCAGTTGTGATGGGTCTTGTCGATGACAGCTGTGGATTCATATACTTCATCAATGCAGAGCATCCCCGCCCGGTTCTTTTTCGAGAAGGCCGTGCCGAGTTTGTAGGAAGGCCGGATGTGCTTCGCAAAATCGGTTCAAGAGATATCGAACGTCCTCTCTCAGTTGAGACTTTCAGAATGAGACCCGGCGACATTGTGATTGTCGGATCGGACGGAAGGGACGATTTGATTCTGCGTGATGACGGCGCGGGCAACAGAGTGATAAATGAGGATGAAAACCTATTTGTGAAGGTCGTGGAAAGGTCCGCGGGAGTGCTTTCCTTTATTGAAAAAGAAATCCATGAGGAGGGAGCCATTTCAGACGATCTCAGCCTGATACAGATCACCTACCAGAACCATGATGAAGCTAAAGTATCGCCGGAATTTGAAACAAAAATGAACCTGGGCAGGCAGGCTTTCAGTGACAAGAATTATTCCGAGGCTCTGCATCAGTTCGGGCAGGCCCGGGCCATAGAACCGGACAATGTGCAACTGGCCGTGCTCACGGCCCGTGCTCTGCGGCGCAGCAAAAATTACAAGGAACTGACCTCTCACTGCGAAGCGGCGGCTGTTCGTTTCCCCTGGAATACGGAATTGATTTATCTATTATCGCTGGGGCGGAAGAAATCGGGCGACTACAGGCAGGCTGCCGATGACGGTGAACGAGTCCGTCTGCGTAAACCGGACCATCTAAAAAATCTTCTGAATCTGGCCGAAATCTATCTGAGGATGAAAAATCACGGCCGTGCTGCGACCATCCTCAACGAAATTCTGGTCTATGATCCGCAGAATGCAGCGGCGCTGAAATTCCTGAAGACCGATAAAAAAGCAGTTCAACGTTGACGGTTCAGACGGGAGCAGGTTTGGCCAGCGCTTGTGTCATTGAGACACTTTCTAATATATTAAGTCGTTATGTCTATTCCTTTTTCTTCTTCTATTCTATTCTATATTTTTCCATGCCAGCTCTCTGTATCTCTTCGTAGCCTCCTTCTGGATTCGCCTGAATGATAAGGTAATCGTAGAGTGGAAATCGCTCTGCGACTATTTTATAATCCGGACCCGCCGCAAGAATTGCAGTCGAAAGCGCATCGGCTGTCATACACTCGGGTCCGATTACTGTGACAGATGAAATCCCGCTGATGGGGAAGCCTGTTTTCGGATTGAGCACATGAGAGTACGTTCTGCCGGCATGTCGAAAGAAGCTGCGGTAGGTGCCGGAAGTGGACAGCGAAGTATTTTGAATTGCGAGATTTAAAAAGATCGAACGCTCATTGCCGAACTCTGGTTTTTCAATTCCAATCTTCCACGTCCTCGGGCCCGAGGCTCGAATTTCGCCTCCCAGTTCAACCAGATGCGAAGGGCATCCGATTCCGGTCAGCCTCTCTGAAATCCTGTCCGCTGCCAGACCGTCCAGAATTCCGGTGAGATCCAGTTTTATCATCGCATTCAATTTAACGCCCCGGTTGTTGTTCATTCTGAGAAGCCCGGCAGCTGTCCGATTCACGATGCTGCGAATTTCGTGATCTGACGGCAGGAAGCTTCTTTCTCCTCCGCTGGCTGATGGCGGCGCATCAGGACCGAATCCCCAGAGGAGAATCAGTTCACCCATCAATGGATTGAAATAGCCGTTGGATCTTTCCGAGAGTTCAAGACTTTTTCGAATTACCTGCGCCGTATCGTCATTGAAAATAAACACATCTCCGGGGTCATGCGCGTTGAAAGACGAAACCTCGCTCGATGGATTCCAGCTGGAAAATTTCCTGTCGATATCGGAGATCTGTTTTTGTATTTCATTCTTTAAATAAACAGCGTCAGCGCTGCATCCGGGAAGGCGTTCGATCCTCACGGTATAGGTCGTTCCCCAGGAATAGCCGCGCAGTTCAAGATCGCCGATCGCGTCCCGGCAGTAAGCATACAGGAGGATTGACAGACAAAAACTCAGAAGAAAAGGAAGTATCTCCGGAATTTTTGCGATCAGAGTTTCACCGTCTCTATTTGCGACGAATGCGCCCATCCGGAAATATTATCATGAGTTGAAATTTGGATCCAGCTGCCCGAAACCGGTTCGCTGTTTTCGGAAGGAAACAGATCAACCGCCTCCGGATTTATTTTAATGATGTACATGGGCGTGAGCGGTTTGAGGACAGATACAATTTTGGATCTTCCGGATGCGGTTTCATAAATCACAGCAGTCCGGGATGCGAAAGCGGCCCTGCGGCTTCCCAGTTTTTTTCTGAGAGCGGACATGAGTTGTGCCCTGTTATCCGGCTGCGATCCCCGGGCGTACAGAGAAACCAGAAGATCGAGAGATTCGTCGGTTGGAATTTCCGCAAGGAGATTGATGGCGGCTTTCTGAACAGCTGCATTGCTGTGAAACAGACTGCTTTTTGCATCGGCGGCGGCCTGAAAAATCTTCAGCCGGCGCGCGCTTTCCAGGGCGGCGATTCGCAGCAACGGTCTTTCGCTGGAGAAAAAAGGACGGATACGCATCCAGTCTTCCGTCGAACCGGCAGATCCCAGACCCAGAAGACTGTGGACGGCGGAAGAGTCGTTTCTCCGCAGACCTTCACGGAAGATGGGGGCCAGCAGGCTCTTATGGGCCGGTTTTGCCAGACGGTCGAAGTAGGAAAAAAGCGCGTCCTCTTCCCAGGGCTCAAGATTGTAATCGTAATATAAATTAATTAAATCTCTCAGTATGTCATCATTCAGATGCCCGTCGAGAGAGTACAGAGCCGCTCTGCGATTTCGTTCATCGCCTGTCTGCGCCCAGCGCGCCAGAAGTCTGCGAATCTGCGGCGTCGACGGGCATTCCTTCAGCAAAGAAAGCGCAGTCGCTCTTTCGATTCCAGTGCGTCCGGATTCCCCGGTTGCCAGAGCTCCGGCGCAGTCACGGTATCCCTCATTCTGGGCGTTAGAAATACCTGGAAATGGAAGCAGTGAAAATGTAAAAATAAGCTCGACGATTGGTATTTTCATACGTCTAAAACATTATCGGCATCAGAGGGACTTCATATCAGGACCTCCTCGCATCGCAGAGAGAGAAGGTCGCTCAGATTGTGATTGCCGTAAAGTTTCCCTGTCCGACACATGACCTCAGGCTGAAAAAATGATGAATAAGTTCAAAACAATTTTACTTGCGACTGCTGTCTTTCTGACCGTGGCGGTTTCCGGCTCCCTTATGTCACAGGCCCCTGCGGAGCCGGCCCAGGCGCCGGATGCCGTTTCCACGTTAAAAAAAATGATCGGATTTATCCGTTATGGCAAGGATGACAGGGCTCTGGCATTTGTTGGAGCGGAGCAGATTGCCAGATACCTGTTAACGCCCGCCAATTATGACCGGGCCACGCCCCAGCAGAAAGAGCGGTTTATCGGCCTTCTCAAAGAATACATACAATTGAAAGCGTTCCCCCTGGCTCTGAAGTATTTCAAAGATATCGATCTGTCGTATGATCAGCCCGTTGTCACCGGGGATCAGCACAGGATCCGGTCTTCGCTTCTGTATGCGGGATCGGAACAGATTGTTTTTACCTGGGTGCTTACAAAAGTCGGAAACGATTATTTTGTCACCGACTTCCTGAACGAGCGCAATGAATCCTCCATGCAGCGCAGCCGCGATCAGCAGGTGCTGGTTCTGTACAGACAGAGCGGGATGGACGGAGTGAACAATCAGCTGCAGACCATCGTCAATTCTCTCAAAAGATAGAAATTCTCTCAAAAGATAGAAATTTACTCAAGGATAATGTACTGCAATGCGCTCTTTGATCTCCCGATTCTGTGACCTGTATTTAAAGCACTATTTCATAAGTGCGATGATCGCCCTTGCTGTGCTCGGGATTTCTATTTTTCTGGCTCTCAGGCTCACGATCAATTCCAATCAGCTCGATCTTCTGCCGCAGAATATTTCCGTAGTGGAAGAGGCAAAAAAAATTACAGAAATGGTCGGGGGAACAGGATTTGTGATTCTGTCTCTGAAATACCAGGAAGAAGATGAGGGGGATAAGCTGGTGGCCAGGGCGCGGGATTTAAAGATGCGCGGAAAGGACACCGAGGCGGAAGCGCTGCTGAAACAGGCGGCCTCTTTTTATGCGAAACATCACGATGCCAATGTGGCCCGGGCGCATATCCTGAAAGAGGTCAGTGATGAACTTTATGTTGAACTAAAAAAAGTTGATGAGATCCGCGCGATCCGCCACAAATTCAGCCTGGATTTTATTCAAAAAAAGTTTCTTTTTTACTGGGATACGGCGGACCTGCGTGAGGCCTTCCGTCGCATCGGCATCAAACGAGAAGAAATGATCGCCCGAGCGGATCCGTTCTACATCGAGCTTGTGAGGCGCGACTACAGGCTCGATCTTTCCGATATCCTGGCAAAATACACAAAAATCGGAAAAAAGGAAATCATTGACGACTACTACATATCACCGGACAGAAAAATGCTGGTGATGGTGCTCAAGCCCACTTTCAGCATGAATGAAATCGAAAGAAGCAAGCAGCTCATTGAGAGAATTAAAAAAATTGTGGAGGACAAAGGCTTCGCGTCCCGCGGAGTGAAAGTCGGTTTTACGGGCAGCTATGTTGAATACGTGGACGCTTACGATTCAATCACAAACAGCCTCCAGCCGACAATGGCCATTGCGATTATAGGCATTACGATAATTCTAATTGTATTTGTCAGGAAAAAAAGACTGATTGCGGCGCTCATGGTTTCGCTGATATATTCTATTATAGTGACCTACGGCGTCACAAGTCTTGTGATAGGCCAGCTCAACATCATCACTTCGATCTTCGGTGGCATTCTGGCCGGAATGGGCATTGATTTTGGGATTCAGTTTATTTTTCGTTTTCGAGAAGAGTTCTGGCACCGCCAGGATTTGATGGCCGCGATCAAGGAATCGATCATACACACCGGATCGGCGGCGTTTTTCGCGGCTCTCACCTGCGCGGCTGCTTTCATCGCTCTGATTGCTTCCGATTTCCGGGGCTTCAGCGAGTTCGGGCTGGTATCCGCCTACGGTATCGCAATCACGGCTCTGACGATGTTTTTTCTGACGCCTCTGCAGATCGTCATTTACGCAAAATACTCTCCCGGTCTGATGGATTATCTGAAAGAGACTCCCCGGGAAAAAAAAGCGGAACAGGAAGAGTATAAAGCGTTCAACATACCAAGACTTTCACGGATCATTCTGATTGTCTGTGTCTGTATTGTTCCGGTCGGAGTTTATTTAGCCCGGGAGGTCAGCTTCGATCATGATTCGCGCAACATGCTGAATGCAACTGCCGAATCGGAACTTCTTAAAGAAGAGCTTCACCTGCGTTTCGAAATAGCCGGGGATCCTCTGGCGATCGCCACAGATACTGCGGAAGAGGCATCGCAGCTCTGGGAATACTTTGAGCCGCTGAGCGAGGGTATGGACGGAATGATAGGGCAGGTCGTATCCGCTTTTGCTTTCGTGCCGCCGCAGGAAAGACAGCAGCAGAATTATGCTATGATCCAGAACTTTCGCCGGCAGAATGCGATCATTAAGCTGGCCATGATACCGCCGGAGTATAGAAAATACTGGCAGAGATACCAGACAATGATTGCGGAAAAGCCTTTTGTTTTCGCCGACGTTCCGCCCTACGTCACCGAGCAGTTTCACAGCGTTCCCACCAGCAAAATTCAGGGCTATCTGACATTCATATATCCAGAGGTCGACAAACTGTATCTTGCATCGGATCTGGCCCGGCTGGACAAATTGATCGGCGAAATCCACTATCCGATTGTGGGGCGGCACACCATCTACAGGCTGGCCAGCTGGATACCGGAATGGTCAAGAAAAACCGGCCGTCGCATAACCGGCGATACCGCCAGGAAAGCAATTCTGGGCATGAATTTATCGGAAAAAGAGATCAATGGAGTTCTGGATATCGTTAACAGAATCAATGAGCGGGAATTGAAAGCCCTGGGATTTTTTCCCGGTGTAAACGACGTGATTCTTCACAAAAGGCCCTTCAAAACCCTGCAGGATTTACAGAAAGAAACCAGAATCGCCAGAACCACAGGATCGACGCTGCTTGTTGCGCATTTTACGTACATCGTTCAGCGTGAGGCCAAATTCATTATAATCGGCACGATAATTCTTGTGATTCTTGTATTGTTTATAAGTTTTAGAAAAATCACTTACTGTCTGCTCGTGCTTCTTCCGCTCTTTGTCGGAATTCTCTTTATGCTGGGCGGGATGACGCTGCTCGGCGTGAAGGTGAATTATTTCAATGTGGCCGTTTTTCCTATCATCATCGGCTACGGTATTGACAGCGGTATTTTTATTTTCATGAGATATCTGGAGGAGCGCTCTGTTTCCGCCTCATTGTTTCGCACCGGGGCCGCCGTGGCCGCTTCCAATCTGACGACAATCGTGGGATTCGGCGCTCTGGCCATTGCGGACCATCCGGGGATACGCTCGATGGGTTACCTGGCCGTGATCGGTCTTACGGCGCTGATGGTGGTTTCGCTGACGGTTCTGCCGTCACTGATTCAGTATATCTCGGAAAAAAGAAGCAAGTTTTTCGATACCGTGCCGTCCTACATGCGGCATTGATTTGAGGCTGTCATGAAATCGGGAAAAAAAATATTTTTAGCAATGATTCTCGTCTGTGTGCCGCTGCTTCTGGTCTCATGCACTGTGCGATACAGCCGGATAAAATCCGGATATGAAAGCTCCGAGCGGCTGCGTCTAAAACGAATCATGCTGCTTGTCGAAAGCGCTCATACGGATGAAAAAATCAGGAAACTGTTTGCAGCCGTAGCCCGCGAATACATAAGCCATCATAAAGAGTACATTTTTTTCCCGAAACTGCTCGATCCGGCCGTCGATCTGGTCTCGCATTGTGCGAAAGAAAAACTGGACGGAATTCTGACTGTGCGGTTCTATCGGCTGGAAAAACGGGAAGGGCAGGTCGATATGGAAGTTCAATCCGCTCTCTACGGCTGCTCTACACCGGCAATAGTCTGGGAAGCTCTGGCCAGAAACAATTATGCCTCGCAGGATTCCGATCTGACAACTCTCACGACCTCTTACACAAATCGGATCGGTCCGGAAATAGCAGACTATGCAGCGCCTTTCTATCTGATAGAACGAAAGCTGTTCGAATCTCTTCCGGATCCTCTTCTTACGGAGGAGGATATAGAGGCGAAAATCGAGGCGGACTCTCTTTGATTCTTATCAGAAATGTTCACGCCGATCTGAGAGCGTGTTCTCTCTGCCATTCTTGCGTCAGTTTTCGCCGCAGCGAACCATTTTCAATTTCCCGGATTTCCTTAAGCGCCTGCTGAAAGAAACCGCAGTCAATGAGAAAACGGGCATGCTTCGCTCCTGGAAAATTCTGGTCTGCTGATTTTTGGTCGGGCAGCGAAATCCGGATCTCAAAGAATCCGGCGCGATTGCTGTTCTGAATTAAGAAAGTCCCGCCGCTCATCTCCGCGAGTTTTTGAGTTATTGACAATCCCAGTCCCGCTCCGGTTCCCTGTCTGTCCGATCTGAAGAATTCTTCAGTCCAGTCCTGGAAATTCTCGGGCAGGATTTCTTCGACATAGAAGGCAAGGATGAGATTGCGTTCTTCGTCAATTTCCGCTTCGAGAATCAGATTTTTCTTTTCGGAATGTTGATAGACATTTTCCGCAATTTCGGTGAGAATGCTGTTGAGAGCGTTTCTGTTAATATGAAATTCTGTATTGCTGCATGGATTGACAGTCCGGAAGGTCAGCCCGGGCAATGTTTTTTCAAGAATTTTGGCCGTAATTTCAAAATCCCGCCGCAGGTCGACTCTGGCGGATTCTCCCTGCGAAACTCCTTCCAGATAGTATCCGATTCTGTCATAGTATCGCAGAGTCTTTTTTCCCTGATCGACCATTTTCAGGATAGTCGCTTTTCCATGTGATGATAGCACATGTTTTTGATCCAGCAGCTCCAGCGCGTTGTCAACGATTGAATACAACGGACCCTGCATATCCCGGGACGTGTTCAGAATAAAGTTGTTTTTTATTCGGTCATTGTTTTTGAGGCGCCTGTCGGCAAGCAGATATTTCTGACGCGATCTTTTGACTTCCAGAAGCAGAACAGTGTGGCGATACCCGAGTGTGAAGGCAAGGCTGACAGCAAAAAAGAGCATTCCCGCCGGAAGGAACAGGCGGTCAGAATTGCCGTTCAATGTTTTCAAAATATCATGAATCGCTGCCGGAAAAAGAAGAAGAAAGCCACAGAGAATTATCCAGCTGCCGGTCTGGCGGCTGTAGACGGCTGTAATAAAAATAAAAATATAGACAATGAAGGTTGGCGCCAGAATAAAATAAACCATCTGCGGCTGGAAGTAGCCGTAAATTTCCGGGCGCATTGTCAGGAGGATAAAGAAACCGTTGAAGATTACGGCCGGAGTCAGATAGTACCTGCCGTAGAAATGAACAACCTTTTTGCATACTGCGGACAGTGAGCCGGCGGCTGTCAGCTGCGGGACGTTGAATATGGGAAACAGGGCTGTAAGAAAACGAAAAAAAATCCAGGGAAGAATGCTGAATGCGGTCAGATATTCAGCCAGCAGTCTGATGTCGGTCCAGTCGCGGGAAGGAAAAAAAAATTCCAGAAAACTATTTGAGGCGAAAGCGCGCAGATTTAAAAACACGGTAAAAAAGAAAAATAGCAGATACGAAAAATCGCGGGTGTTTGCCGCATACAGTATTAAATAGAATAATCCGCAGATACTCAGAATGCCCATGAGGGCGCCTTCCTGGAAAAAAACAGTCATGCGCTGGGCAATGAAGTCGGACTCAAGGCCCAGTCGTATTTTCAAAATCCCGCCGCCCCTGGCATGAAAGTTGGATACGTCAATGCGAAGCTCATTTCGTTTTGTGATTGGCAGCGGCAGTCTGAATATCTGAGGATGAAGTCGGGAAAACTCACTGATGCGTGAAATTCCTGTGCGTCCGGAACTTCCAATCCATTGTCCGTTCCAGAAAACATTTGCGGCGGAAGCGGCTTCTCCGATTTCCAGAGCATCGAACTGCGGGATTTCTTTGAATTCGAGGATCAGCCTGTAAATTCCCCGTCCCGTTGAAGGAAGCCCCGGCAGCGATTCATGCCAGTAGGATGGCACATCAATCGGACCAACAGAGGCTTGATCGGCAAATTGAAATGACCATACAACCGGATGTTCAAGCATCGGGCCGCAGGAAGGACTGCACAGAACAGGATTATCTCCAGTGTGCAGAGAAACCGGCTGTGCGTTCAAGGCCATACCGGGAAAGATTGCGGCAGACAGAAAGACCAATACAGCAGCCCGGATTCTCATAAATTTCGAAAAATGCTGGAATGAGGAAAATAGTAAAGACTTCCGGTTCGAGAGAGCGCCAGGTCCAGCGTTTGCAGCGGTTCTTCAAGGAAGGAAAGCTTTTCACTCAGGCCTGGCAGAGATGGAAGGCGGTCTCCCAGAAGAGCGCGAATATCTGTTTTTATTTCCGGATAAAAATTCAGACGAAACTCCTGGTCATCGGGATAGCCGGCAGTTTTTCTGTACTCAACCAGGGCCTCCAGCGGATTGAAGCATCCGTCGGTGTAACCGAGCTCGGCGAAATCCCGGCCTGTCCAGACTCGTCCTTCCGCAGCCTGAATGATATCTGAATGTTTTTTTCCCCGTCCGCGCGAAACTCTGTCCAGAAAAAGACGGTAGGATTGATCGATTGATTTCTTCAGAAGCTTCAGAGAATGCGGGGACAGACTGCTCGATTCCGAAAGCAGATCTCGTGTGCGATCGAATGCGATTCGCTCTTTATCAATTCCGTACTTCCTGTAAAAATTCTTTAAATTAGGCCGGATGGTCACCACTCCGATTGACCCTGTGATTGTTGTGTTGGCCCCGTAAATCCTGTGAGCCGCGCAGGCAATGTAATATCCACCGGACGCAGCAGTCGCTCCCATCACGGCTATTACGGGTTTAATCCGGGCCAGTTTTTCTATGCTCTGGTAAATCATCTCTGATGCGTCGCTGCCGCCTCCGGGACTGTTGATACAGAGAACCACCACCTCTTCCGTCGATTCCTCAAGCTGTGCGAAAAGATCCCGCATTGGAAAGGCGGAAATACCGATCCCGGCGGCCTCATCTTCCACAGATCCCATTCTGATCGCTCCCTCCATGGTTACAAAGGCAGCGGAGGGTATGCGGCGAAAGCGAAAAAGTCTGTAACGTGAGCTGCGCTGATGTCTGTAAATTCGTCTTTCATCTGTAATTTTGAATATTCCGGCCTTCTTCTCTTTCTTTATTTTTTTCAAATGCCGGCGAAACCTGGCCAGGGCCCTGACCGGCGATTCCTGTTGATAATTTCTGGAATAGATATGCGGAGGCGGAACTTCCTCAGCATTTCCGGATAGTCTGTTGAGGAGCTCGCTCTCAAGGCATTCTTCATTGATGAAACCGAGCCTGATCAGATCGTCAGACCTGCACAGGGTGTTGTCTGTTAGAAATCGTGTCAGGAGGTCCGCTTTTTCACTGTTCATGCCCGCTGAATTTCGCAGTCCCTCTGTAATTTCTCCGCGAATACCGCCGAGCAGCTGCTCCAGATTTTCTCTGGCGGGCTTCGAAAATGACGTTCTTTCAAAAATCTCACCGGCGCTCTTAAATTTTCCCGCCGTGTGCACTTCCGCGCTGACGCCCAGTGTGCTCAAAATCCGCTTAAAAAAGAACGGCTCGGCCGAAGGGAAAGCAACCATGAAATTCGCATTGGGAGCGGTGTATCTTTTTTGCGCCAGGCTCATCAGATAAATCGTTTTTATCCCGCCGCCTTCCGCATACGCCACGAGCTGTTTTCCGGCAGCGGCAATGCCTTTAAGGCAGCGGCCGATTTCCTCAGTCTGCGCCCAGGAGAAATGTATGTCCGGGACAAAATAGATAAAATATTTTAAATATATGCTATCTTTAAGTATTCTCAAGAGCGACAGATAGTCGATATAATTTGCGGGCTGTTTTCCGATAAAACCGGCCAGCAAGCCGGTACGACGCATCATTGTAAAACGATCTGGAATTCGATGAAAGAGCGTGTTGCCCCGTCCGGTTAGAATCTTTCTGGCGCGGTGGTATAGAAAAAATAGAAAACGCAGGGGCAGGAAGAGTAAACGAAACATAATCATGGAATTGCAAAATTCGCTTAAATTATACCAGAGGTTATTGGCCGCGCTGGCGGGCAATCAATTAACATCCTGTAAACATAAATCAATAAGGACTTGACGTATCGTGACAATAAAAAGACGAGGAGAGTTCTGGGTGAAATGATTGTGAAATTTATTCTGTCAATTCTTGTTAAGAATCGTCCTGGCGTGATGAGCCATGTGTCCGGATTGTTTACCCGGCGCGGCTATAATATAGACAGCATCGCCGTGGGCGTCACAGACAAACCTGAAAATTCCACCATGACCATAATCGTGGACGGTGATGAAAACACTCTCAATCAGTTTAAGGGTCAGCTGCTCAAGCTTCCTGATGTGCTGGATGTGAAAGATCTGCCCTATCACGGATCTCTGGTTCGGGAGCTTCTCCTGATGCGCATTCGGGTTGAGAGTGAAAAAAGGACGGAAGTCTTTGGAATTCTTGAAGTTTTTGGGGCGATGGCAGATGAGATTACGGATGACAGCATGCTTGTTGAAATGAATGGAAATCCCCGCCAGGTGAGCGGTCTTCTCAATATGCTCTCAAAATTCCCAATCCTTGAAATGGCTCGGACAGGACAGATAGCTCTGGCTTATCGGACGGATTTATAACCCGGGAACCAATGTGACCGGACATATCAAATCCATGCCAATATTAAAAAAATCATCCTCTTCCGGATATGCCGGAAAATCAAAAAAGGTGCAATAACTGAATATGGAAGAAAAACCAGTACTGAAAAGACAGCTTGGACTTACGACAGCCACTCTTGTGGTTGTGGCCAGCATGATAGGAAGTGGAATTTTTATTTTACCGGGGCTTATCCAGGGAGCGGCCGGAGACCCCCGCCTCGTTATGGGTTTATGGCTGCTGGGAGGACTGGTGGCGATTTCGGGAGCTCTTTCATATTCTGAGCTCGCCACTATGCTGCCGCATGCCGGCGGAGAATACATTTACATCAAAAAAGCCTTTGGCGAGCTCCCTTCGTTTCTGACCGGCTGGGTTTCATTTATGGTGGGCTTTGCGGCTCCGGCGGCGCTCGCTGCTCTGGCTTCAGCGGAATATGCAAAATATTTTTTCAGCAATGTAATGGCGGGCAGCGCGATCGATCTTTTTTTTCAGAATGAAATGAATGGAAAATTGTACGCCTGCTTTTTGATCCTCATGCTCACGCTGGTGCATATGCGCGGCGTCCGACTGGGCGGCATTCTGCAGAATATTCTGACCATCTTCAAAGTTGCCGTTGTTCTGAGTTTTATCGGCGGAAGCGCATATATGATATATAACGGCGGCGGCTTGAAGACTGCGGATGTATTTCAAACCTCGTCGCCTGATTTCACCGGGGCAGGTCTGGGACTGCTTTTCGTAATGTTTGCCTTCAGCGGATGGAACGGGGCGACATACATGGCGGAAGAAATCAAAGACCCGGTTCGAAACCTGCCCAAAGCAATGCTTCTGGGTACGGCGCTGACCCTGGTGCTTTATATTATAATGAATTTTATTTATTACATGTCTGTTCCGGCGCAGGATATGGCCTGGAAGGACACGGTTGCATCACTGGCCGCGACGGCTCTTTTTGGAAAAAAAGTTCAGATTCTTCTTCATGCCGGTTTCTGCATCATTCTTCTTTCCACAATTTCCGCTCAGATCATGATCGGGCCGCGTGTTTATTTTGCCATGGCCAGAGACAAAATGTTTTTTAATGTCGCCAGCCGCGTCAGTCCCCGTTTCGACACACCGTTGATTTCGATTGTTTTTCAGACGATCCTGACAATTCTTTATATATTGAGCGGCAATGTAAAAACCATCGCTGAATTCATGACTTTTGCTCTCCTCATTTTTCCGGTTGTGACTGTGATCGGTCTGCTTTATATGAATTATAAAAACAAAGAAATGACGCATCCGTACCGTTCACCGCTGTATCCTCTGTTCCCTCTGATATTCATTGTATTCTCGCTTTTAATTATGGGCGCCAGTCTCCACAGCCGGCCCTATCACGCCGGTGTTGCGATCAGCGTTGTTTTAATCGGAGTGCCCGCTTTTCTTATCTGGCAGGACTTCAAGAAAAGCGGCGCTAAAATTCTGATTTCTCTGCGAAATCTACTGCTGAGCAGTTCAATTGTATTGTTAATACTATTGATTGTATTCCTGAGAATTAAGGAAGCAGCGTCACAGGCTCACTGAAAACAAAAGAAGCGCGTTGAGGTTCTATTTTATCCCGGTGCTGCATTTTGAAATCTTAGAACGGCCTCCAGCATGTGTTCAATAAAATGCAGAGCTGGATCGTAGTCTTTTATGGAGACCCAGGAAAACACATCATGTTCATCAGAAATCACGATTTCCCCTCCTTGATAGTCCGCGTGATAGGCTATGCCCAGAGCCTCATGACCGCCACTTTCAATTCTGTGCGGAAAAACAAACAGCGGTTCTTCGTCAATGCGGTATAGAATATCCGCGCCGAGTTCTTCTTTTAGTTCTCTGTCAATGGATTCTTTCCAGGGTTTGTATATTTCGCCAATCCCAAAACGTCCGCCGGGAAGATCGCCGTGTCCTGTGATCCTGTCGCGAAGCACCAAAAATTGACTGCCGGATACAAGAAAGACTTTTACAGTAATCTGAAAAAAGCCTGGGATCAATGAAGAGGACCTTCTCCCTGCGATACAAGCCTGGCGATTCCGTCGTCAAATATTATCTCACATCCGATATGCGCGAAACAGTCACGGAACCTTTCAAACAGCGCGCCTTCCGGCGGCAGAGCTAAAAATCTCTCCAGCTGCAGCTCCAGTTCCATGCGGAAAGTTTCTTCTGCGCGCATTACTGCATGAAGCATATCGTGGAAAGCTTCGTATGTGTATTTTTCCATGCTTTCAAGAAAAACAGGTATCAGGAGCGAAGTCTTCATTATTTCTTCAAGTTCTTCGTCAGGAAAAAGGAACAGAATACTGGCGGCGAACTCGGGAAGAGGCTGATAAGCGGCAAATTTTTCTGTGTTCATGGAATACAGCCATGTGTCTGCGGCCGTTCTTTCCAGCACACGAACCCATGCGGCGGTCGGTTCGCACTGGCTGATTTCAAAGAGTGCCAGAAGTGAAAAGAGGACTTCTTTTTCAAACTCAATCTCGACTCGTTCTTCCCAGGATGTGTCCAGTATTCCGGTTTCAAGAAAAACGCTGGCCGCTTTTACAATTGCCTGAACAGGACCGGAAGGCAGATCATGCGCAATTCCGGCCGGCATAGAATCCTCACCGCCCGAGACGGAAATCAGCTGATCCGGATCGCGAAGCAGTATATAGCAGAGTATGATCGATTTTTCGAGGAGGCCGGAACGAATAAGTATCATCTTTTCCAGCACCCGCCACCTGGCCTCTTTATCCTCTACGGCGTCCAGGTATCGCAGGGCAACCCAGACATCGGCCCAGTCGTTTTCACTCAGAAATATCTGAGCAGAATCATGCGGGAAATTGCCCTGAATGACTTCAAAAATTAGAAAATCTATTTCATTGAATTCAATATTCTTAATAATCCTGTACGAGTTTTCATCCAGGTAGGCAAAAAATGGAAGCCGCGCTTCCGTAACATAGAACTCCGTGATCAGTTCCGCATCGTCCTTCTGGTCCCAGCTCTGCAGCGCTTCTGCCGCATGGTACAGTCCAAGGTCGATCAAATCTTTTTCAGACAGAGGGTTTTCCTGGATCATCGAAACAAGTTCGCGAAGCTCATCGATGAAATTCTGATCCGGTTTTCCGGCTTCTATCCAGGCGGTCAGGTGCCTGTAGATGTGATTGGCCAGTTCCGTACCGGACTCGCGGTGTCCTTCAACTTTATAAGCCTGATATTGTTCGAGAAATTTATTCATTCTATCTCAAATCGTTGTCTGACAGCCGGCAATTCGCTGGATAGAGGCCAAATCCGGTTCTCTTTTTCCAAATTTCTCGCAAACTGATAAAAGCTCTGGCATTTTTCAAGATAATCAGCCGCCCTGTCTTTATCAACAAGAAATAAATCCTGGTAGGTAATGGGCGGCTGCGAGGAATAAAATAGCGGAGCCGGAGCCAAAAGCCATTTGATCAGGATACGGTTTTCCTGTATCCAACCGATGGCGTCTGTATTGGAACCTCCTGCAAAAAAAGCAAACCTTTCTCCTGTCGAATTGGATAATAAATCTCTGCCCATTGCCGAATACAGGGAACCGCCGCCGGCCAGAGAAAGAACGGTGGGCAGAATATCAAGCTGTGAACCGGTCGTTTCGTCAATCCTTCCTGCCGGGATACCGGGCCCAAGAACCAGAAACGGAATTTGACGATCCTGGATATAATCGAGGCCGGCATGGGATGTATGGTCTGCGGTGAAGACAAAAATTGTATTTTTCAGTGAATTGTCCGCTTCCGCTTTCCTTATAAATTCGCCGAGCGCGTGATCCGAATAATAGAAGCTGTTTAAGAATTCGTGCTGAGGCGTCGATTCATCGAAAATTCTGTACGATGCGTCCGGAACAGAATACGGATGGTGTGTGTTGAGAGTGAAAACAACTCCGAAAAAAGGCCTGTCATCGGCTGCTGCCTGCTTCATTGTATGAAACATCGTGTCAAAAGTATCGGCGTCATCAAATCCCCAGGCATTTCGTGCGGTATACCTGGATGATGCGTCCATTTCCGCAAGTCCGATTATTCTCTGGAAACCAAGATGAGGCAGCGCGGTATCCAGATTGTCAAATTTTAAATCTCCTCCGTGAACAAAAAAGGTTCTGTACCCGAGATTGCCAAGAAGAGCTGCCAGACCTCCAAACCGATTCTGTATCTGCGCGCTGCGAAGAATGGTCCTGCCTGCACGATCAGGAAGACCGGCCAGCATGCAAAAAAGTCCGTTGGCGCTTCGACCTCCGGATGCGTAGAAATTATTGAAATACAGGCCCTCTTCTGTCAGCGCTGCAAACTGAGGAGCTATCCGAGGATTTCCGCCGTGCAGCTTCAAGTATTTTGCGGTGAACGATTCAAGAACGACAAGCACAATGTTCGGGCGGTTTCGATCTCTGTCAGACTGGACAGCTCTGTGATTCTGCGGCATGTATCGAAGAAGCGGATATTGCGCGGATAAAAAATCTGATTTTTTACCCAGGAGACTTTGAACGATAGTCAGGGTTTTCGCGTCGTCATAAAATTTCTTAAAATCGGCCAGATCCTGACTGTCGTGGATTGCCGTGAAAATACCGTTGAGCGCCAGGCTTGCCAGGTAGGCGTTGCCTTTCATCGCATCTCCGGCGCGCAGCGGACTTTGCTGAAGGCCTCCCCTTGACGCAACGGCAAGAAGAACAAGGATTACAAATTCGCAGGCGAGTATTTTTGCAATTCTGCCGGCTGTTGATGATTGATCCGGCCTGTAAAATTCTTCAGTTCTCAGGGCGACGCCAAAGGCGATCCAGAAAGCGATGACAGCGGTCACGGGAACGATCAACAGGTATAAAAATCCTGTCAGGAAGTTGTCCTCAACCACGCCTTTAAGAACAGTCATCAGGTCATTTAAATAAGCGAATAATTCCCATCCCAGGTGTTTGTTGTTCAGTCCAAAATTATAGAAACTTGCGATTAGAACGGTCAGTAAAGATCCCAGCCAGATAATCTGAAGAAAAATAATAAATTTCAGAATTCTAACGGCGGCCGGATGCTGCACGGCCAGAAGCGGCGCAAAAAGCAGAATGGGAGCGGCAATTACCGGGATCGTGGCCAGATCAAAACGGAAACCGGTGAGAAACTGGAGGATGATTTCTATAAAAGTTGAGGATTCACGACGGTCCGCATAGACTGCCAGAAAAGCCAGACGAACAATCAGCAGTATGCTCCAGGAAGCAAGAATCCATTTCAGACAGAAAAAGAAAATCCGCCAGTATGCGGGGATTGTGCGAGAATGCATTATGGCTCTTTCCCTGATGAGTCGTCCGGAATCAATTCCATTTTGATCCTGCTCCGCAAATCCCTGCAGGCGATCAAATATGAATTCGGCTTTACCCCGGCAGTCGGGCGTGCTATTCATGGCGCGAGAGCCGGTTTTATTACCGGCTTTGAATTGCCGAAATGGAATGAAAAAATTCGAACGGCCGCCGGCAGTGCAGGCAGACATTTTCTGAGGGAACCGCAATGAATAAATATGATGTTTTTGGCGTCGGCAATGCGCTGGTGGACACACTGGCATTTGTTGATGATGATTTTATCCGCGAACGCAAACTGAACCGTGGCACTATGACCCTTGTGGACGCGGAGACCCAGGGGCGAATCCTGCTTGATCTGCAGCATACAGAATTGACGCTTCGCTCCGGAGGTTCGGCCTGCAATACAATGATCGGTGTTGCTCTGAGCGGCGGCAGCGCTTTCTATTCCGGAAAAGTTTCCGGCGATACGAACGGAGAATTCTACCGACAGGATCTGATTCGGGCCGGCGTCCATTTTGACGTGCATCCGGCGCCGGAAACATCCGGTGTTACAGGAACCTGCGTCGTAATGACAACTCCGGACGCGGAAAGGACGATGTACACGCATCTGGGCGTTTCTATCACTCTTTCGCCGGGCGATATCGATATTGATAGACTGAAGAATTCAAAAATAGCATATCTGGAAGGATATCTCTGGGATACGGAAGGACCGCGGCAGGCATGCCTGAAGACAATGGAAGAGGCGAAGAAAAACAAAGTGCTCGTTTCCGCGACATTCTCCGATCCTTTCTGCGTCAGTCGTTATCGAAACGACTTCCATCATATGGCAAAGGAACACTGCGATATTCTTTTCTGCAATGCCGATGAAGCCAGGATGTTCGCGGATATGGACGATCTCGAAAAAAGCGTGCACTATATCGGCGGCATGGTGGATCTTGCATTTGTGACTAACAGCGATAAAGGCGCTTTTGTGATTGAAAAAAAGAAATTGAGATCGGTGAGCGGTTTCCCCGTGAAGGCTCTGGATACAAACGGAGCCGGGGATGCTTTTGCCGCGGGAGTTCTGTTCGGTCTGTCTCACGGATACAGCCCGGATCATGCTGCCCGTTGGGGCAATTATCTGGCTTCCCGCATCGTTCAGATCCCAGGAGCGCGGCTGGAATCTTCTCTGTCGGAAATGGTGAAACAAATCCTTGTCTGATCTACTCACAAAACGGAGCCGGGATCTCAAATATTTTCCCGGCATCGCGCATCTCAATACTGCCCATACATGGAGAGGCGGCGAACAGCAGGTTCTGTATCTGGCATCGCTGATTCAGAAACACGGGGGGAGGCAGATCGTAATTGGACAGCCGAACTCAGAGCTGGAAAAAAAATGCGCGGAAAATTCAATTCCCTTCCGTGCCGTGAAGATTCGCGGCGAATGGGATATTCTTTCCGCCGGCAGGATAGTAAAAATTATTAAGGAAAACAAAATTTCCCTGCTGCATACGCATACAGCGCGCGCGCACGCTGTAGGTCTTATGGTGAAAAAACGATGCCCGGAAATATGTCTGGTCGTGTCGCGGCGGGTTGATTTCCCTGTCTCTGGAAATTTTTTTTCCAGAAGAAAATACTTAACCCCGCTTGTGGATCGGTACCTGGCTATTTCAGAGAATGTGAGACAGGTTTTAATTGAAGGGCATGTCCCGGCATCACGGATAAGGATCGCCTATTCCGGGATTGACCTGAGTCGATTCAGCAAAATGCCCGATCCTTCGTATCTGAGAAAAGAGTTTCGAATAAGGCCGGGCGATATCGTTGCCGGGAATGTGGCCGCTCTGACCGATCACAAAGATCAAAAAACTCTCCTGGACGCTTTCTCGCTTGTCCGAAAAAAAAAACCGGCCAACGAAAAGATCCGTCTCTTCATTCTGGGCGAAGGAGAACTGCGGGAAAGTCTGCTGGCGCAGACCCGGCTCCTGGGACTGGAAAACGCCGTTGTGTTCACAGGTTTTCGCACAGACGTTTTGAGCTTTCTTTCTCTCTTCGATATATTCGTGATGAGTTCTAAAGAAGAAGGTCTCGGTACGTCTGTGCTTGACGCTATGGCATCGGGTCTTCCCGTGGTCGCCACTTGCGGCGGTGGGATTCCGGAAATGATCGATCACGGGCAGGGTGGGCTGCTCTGCAATGTTGGAGACGCGGCGGGACTCGGCGACGGCATAGATAAGCTGGCCGATTCGGCGCAATTGCGAAAAAAATATGCAAAATACAATCTTCAAAAAGTGAAAAAGTTCAGCTGTGAAAGCACATTTCATTCAACAATAGAGGCCTACGCGGAGCTGCTGGACAAGAAATGAAGCTGACCGATATCTACACCCGGGTGAGGGACAGAGTCCGGCTTGCGCAGGAGCATCTGTCGGATACTTCCCAGCAGGCCGGCGATATGATGCGCAACGTAATCGATACATTCAGCGATGAATGGATTGAACAGGCATTTTCTCTCGCGCGGCAGAAAATAGCTCCTTCCGTGGACGAGCTCCCCGTCGACTTTCAGCTTCGTCAGTCGTCCATGATGCGGCGAATTTACGAGAGATTGTTTCCGGTTTCACATGTGTTCCGGGTCTCGGCCAAATACGGCCGGGAATACCTGGAAGAGTATATGCCGATCAATAATAGTTCATACATTGGCAGGGGCTCGTATAAATTTGTGTACAGCCTCCCGTATCAGATGGTTTTGAAGATCTCAAAAGAAATTCTGCCTTCGGACCCGATTTTCGGCTCACAGTTCCGGCTGGTCGACGCAGAACAGAGCCGTTTTCTGGGACCCGAAGAAATTGAGCTGCAGAATATTCTGAGCCGGGGAAAGAAATCATACAGACAGGAGAGGATTCGCTTCAAGTTCAACAGGCTGGGAATGGAAAGACTTCATTACTGGCGTGTGAGAGAAGCGCTTCCAGACCTGGTGCTTCCGACAAAATATTTTATGGGAATCCGGTATCGCAATAAACTCTTCGGCGAAGGGCACTCTGAAAAAATGACCGTGATGGACAGCCAGATCATGCTGATGGGCAAACATTTGAAAGAATTCGCGATGGCCGGAAAACAGTCGCATCAGAACCGCTTCTGGAAACAATTTTCTCCCAGGTTTGATTTTGTTTTTGACAGCGGTCGGTTCGGAAGGATCAAGAAAAAAGTTCTGATTAAGATTACAGAAGATTTCCGACGTCTGATACGGTTTACAGAAATGCTTGCAGTTCGTGACAAATTGATTCTGGACATCCACACAGAAAACGTCATCATCACTCTGCCGGATTTTGAGCTTAAAATTTTTGATTTTCATCTTTTTGACGAACATCTCTACGAACCGAGCCTGAAATTCAACCGACCGGAAAAGGACCATATCGAAGTGATAGAAAAGTTTATTGAATCTCTGAACCTCCAGCAATAGGGAGCCTCGTCGAAGTATATATGAAGATTATTCGAAAACCTGAAATAATCAAAGCTGTTCTTCTCGACGTGGACGGAACGCTTTTCTCGAGCGAAGATATTATTTTAGAAACATATAAAAAAGAATTTATAAAATATAAAGATAAGAATGGGGTGCCGGATGTTGTGCCGGATCTTCCGGATATCATGCGGCAGATCGGCAAACCGGTCGTGGAGATATTCCTCAATCTGGCTCCGGAGTTGAAAAAAGAGCAGCAGGCGGAACTGAGCGGGAGAATTCTGATTTCTCTGGTGGAATCGATCCGCTCCGGAGGCGGCCAATACTACGATGGCATTCAGGAAACCTGCCGGTATCTGCGCCAGTCCGGTTACATGGTCTTCGCGGCCAGCAACGGCCGATACCCGTATATTGAAGCGATTCTCCAGACGGCCGGTATTTTTGAATTTTTCAAAGAGATACCTTTCGTGAATAACGTGACGATTAAAAACAAAGATGAGCTGGTTGCGCATATTTTAGTGAAACACCAGTTACAGCCGTCCGAAGCTCTTGTCGTCGGCGACAGGTTGTCTGACAGAAACGCCGCGAAATCCAACAATTGTCTTTTTGCCGCCTGCCTGTACGGGCACGGCACAATGGACGAACTCGAAGATGCTGATGTTTATATTGATTCATTCGGGGAACTGATGGAATATTTGAAACCGGCGCAGCTTACCTGATATTTTTTGGGCCTGACCGGTTCTGTTTAACATCCTGAGATTGAAGTATGTTACTGAAAAAACAAAACCAAATCTCACCAGCCGTCGCCGACAGTGATGAAACCCGGCTGACCCGAGCAGTTCAAGGCGGAAGAGGGGGCCGCCTCTGTCGTCGGCGGTGAACAGCTTCCATGCGCGCAGAGCGCATCTGACCAGCTTCCGCTTCCGGACAGCATCGCATTGTACCAGTCAACGAGTCGAACAGAACCGGATGAAGTGGGTATCGATGTCTTATAGAATGAATTGCTCATTGAAATCGTGTGAACGGAACCCGAGGCGATCAGGGCATGGTAGTTCGAATTCGCCGCTCCGGTCGCAAGGCTGCGCAGTTGATTGTTCCAGTTGCAGTTCACGTTCAGAGCGGGATTGCCGCCAACGCGCTGCGCATCGTAGCCGTCCGATCTCCCCCACATACTATCAGCTGTTGTGTAAGAACGGGCCGGTGTTTTCAGACTGAGACGCATAACGTCAAAGAAGAATCGCTGATTTCCATCGTACGCACTTGAATACTGGGCATAACGGGACCTGCCAGGAGCAGGTACGGCGGCTCCCGACTGGTAGTAGGCTGCAATCCGGCTGTAAAATTGGGCAATGTTCAGGGTCAGATACTGACCGGCGACCGTTGAAATCCACGAGGGCGTGCTGACTCCCGCATTCCAGCGTGAAGCGGACGCAGTCTGAAAAGCGGTTGCGGAAGCGCCGGTGTCCGTAACATCAATCGCTCCGGCTGATCCGTCGCCCAGCATGTCTACCTGCTTTGAATAGTAAAGTTCCTTAATATACGGGAAATTGAATATCGCTCCATATCCGCCGGCGCTCTGACCCGTCACGAATACTCTCTGGACATTTGATTCGGGAAATTGCAGCTGCATGTACTGAAGCACGGCGAGAAAATTATCGAATCCTCTGTGTCGTATCACGCTGGATATTCCCGTCTGCGGATCCGTGTAGGTCGTGTCGTTGGATCCGACATGGATGTCGCCGCTGCAGTACGGAATGAAAATCATGTTCCAGTCGCGAAATGGATTTTCAGCGTTGTTGTGATTGAGAATCCCCGCATCAATGAGCGGACTGGCCAGAGCCAGCGTCGCCTGCTGGAAGGGAGTCAGATCCGGAATATATGTGATCGTGTTGGAGGGCCCCAGACAATTTGTGTCTGTCCAGCAGGCGCCTCCCCCCATGAAATTGATCAGGAGCTTGTTGTTGGTGCCGCGTTTAACCAGAAAGGCATACGTGGCGTCGGCCCCGGGCCGCCCCGAGCAGCCGGGTATAAAAGAACGAGTGAATGCTCCGGAAGCGGATTGCAGGGTCAGTGTCAGACTTCCGGGAACCGGAGCAATTCTCTCCCAGTATCCCGGCCAAAGAATGTCCGCCAATGCCATATCGGCCCAGGGATCCGGACGTGATACTGCCGTACAGAAGAATAAGGTAAAAAGCGGCAATAGAAATAATGTCTTAAGATAGGAATGACTCAGCACTTCAAACTAAATTACAGAAATAATATTCTCATGGCAAGAAGAATATAATGAGAATTCGCTGCCATTTCCTTCTGCCCGGCTGAAAAAATAGAAGCCAGTCGGGCGAATGAAACGGTCAGACGGCGCGCTGATAGATTTCCGCGCCTTTCTCCACAAACTCCCGTGATTTTTCCTGCAGGCCCGCCTCTATGGCCGATTTTTCATCCAGCCCCTGTTCTTCGGCGTACTTTCGGACGTCCTCTGTGATTCTCATGGAGCAGAATTTCGGGCCGCACATGCTGCAGAAGTGCGCGGACTTTGCCGCGTCGACCGGCAGGGTCTCGTCGTGGAAATCGCGCGCGGTGGTCGGATCCAGGGAGAGCCGGAACTGATCGTTCCAGCGAAATTCAAAACGGGCTTTGCTGAGCGCATTGTCCCGGATCTGCGCGCCCGGATGTCCCTTGGCGAGATCGGCCGCATGGGCCGCGATACGGTAGGCGATCACGCCGTCCTTGACGTCTTTTTTGTTCGGAAGCCCGAGGTGCTCTTTGGGGGTCACATAGCAGAGCATCGCGCAGCCGTACCAGCCTATCATCGCCGCGCCGATGGCGCTGGTGATGTGATCGTAGCCCGGAGCAATATCCGTCGTCAGG
>VFLI01000089.1 GCA_009885105.1 Spirochaetia bacterium | reverse complement strand
GCTTCGCTTTCAATGATTGTCAGATATTCCTTTCTGCTTTCTTCGGTAAGTTCAAAGTCACGCACCATTTCAGCGTATGCCTTGATACTGGTGATCGGGTTTTTCAGATCGTGCACAATACCCCCTGCCATCTGTCCGATAACGGAGAATCGTTCCTGCTTCAGCAGGCGCGAAAGCTTCACATGGATGTTTATCCGCGAAAGAAGTTCGTTCCTGGAAAAAGGTTTGGCAATAAAATCATTTCCTCCGGCCGCATATCCCTCTACAAGAGCGTTCACCTGATTTCGGGCCGTTAAGAAAATAATGGGAAGCTGATCCAGGCTGTATTTTTCGCGGATCTTTTTTGCCGTGTCGTATCCGTTCATGCGAGGCATCATCACGTCGAGCAGAACCAGATCCGGTTCGTCCTGTGTCAGGATTTCCAGAGCCTTCTCACCGGAGAGAGCCTGCGCCACTTCTATCCCGGCCAGAGACAGATTATTCACAATAACCTGCAGGTTGACAGGTTCATCGTCGACCACCAGGACTTTCAGATCAGCGCCGACAGCGGTGATCACTGTTTCGCGCCGATCTTTTTCTCCTGGATGGTCAATTTCGTTGAAAGCAGTTTTACCCTGCAGCGGGTGAATCGCTTCCTCACTGGCCAGACTGGAGACTTCCACTGCGCTGATCTTTTCCGGTTCTGTTGCGTTCAGAGTCGTCGGAGCGGTCTGATTGGCGGCAGCAGGCAGGGTGAAATAGAAAGTTGAACCTTTTCCAAAAATAGACTCGGCCCAGACTTTGCCGCCATGCAGCTCCACAAGGCTTTTCGTCACAGCCAGGCCCAGTCCCGTGCCGCCATACTGTCGTTCGATGGAACCGTCGGCCTGCTGGAAGGATTGAAAAATGGAATGCAGTTTCTCGGCTGGTATGCCGATGCCTGTGTCGGACACGGAGATACGGAGAATCGCATTTTCAGCTGCCGCCCTGACTGCAATTTCGCCTGCTTCAGTGAACTTAATTGCATTTCCGATCACATTAAACAGGATTTGCTGCAGGCGGTTTTCATCGGCGAATGCGAGCGGCAGACTTTCCGGAATTTTATTGACCAGCAAAATATTTTTGCCGGAAAGCAAAGGCCGCGAAAGGGTCAGCACCACATCGGTCAAAGAGCGGATGTCCACCGGTTTATTCTGAAGATTGATTTCGTAATTCTTGAGTTTCGAAAAATCAAGGATGTCGTTCACGAGGTTGGCCAGGCGTTTGCCGCTTACGAAAATCATGCTGATATTGTCGTAGGCAATCTGACTTAATTTACCGGCAATGCCATCCATCAGTGATTCGGCCAGGCCGATGATGCCGTTGAGCGGCGTGCGAATCTCATGCGAAGTGTTGGACAGAAATTCGTCCTTTAAGCGGTCCAGATGCAATAACTTTTCATTTTTTGCCTGCAATTCCTCCGCCAGATTGTCTGTACGCTCATACAGACGGACCATTTTAAACGCCAGGGCGGCCGCCATACTCAGTGTGAAGGAAAGAAAACCCAGATTTATCCAACGTCGATCATTTTCTAAAATCTGTAAATACCCGAATATCGGCGACAACACGGAAAGAGCCAAAATTATCTGGCCTGTCAGGATCGTCACAGCGCCCAGTTTTTTCAATCTTACAGCGCGAATTGTCAATATCATTGAATAAATAATTACTCCAACATCCAATAAGATGCTTATTACAATGGTATAATGAGCATAAAAGCGCATTATAGAAATATGCAATGGTGTGAGCAGCACAATGCAGAATAGAACAATGATCAGACCGCAAACGAAGCGCACCGGTCTGTAGAGCGGAATTTCAAAAAGAGAATGAAAAAACAGTAAGAGAAATAACGCTACGCTGCTTACGCTGCCGTGAAAAATAAAATGATTAAACCAAAAATTATTATAAATCCAGTAAGGTAGAGAAAGTAATCCGAAAATGGCCCCGCCCATTACCAGAGATGTCAGAGCATAGTAGAGGTTCGCCCTCTCCTGCCTCCGGCCCAAATATTGAATAAAGTAAAAAAGAGAACTGAACGAAAAAACGAGCGCCAGCCCTGCATTCCACATCAGATGTTTCTGAAAGTCGTTATTTATAACAGCAGATGGCCCTATATAAAACTCAGGACTTACAAAGCCGCCCCAGCCAACATTATCGCTGACTCTGACCGCTATCGTGTTCCAATTATCGAACCGCAGCACACCTGCGGGAATTTCATATATCGCAGGCCGATTGTTTTTAACAAGAACTTTCCCTTCAGTTGAAATGACGCCCAATTTGCCGATGAGTCTGCCATTTATGTAGAATTCATAGGCTTCTGCAACTATGGGAAACCTGATCGCCAGCGAGACTCCCTCGAGTTCGCGACCGACAAAAATTTGATTGCGATACCACGCGGTTTCAAAGCCGGAAACTCCCAGCATGGTCCACTGGCCAGGCACGGGAACCATCCGCCATTTTGAATCATCGATATTTTGTTTTGCAAAACTCAAAGAATCTTCGGAAGAGAAATGCCAGAGTCCGTTTAGAGTTAAGACCTGGTCAGGATGCGTCATTTGCAACGGGCTCAGTTGGTCGGCTGTAAGATCGACGGGTAATACAGTCAGTAATACAACGATAACGGAACCGATTATCCCGTTCCACACCGTTAATTTCTTCAATATTCGAATTGGCATCAGAGCTCCCACATATTATTGTCAGGTTTTAATGATTTTATTCTATTCACGAATTGTCCGATTCTGGCTCCCGATTTAAGACTTCGATCAAGATAACGATGTCGTGACTGATCAAATTTAAAGAAGGGTGTTGACTGCACAACCGATTCGATGGCGCCCGGTAAATCCATTATTTTTTCGGAACTGAGGGCAAGAGATGCCAGCGCGCTCAGAGGCCCGGATTCTGAAAAACGCCGTACATCGTCACAAAAAACCACCACAGGTTTGCCGGCGCTAAAAGCCAGCGCCCATTCAACCACTGCGCCCTCGTCAGGCATAACGCCATTCAGATTGATTACGAAAGCATCGCATCCAAGCATGACTTCGTAAATATCCAGCCGGAAAACAGTTTTATGAAAAAAAGAATGAGCCAGTCGAAAAGGAAACGAATTAAGCAGAACATTACTTGCCCCGTTCATGAGAAAAGCCTCGACTCCATCTCGCTGAGGCAGAAAAGTCTTCCAGCCCGCATTTTCCAGCACAAGCGAAATACTATTCATGGTTCTAATTTCCTCAGGATTGAACAGGGCTCCCGAGCAGTATACACGGCCGGAGGATGTTTTAGCATTATTGCTTTTGGAATGAAAACTTGCTGAAATTTCTGCCACAATTTCTTGTATTTCAGATTCATACATTTGGCCCCCTCTGGATTTTTTATCGATAAATTGTTGAATTTTCTCGCCTGCCTGTCTCAGTATGTTCAGGTATGGAGCTGTCATCGAGCCGGCATCTCCGGAAATCTGTACGGAACGAAGATAATAAGGAATTTTTATTAATTTATTAGCACAACGAAAATCGCCTAAACCCGAGATCATGGAATTATCCATTCCAAAAAACTTGGCACGATGATCATTCTTATACAGAATAGGTTTTAGGCCATGAGCATAGGCAAGTGAGCTCAGCCATACACTGTATGGATCCGGCACCCTTCCATTCAAATTGACTACAAAGCTCTCCGCAACATTAATTAATCGATATACATCCAGAGCCAGTTGCGCAAGACCCTTTTCTTCATCTGACAGGGCTCCAGAAAATTGCGTACGACACCATACAGGAGTATACCCATGCTCATTAAGGACTTTATTAATTTCCGCAGCAAAAGCTAATTCTGTTGTGGTATATGTGGGACCCGCACAGAAAACAACGTTCTTTTGAATAGTCTTTGACATTATGACCGTACACCATCCAGGAAAATGTTCCTCATTTCAGAAGCAACGGAGATGAGTAAATATCAGCATAAACCCATTTTTTATGCGCTACATAATGACATGTCCCAAAAGTTAAACCAGTCTGACGAGTAAAAATTCCTTATGTTTTTGTTGCGCAACCAGGAAAAGGAGAAAAGGAATGAAAAGGAAAGGATTCATAGAAGGATAAATCCACCTGGTTCTGAAAGAAATAGAATGCTTGCCATTAGGCGGCCGTTTATTATTTTTACCATTAGACCCGGATCAGCTGGCGCCTGTCTTTCATTGAGGAATAGTGAGATGTTTCCTAAATTACAAACCATGAAGACGCCTATACAGGAAGCCGTACGCAGGCATCGGGCTCATAGCGTCCGTATATTCGGATCAGCTCTCCACAGCGATTCGCCTCATGACGTGGATATCCTGGTCGATATGGCGAAAGACGCTTCCCTTTTGGATGAGATTGCTCTCCAGGAGGAACTTACGGAGTTGCTCCAGATGAAGGTAGATTTGGTAACGGTTCAAGGCTTATCGCCCTTTATTCGTGATGAGATTCTCAATACGGCAACTCCACTTTGAAAAGCGACATACTTTTCTTGCGCCATATTCTTGAAGAAATCGATGATATTGAAGCGCTTGTCGCTGAAGGGCGCAGTACCTTCGACAGCCAGCGTAAGAATCAGAAAGCGATGATTCGTTCACTCGAAGTGATCGGTGAAGCGGTCAAACATATTTCCGATGAGGCCCGATCCCTGCAGCCTCAGATTCCATGGCGTCAGATCGCTGGAATGCGAGACCGATTGATCCATGGATATTTCACAGTGAACCTTGAAGGGGTCTGGAATACCGCCGTGAATCATTTAACTCAGCTGAAAGAGGCTGTAACTTACCTCCTTGAGCAATACAAAAAGTAATAGCAATATCAGTTATATCAAATGTAAAATAACGTAAGAGCATCCATGAAAGGCGCTGCATGGCAGAAAATATGAATTATCCTAAATTCATTTCGCCGGCATCTCCACAACAAACCGCGCGCCTCTTCCATCAACCGCCGGGCTTTCGCATGTTACACTTCCGCCATGCGCTTCGACAATCTGCCGG
>VFLI01000012.1 GCA_009885105.1 Spirochaetia bacterium | reverse complement strand
CGTTAGTTCCGGAAATTCTCCGGATGAGCACGCGTTTTTTAGGGTGCGATTACTTCTGACGAATATATTAATGCGTTAACCAGCACGCGGATCACAGACTGACGAAACGTCGAAGAATCCCGGTCAATCCTCGTCTTTATGCGGGGAGATTTACGAATGGTATTACATTCTCAATAGTATTGAGAATGCAAGTTATGTGTTTTGTTTTTTCAATCGGGGAGGATATAAAAATATTTTTCAAGAGCTTGCAACTAAAATTTTGGAACCGGATTGACGGTCACACCCATCACAGGAAAATACTGCTATCTCAGGCAGATCGACGAAAATCCGTCAATCCGAAAAAATGCAGGTAATCTCGTATAAAAGTGATATTGCCGGATACTGGCGGGGGCGCACGGGAGACTTTGGAAGGCTGGGGGCTTAAATTTGTCGACGGGCTTAGAATCTGAAAAACGTCGGCTTAATTTCTGGAACTGTCTGCCAGAAAACAGGCTGTTTTGTATTTGACGGAGCATGCGAAAAGGCTGAAATTGGAACTGGATTTTGCTTGTGAAAATACGGGAAGTGATTAAATTGATTGAAAAGGATGGCTGGTATTTGTACAGCACGAAAGGCAGTCATCGGCAATACAAGCATGATAAGAAAACCGGGCGGGTGACGGTCCCGGGAAAAGAATCCGACGATCTGCACCCGAAGACATTAAAGAGTATAATGAATCAAGCGGGGCTTTGAGGAAAAGGAAAATGGACTGGACAATATTACTTGAAGAAGGCGAAAACAACTGGTCGGCATATTGCCCGGATTTACCAGGTTGTGTCGCTACCGGAAAGACGAAAGACGAAACTACCCGGAACATGAAAGAGGCAATCGAATTTCATCTTGAAGGCATGAGAGAAGATCACATCCCGATTCCATCGCCTACCGTCACTGCTGCACTTGTGAAAGTCTGACCCGTTTGGTTTTGGTTTGTAATGGTTCTGCCATATGAGAAGGATTAGTCTTTCAATCATGTACGGCGAATATTTAGCGTCAATTTTCTGACGTACGACAGAAAATTGACGGATATTTCCCCTTTTTTTACGTGTTTTTCAGGGAAACTACTGCGTGGATGCTTGGTATAGAAATTGCAACATTTAAAAAAATCAACTTATTTCTTGGATGCCGCGAAAAATCTTCCATCAAAGAACCTGGATTATTTGGAGATGATTACAATGAAAATAAAAACAATTTCACTGACATTTTGCTTAGTAGTATTTAATCTTTTTTGCTCAGCAGGAGCCGATGACAGCAGCGGCTTTTTAGGAGGTGCTCTGGCACTGCTGGGAGGCGGCCAGGGGCCGTCGAATACATCAACGGGGGCGCTTGAACCTGGAAATTCTGCTGTGCAGGATCTCTCCCTGACCAGCGGGGTGCAGATGTCAGCCGCGTACAGTTCCAGTTCCGCCGGTTCGACACAGAGCTATGTTCTGGGTACAGATGAGGTCGAAGTTTCGATTCTGAACAGTCTGGGAGTTGAGGTGTATTACAAGAGGTTTTCCGGAACAATAATTGATATTTCCTATCTGCCGTTGCAGACGGGACTGTTTAAAATAAAAATAAAGAATAATGGAACAGTATCCCGTCGTGTTGTCCGCACATCGGGATCCGGAGTTACTTTCACAGGAAATTTAGCAAATATTAATGATAGCGCCCCGTATAAAGATTATATATTAAAAGCCATTGCGGGCTTCAATACATATTGCCAATTAGCAGCCGCACCTCCTGCCGGAAATTACTATCCCATGATCGCTGTGGGATGGGGCCGGGTCGGCAGTGATAAAAAAGTAACTCCGCTTTCGAGTGCAACAGTAACCGCCACAGTTGGAGGGACAACAATTACTCTGCAGAAACTCAGTACAGCGCTCGGGGCGGTTGCGGGAGGGCCCTACGGCTCTTTATCATCCCAGCAGAAAGCTGCCATGGAAAATTGGTACAAATACATGTTCGCCGCTATGTACGGTGCTGCGGGAGAAATATATATTACGCAGGGGATGGGCTACGACTGCAGCGCAACATTTAACCTGGGTTCAGATCCGGGCAGTACTATGGTAGATATCCGGATTGTAGATGCTACCGTTTCGCCGTCCCTGGATAAAACATTGAAAGTAAAACCTTCTGTAATGGGAAAAGTGCAGATGCTCAATCCGGACCTTTCACCGATGACTTCCACATTCTATAACTTTAATTCATGCCGCTACAGCTCCGGTACGGTGAACTACAGCAATTTTCTTTATTCAACGGGGGGATTTGATCAAAATACTTTAGATTCCGGGATTGGTATTCCTTCCGTTACTGTTTCCGGGACAACGTACACTCCGCCCACACCGGGGCCAAGCGCACCGGGAAGCGGTTCAGTTCCTCCCGGATCGTGGTCTACTTTACCTGTTTTAACGGGGATCAGTTTAAGTACAGGTTCCATTTCCGCATTCCCGACAACATTGACGGTTACGGTAACAGCTACGAATGCCAATGGTGGTAGTGTCCAGTTATTTGCGCCGTCACGGGTGGGTGGCAATTATATGAAACAGCCGATATTTGTTGGTTTGACCGGATCGGGAACATTAACAGGAAGCGCAACGATCCAATCGTATATGGAATCGGGAACCTAGGAAGTCGGGCAGATATCCATATCCAACAATCAAAACCCAGGCACTCCGGGTATATCATCCGCCACTTATTACGATCTTCCCTATGTAAGTGGAACGAATTATTCTGTTTCAACCTCCTCGTCGTCGTATTCTTCAGCGGTTGCGTCGTCGGTTCCCCTGAAAACCTTCACAGTCTCCGGAACCACTACGGATTCAACCCCGCCCACGCTGACTTCTGTATCGACCGATGTGGCCAGTGTGAGTGGCAGTGGAAATATCCAGATTCGTGTCCAGGCATCCGACTCAGGATCGGGCATCTCCAGTGTCTCTGCCACCCTGGTGAGTCCGACCGCTTTTCAGGCCGGTGGAATGGGAGCAGGAACAAAATCTGCACCCTTGATTTGGAACGGCGCTCAAAGTCGGTATGAGGGTACGGTCAGCATTGTTTCGGCAAGCGATGAAAGTGGAACCTGGAGAGTTGGTTCAATCAACATAAGCGATGTGGCCGGGAACAGCAGAAGTTATCAGGCATTAAACAGCTGCCCGACATTGTCGATTTCAAATCCGCCGCGTGCGCAGGTTACTATGCCCAGCGCTCTTGGCATCGCAGGAATCACTGCTGCGAGTGATCCTACCAGGGTGCTATTTTATGGTTCTTCACAGCCGAAAGCATACTGGGATGTATGGTATTCTAACTATGCCAATATTCTCAACGGTTCAGTGACCTCTGTATCTCTGAACAGCTGCATATATAACGGCGGTATGATCGGTGCGCCTGTGGCCGGGAGCAGCAATCCTGTTCCGGTTGGCGAATTCAATGCGGCTGTGAATGACTTCATGACGCTGCAGACGATGACAGGATCGCTCACCAGTTTGACCGATTTCTATCACGGTAGCATTGATTTATCAGGTTCGATTTCATGGCCCCGGTATATGACCGGCATGTACGGAAACTTTGATACTTTTACGATCAACACAAGTGCATGTTCGGCCAGCGGTGATTCCGGCATCATGGGTATGTCGATTTATGTGCCGGGTGCTTACTCCAATTATACCGGCATGGGATCGTTTATGATCGGTAAGGTTGCGAACTGACTTTCGCAAACTTTCATGTACAGGCGGAGTGCGAGGGGAATTTTTTATATTTTCGCCGCACTCCGTTTTTTTATCTGCCGGGATATCCGATCACATCCATAAATTTAAGCCACCCGCCATACAAAGTCTCCAGGAAATCCCACCAGAATCCGTTAATATTCCCTATTTGCGAGATTTTGACCTGACCCCCTAAAACTGGAATGTAAAATCCTGCGGGGTCAGGAGATTTGACATATGATTCAGAGAAATCGATTTAATAAAGATTTTAGAGAAAAGATAATAATGGAGCTCGTGTGATCAACGACAACTAAATCTTCCTCCATTAAACAGCACATGTGTCTTTCGGATTCTTAGAACCAGTCGATTCGAAGCTCCAGCATAAATCAGTATTAGAATCATCGGCTCCCTGCAATCCGGACAGAGTTCCGGCTTTTTCTCAAAAGAGTGTTCAATCGCTCTGGACCATGTGCAACTTACAGGCTCATCATAGTCCACAGTTCGTCGTTTTGATTGCGCATAGATTCCATAATATCGGATCGATTTCTGATGATGATCTGGCAGGAAATATAGCATCCGCGCCATGAATTCGAAAATATCCATCTTGATATTTTTGTAATATTTCTTCTTTGACGCATGATCCACCCAGCTGCGGTAACGGATGTCGCTCGGCGGGATTCCTGGCTGCCTGCGGCGCACGAGAGGTGGCGCACTTCGTGCGCAAAAATCCGTGGGCGCCAGGCCCCACCTCGCTCTTGTCGGGAAGATCATTACCGCTTTTATACAGAGTCGTCAGTATCCCAGGCAGCCATTCTTCAGTAAGATTCCCGCCAGCCTTACGCAATTGGCGCGAATAAAAGAGCGCCGCAAATTTGTTTAAGTTTTCCGGTTGAAATCGGCGGATAAACATGAGTCGAGCAAACTGGCCAGGTATCGTGAAAATGACATGCGAATGGGAAAGCGCCGGATTCAGAATTCTTGAAAGATTCAGTGACCAGCCGAAAACCGGCGGAATTATTGTTGCTTCCGGAAGCGATCCGTTGTGTCATTGCCCCGATTGACAGGGGGAACAGAAATGTATACATGCAGCCTGGAACGAATGAAAGAAAAAATCGCAGCGTTCAGCCGGTTCGGCGATGCGGGGCACGGCGGTGTCACCCGGTATTCTCTGTCGCCGGAAGCTCATCAGGCGCGGGATGAATTCGTGCGCAGAATGAAGGCCCTGGGCGCGCAGATTGAAACAGACGATATGGCAAACATCTATGCCACCATTCCAGGCAGCGATTCCTCATTGAAACGCATCGTTATGGGATCTCATGCGGACTCCGTCAGAAACGGAGGAAACTACGACGGAATACTCGGCGTGATCGGAGCGATGGAAGTTCTGGAGACAGTGCGCTCAGAAAAGATTCCCCATCGGCACCCGCTTACGGCCATGATCTGGACGAACGAAGAAGGATCCCTCTATCCGCCTGCGATGATGTCGTCAGGCGTCGTTTCCGGAAAATTCGAAAAGGCAGTTGTGCTCTCCTCAAAAAGCATGCTCGATTCGTCCCGGACTTTCGCAGACGCATTGAATGCCAGCCCGTATAAAGGCAGCGAGAGCAGCAGACTGAGCGCGGATAAATATGCGGCGATGTTCGAGCTTCATATCGAACAGGGTCCCATCCTGGAGGCGGAAAAAAAAGACATTGGTGTGGTGACCTGCGTAATCGGAATGGTGAATTACAGAATTAAAACATACGGGCAGGCGGGTCATGCGGGCACAACGCCGATGAAATATAGAAAAGACGCTCTGTATGCCGCGACGAAAATTCTGATGTTTCTATGCGAGAAGCTCGACAAACTGGATCCGGAGCTCGTCTACACGACAGGAGAACTCAAGGTACATCCCTGCGTGCACACGGTGATTCCGGATGAAGCAGAATTCTCCCTCGATGCGCGTCATGAAAAACCGGAGGTTGTCCGGCAGGTCGTCGATGTCATTCAATCAATCCCGCCGGAGGTTGCCGGCTGCCGCACAGAGTATAAACCGGCCTGGTCGCGCGACTCAGTATATTTCGACAGGAAGCTTGTTGGATTTGTTCAGCAGAGCGCCGATGAACTGGGCATTTCAAATATGACCATCAACAGCGGCGCCGGGCACGATGCGCAGTTCTGCTCCTACATTATCCCGAGTACGATGATATTCGTTCCTTCGCGGGGCGGGCACAGCCACTGCGAAATTGAGTTCACGCCGCCGGAACAGTGCACGGCAGGCGCCGACGTCATGCTGAATGCCGTGCTGAAAGCTGACAATACGTGACGAATCTCGCGGTTGGTACGATGCAGGTCGTCGAGGAAAGCGTCGAGTTTTAATTTTTCCATTGACACTGCCGGATGCGGTGAAATTGATCATCACGTGTATTATAAAGAACCTGAGATATACAAGAGAATTGAGGCGCTGTCGATTCCAAAGCTGCAGCGGTTTCTTGGCTGGTTGAGTGACAAAGAACTGGTCGGTCTGATGAATTCAGCGGACCAGAGCCTGGAGGATGCAATCCTGGACAATGTTTCAAAAGCCGGTCGCGAGATACTTCTTGACAATCTGGGTTTTTCGGAGAACGATTTTCAGAAGCGCAAAACGGTCCGGGGCATGATCAATGAACGGTATCTGCTTCTGCTGGATGTGCTGCCAGAGCCGCCGACGCGCGCAGAACGTCTTGAGATGGTGGAGAAACTTGTGGCAGAGCTGGAGAGCGTACAGCGGGATATCTACAATTCCCGGTTCAAAGACAGAACCGACGATTTGGGAGAGGCTCTCAGAAACCGGATTCGAGGTTACCTGGATCTTATCGAGAAGGACGCAAGCTACAGACAAGTGTGAAATATTCACTACAGGATCCTTGCGTTACTCGTCCAGTTTGTGTTCAATCCAGTTACCGTCCCATTGGTGCCCGTAATGGTTGTTTTTGAATTATATTAAAGCAAATCCACGATATCGCCCCCAAAAAAAAGCCGGGAATTCGTCTCCGATGCCGGATCAAGATTTGCTGCGCGTAATAATACGGACGCCTGTTTTTATTCTGCCCAGGACGCCCTGTTTTTTCTTTAGAATGGTTTCATACAGTTCTTCCGTTGAATCGGGCGGGATCGTGGCGACCGGTTTTGCATACATCTGTATGGCCTCGGTCCGGCAGACGGGAACGCAGGTCCCGCAGCCGATGCAGCGCGCTCTGTCGACAAAGGCGTGGGTCTCATCGCCGGTTCCGCTCATGGTTATGGCGCCCACGTGGCATCTTTTTCGGCAGGCCGTGCATCCGTCGCATTGATGGGCCGTGACCTGGGCATAGTAATTGCTGGCGACAAAATCCGCAAGCCGGGGAACATGCTGCAGTGTCCTCAGAACGCCGCAGCAGCAGCCGCAGCAGGCGCAGACAAACTGCGGGTCCTTCTCGTTGGAAGGCTGTAACACCAGCCCTTCGCGCTCAGAACGATCGAGAATCTGCAGAGCTTCCTCTTTTGTTAACTGTCGTATTTTTCCAATTTTCTTGAATGTGTCGTACATGTCCGCAAAACCCATGCACACTTCTCGACGTCGTGTGCGTTTGCAGGGCTCGCCGATCAAATCCTGCCCGGTGCGGCAGATGCACTCCACGATACCGATTCGCTCATCCGCCCGTTCGACTATCGCGCGGATTTCATCGTATGTGGAGACGCGGTGTCTGTGATTGATGCTGCGCCCAATCGGGATGACGCGCATCTGCGGGATCGATGTGCCCAGCCACTCGAGCGCGTAACCTTCCACGAAATATCTCATAGTGTCCCGGTACAGTTCCGGAGACATGCTGGCGGCCTGAAGCTCGTACATGCCGACTATAAAAGGCACGAGAGCATACGAGTCGACGCCGGCCCTGTTTTTATAAAAGATCGCCCCTTTTGCTGTCATTTCTTCCAGAATGACCCGCAACGATTCCGCTGTATAACCGGCTGGTTTTGTGCGCTCTAGAATCTCCTGCGGAGTCTCAAAACGGTGAGTCAGAAGCAGGGCCGCCTCTGCATGCGCGGGAGTGAAAATTCGTCTGAGAAGACGCATCTCAACACCGGAAAGAGTTGCGGGATAACCGACAGGCATGCTGTTGAGATGCCGTCGCAACGAACGATAGAGTTTTTTATTGTTTTCGACGACGGGTTTGCCGGCGCTCAAATTCTCAGTGTCCGGGTTTTCAGAAAAATGACGCCGCGCCAGATCGCGCGAATACTGCGATACCGTTTCCACGGTTGGAAATCCAAGAATGCCGCCCGCGTAGTAGGTCGAGTTCCGGCCCTGCATTCTTTCCATCTCATCATAAAATCCCAGTCGGATGTCTTCCGGCGAAACATGCGGAAAATATTTCCAGCGGTCGGCCCGGTGCAATTCTGTGATGCGTCCGCCCGCGCCCGCGACATCTTTCTCCAGCCGGCTGAACAGTTCTTCCTGGCTGGAGCCGTCGCCGATAACGTAGTACACACAGATATCCCGGTCCAGCCAGCGCCGGTACGATGAGATGACATGACCGCGCCTGTTCTCGGCAAGGTTTTCGTTTACAAAATAAAAATGTCCCGAATCCGGATTCTCAACGGTGCAGGCAAAAGTATAGAAATCAAGATTGCGGATCCGCGAGAGCAAACGTTTTTCATCAGGACTGGCGTCCAGAAACTTCAGGCTTTCGTCCAGAGGGCAGGCCAGTATCAATTTCTGAAAAACAAATTCGCCGCTGTCTGTTCGAACTCGAATATCTTCGCCGCGCGTGATACTCTGAACCGTCACATTGGTTCGCACATCGAAAGGACGAGCCACGCGTTGCCAGAGATTCTGGTAACCGTCGACAAGATATTCCATGGCCGCTCCGCGCGTGGGATGGAGTATCAGGTCGTTGATTGATTTGTAGTACAGATCGGCGAGTTTGAAGACATAGGCCGCGGCCACGTTTTCCAGATAGCCGTATCCCCATCCCACATAAATGGACGCGTAGGTCGAGAGTATCTCAGTCAGGTTGCGCTTGCGCGCCCACTGCTCAAAAGTGCATCCCAGTTCATCCCAGGGTAGATTGCGGTAGCCCGGCTGTCCCAGATTTGCGTATTTTTCGCGGTAGATGCTCACGCTTTTCCAGATCGGACGTAATTTTGAAAAAACCTGGCGAAGACGCGGCATAACGCGATATCCGGAATCACTGAGTTCCACGGTTCGAAGCGTTTGCAGCGGCGCGGTTGAGGCTCCGGTTTCACGGATCAGCTCCTGAATGCTGGTGTACGGAACTCCGACGACGAGAGCTCCAATTTCATAATTTCTATCTCCAATCTGTATAGTTCTGCAGTGACCGCCGATCTGAGGGAGTTTTTCCAGCACTGTGATATTCTGATAGCCCTGCTTGCGAAGTTCATAAGCGGCAGAAAGTCCGGCGGCGCCGGCTCCAATAATCCCGATGGGATCGTTTGCTTTCAGAGTCTTATGCATTTACCATCCACGCCGAAAACGATTCCAGATATTCAAGAAATTTTTCCCGATATTTTTCCGGAAAGGGAAGTTCATCCATGGCCCGCTTAAAACAGTCAACCCATATCTGCCGGGAGCCTTCCGTAATAGTAAAGGGCAGGTGCCGGGCTCTCATCCGGGGCGATCCGTATTTTTGGGAATAATAGGGCTTCCCTCCCATTGATTGAATAAAAAAATCTGCGGATTTTTCCGCACTGGCTTTCATATTCTCCGGGAACATGCCTCGTATCGAGCTCTGTTCTAAATTGCCGTAATGTAAATCCAGGAGCCGTCGAACTCCTTCTTCCCCTAATTCTTTGAGAATTTCCGGATCAGGAGGCGGCCCCTGAGGAGGACCGGATGCCGGTGTGAATGTCTCTCCCATACAAAGTCAAAAATCGAGCTTTCCTGAATTGTGTCAATAGAAAGGAGCGGCCGGCTGCCATTAAGTGCTTGCCTTCCAGCGATGAGATAGACGATTTAGGTATCGTGAAGGGTTTTGCAGCATTTTTAATATCCATTATCGTATTGACCGGCTCATCCTGCTCCCGGCCCCCCGGTGTTCCGCCGGAAATAGCAGTCCGGTATCAGGAAGATGCGGACCGTTTCTGCAATGCAATTGTGGACTGCATGAAAGCGGATGTTGCCAGAACCCTTGCAGACAAACCGGAAAGACGGGACATGGTAATACGCAGAATGACACGCGACCTCTGTGTGAAAAACCAGTACAGTCTGATTGGATCTTTGAGCGTCGATCCGGGCAGAAAAGAGCCTGTATACAAACCGGAAGTATATAAAGATTATTCTGAATGTTCACGCGCCGTCGCCGAGGCAAAGACCTGCGATGATAGAAAAAATGTCCGGAACAATCATGAAGCATGCCGGCGAATCCGCATATCCGACTGAGAACTGACAACGCAATTGGGAAGCATTCGATACATAGACCAGTTTTGCGCCGGTTTCTCTACGGGTGACGCCATCTCCAATGAAGCGCTCATTCTGCAGCGCTGCCTGCGCGATCTGGGATACAAATCAGAAATCTACTGCGAACAGTACACGGATCGCGATTCGGACAGGGTTCTGCATTTTCGCGATTATCACAAACGACGCGATGCGCTTCTGATTTATCATCATTCTTTCTACACGGAAATCCTCAATCATATCGGCGACTACCCGGCCAGAAAAATTCTGATCTTCCATAATATAACTCCGCCCGAATATGTGCGTCCCTACAACCGTCATATAGCGGACCAGCTCGGGCTGGCACGCACGGAGCTGGCAAAGCTTTCGGCGCAGTTTCAGACTGTGCTGGCCGATTCTCGTTTCAACGCGGATGAACTCCTTCGTCTGGGTTTTCAGAAGGCCGATGTGCTTCCCGTCGCTCTTGATTTTGATTCAATGATTGCGGGTCCGGTGCCGGACCACATGCATTATCTGACCGACGGTAAGGCAAATATCATTTTTGTCGGCAGGGTTTTTCCAAATAAAAAGCATCAGGATTTGATCAAAGTTTTTTATTATTTCAACAAAATCCGGCCCGACTCCCGCATGATCTTTGTGGGAGCCTTCCATCCCGGTGTCCGGGGCTATACAGCTGAACTCAACAATCTGACATCACAGCTCGGCCTGAGCGATAGCATTATATTTACGGGCATGGTTTCGCCTGATGAAATACTGTCCTTCTACGCGAACAGTCATCTGTTTTTATCCATGAGCGAACATGAAGGTTTTTTTGTGCCGCTGCTGGAAAGCATGCATTTTCAGATACCCATTCTGGCATACGGATCGTCGGTGATACCGGAAACCATGGGCGATTGTGGAGTCATTTTTCATGAAAAGAATTACTGTATGGTGGCGGAGATGATGAATACCGTGCTGGAAAGTGCGGAATTGAAGAAAAGAATCCTGGAAGGTCAAAATAAGAGGCTTTCCAGCTACTCGCTTCTTGAATCCTTGAATATTTTCAAGCAAGCAGTTGAAGGTGCGGTGAACGGCAGGTAGTCAGAAATATGAAATCAAAACGCAGCGATTACCTGGCCTGGACTGTAATTGCCGCAGTTTCCTTTTTGCGGCTTTTCTATGCTGTCGGCATGGATCTTCTGCCGGATGAAGCCTACTACTGGGAATGGTCGCGCCGGCTCGATTTTTCCTTTTACGATCAGGGACCGGGAACGGCCGCGTATATACGGCTCTTCACTGCTGTTTTCGGTCAGACGATTCTGGCGTTGAAACTGGCGGCTGTTTCGGCCTCCGCCATCGGGCTTTACTTTGTTTACGGCACTGCGCGACTTCTGAATTTCAGTCCGCTCCGCCGGCTGGCGGCGCTTATGATCGGGATATTTCTGCCTGGATTTTTCGCCGGCTCTCTTCTGATCATGCACGATTCTCCGCTGATTCTCTGCTGGACGGCTGCGCTTTTTTTTGCAGTGAAATACATTCGCAGCGGAGACGATCCTTCGCGCAGAAAAAACCTCCCGCTTCTGTTGATGTTCCTGTCTGTCGGGGCCGGGGCGCTGTCCAAACACACCATGATATTCTTCGCTCTGTCGTTTGCTCTCTGGATCATTACGGACATAAATGAAATAAAACTGATGCTGCGGCCGGTCTTCTGGGCAGGAGTTCTTCTCTGTCTGGCCGTGGTTTCACCCATGCTGATCTGGAACGCATCGCACAACTGGGACGGCGTCGGAGCGATCGTGCATCTGCGGTCTTCCGGCGGCGCAGCCGGCGGCAAGGCCAGCACTTCAATGTATCTGGCCGGGCAGATGCTTTCTTTTTCGCCGGTCTGGTATCTGATTTTTATCGCGGGTGCGGTTTCCCTGCTTTACAGGATTGTCCGGAATCTGCTGCGATGCGAAGATGCCGGGCCGAATCTTTCCGCGGATGAAAGATTTCTCTGGCTCAACGCAGCCATTCTTCCTGCTTTTTTTCTGTTCCTTTCCAAATTTCGCGCAATTCAGCCCAACTGGGTTTTTCCTTCTTATCCGGCTATGATTCTGGTTTTTACATGCATGATCCCGGATCATTCATCAAAAAACTGGAAAGAGAAAGCAAAGATGGCCAGTTTCATTTTCGGCGCGGTGATTGTCCTGTGCCTGGATGTTTTTTCGCTCTTCTCTGTCCCCATCGTCCGGACGCTTGGAATTCATATGGAGAGCTATTACATTCCAGGATACAGAGGCGCCGGATTTGAGCAGATCGTGAAACAGATTGAAGATGAAAGAAACAGAATCGACCCGGGAGCGAAGATTGCGGCAAACCGGTATCAGGATGCCGCCATCGCCTCCTGGTTCTCTTCCGATCGGACCAATGTCTTTTCGATCAATGTTCTGCAAAGAAATCAGTACAATTACTGGCCCGGCCTGGAAACGGGTGGTAACTATTTTATCTTTGTGGTTCAGGAAAACACATGCAAAAAAGCCCCGATATTTTTTCAGCCCGCTCTCAAATTTATGTTCGAGGAAATCACAGAATATCCGGAACGGGACATCATCATCGACGGTGTTTCAGTGAAGCGATATCAGATGTGGTACGCGAGGAATTACAGACGACCCTGGGAGGACCTGGTTCTCTGGTATTTTTTAAGGAAGTCGATTTTGGATCTCATGCCGAACCTGAAAGGCTATTCCGCTCAGGAAACGACGGCGGAGGGACAGAAACGAATCTTCGACGATTTTTTTAAACTGTACCTTTCGCGGGCCGGGAAGACGGACTGCTCGGTGTTTTGATATGGCAGGAAAAATAATCACAATATTAATTGTTGTTCTCGTCCTGTCTGCGGCTGCCTGCAAACAGAAGAAAACTGAACTGCCCAGCCCGCTGGATTATTCTGCGTATATTACTGCAGCGGCGGAAGCTCTCTGCACGAAAATGATACAATGTTCCGAGAAACTTTACAGGACGATATCACCGGATCTGCAGCAACAGATAACAGTGGATAAATGCCGCGAAGCGGCTCTGGAAAATTTAGAAGAGAAACTGAAGAAGCACACGCCTGCGATGAAGCAGTATTCTGTTCTTTGTTATACAGCAGTGTTTGACGCGCCCTGCAATCAGTTTGCGGCCATTGCGATCTGGAATCCGGCCTGCGCGGCTCTGAAAGCGGAATCGGAAAAAGTGTATCTGCCCAGAACGGGCGGACGCTGAGAGCCGGTTTCAGAACCGGCCCCTGCGTAAAGAGAATCAGGCCATGAAGTCGATCTGATTTTCAGACGGCTGTACTTTTTCTTCGACGGCAACTTTCAGCATTTTGCCGCTCAAATCTTGGTTTTTATCAACGATCTCTTTGTTGAGATCGTTGACTGCCTGGATGGAACGAGAGACCTGTTCCATTGCCTGTCCTGCGTTAAAAGCTGATCCTACCTGCATGCGGTACCTCCGTGTAGACTATTCCATTATAAAGAATCGGACCGATTCTGGAAAAGCTTGAGAAAAAAATCCATTTATTAGGAAAATATAGAAATAATCTTGCCTTCTGGCATTTTTCATTGAATAGTTTCCAGCGGGTAAGGTCAGGCAATTGTTTTTTACGCAGAAATTCAGATTTTTTGTTCAAAGCGGACTTGCCCTGGTTCTATTCTCAGCTTCTTCATGCGGATCGGAGAATGCGGACCGACTGAGGGCAGCAGTTCCCAATCCGCTGGCTCTGCAGAAAATGCTGGATTCTGGGATAAACCCCGATGAGCGCGCTGGTGATATGGAAGAGACCGCTCTTTATACCGCAGTGAGATCAGGCAATACACAGTCGGTGCTTCTTCTTCTGGAACACGGCGCGGATCCGGCCCTGGGAGCGCCTGGATATTACTCCGTATTGCATCTTGCCGCACAGGAAAACAAATATGAATTTGTCGATCTTCTCTTTCAGAAAAGACCGGATCTCGCTTCGAATGCATATCTTATTTCCGATCTGAGCCGATACATAATTTTAATCAATCAGCCCAGGGAGCTGGCGCACATTCCGGGATACACCTCGCCGGGACCGGGCCTTATCGATTATGCCTGCCGCGAAAGTAATGTTTCACGCGGTACGATCATCGCTTTGATTGACGCAGGCGCGCCTCTGAATACACCCGGCGAAAACAATCAGACGCCGTTCTTTCACTATCGCTGTTATCTGGACGAACAAATTGTGCAGCGCGCAATGGCGAAAGGTCTGAATCTAAATCTGCGCGATCGGCAGGAGCGAACAATCCTCTATTATGCGGCTTATTCCAAATCTCTGGATGCTGTAAAGTATCTTCTCCGTGCAGGCGCCATGCCCGACGATTCGCTTGTTGTTCATTTCGAAGAATCTGACATTGTGAGGGAAAAAATTCATTATTACGATACAGGACCTGGCCGGCATTCCGGGTATAGAACGAGAGATGAAAATCGAACTGTCAGGCGCATATATGATATTCCTTTGATCGATTACGCGAAAGAAAAAGACCAGGAACTCTATCGTATGCTGACGAAGTGAGAATACGACCTCGGTCCTGGTATCTTCCGATCATATCTACCCCTCGCAGAATAGATTCAGAGCAATAATTGTAAATGCGAGCGCCTTTTTTCATAGTTCGCTGCTTCTACGGTATGCTGTCCGGCAGAGCGATCACCGACAGATTGAAAAAATCTGTTGGACGGCGCATATATTTGAAATCGTCCATCGACTCGTATTCTTTCAGACCGATGTATTTCTGGTAATGCAGACCCGGCATGACAAGATAGTGCCAGAACACGCCCTGACGAGGCTCCTGCCAGTGATACTTCACGGCGAAAGGCGAAAAATATCCCTGCCAGATTGTTCGTATGATGACGGACTTTTCGTCGTAGAAAAGACTCTGCATGTTGGTTCTGTAATTGTCAACAAAGGCCCAGTGGGTTTCCGCGTCGCTGGGATAGAACACACGAATGGGCACGCGCAGATTTCTGGCCGACTGGCCGATGGCGCGCACGGTTTTTGTGCCCATCAGATCGCCCTCGTGAATGGAGATGCGGTTCTGCGTGTAGAGAAGCCTGACATAGCGGTATGCGTCCGCGCTGGAGAGCCAGCTGAACGGAGCGCCCGCCGCGGCGAGCCGGCTGCCGTAGTTGCCGTAGAGCTGATCACGGTAACGCAGGAGGACTTTTTTGATTTCGCCCAGATCCGGATTTCCGGCATGCTCTTTTTCTAAAATAGCCAGGGCTTCCTGCTGCGCGCCCGGCGCAAGAAGACGCACCAGATCCTCCGGCGATGCGGAGGCTTTGATCAGCGCTTTTAACAGCAGATGCAGACGGACAATCGTTATGTCGAAATCGAAAAGCCAGACATACTCGCTTCGCGCATAGGCAATGAAAGTGTAGTTGGCATCCGCGGCGACGCCTGCATATCCTCCGCTCAGATTCTGAATGTATGGCGCGAAGAGAGACTGATCGCGTTCGTTTGTGACAACGTAACTCGTGGGATCCTTGCAGTCGGCGGGGGACCAGCCGATTTCTGCGCACAGAGGTTTTGCCAGCCTGTCGTATTCGATATCGTGCAGCAGTTTCAGGCTGGCCTCATCCGGCTGCGAAGGCTCCGGCGGAACCGGAGGCCGTGATGAGATCATCCAGCCGGGTCCCCTTGTGAGAACAGGCATGCTCGACGCGCAGCGAAACGAAATTCGATTCCCGCCGCTCTGAACTTCTTCCACCCGCCGCCAGACGGGGCTTGCGTGCTCTGCGGGCCAGAACCAGCTTCCGCCTTTCATGACTTTGCGCGAAAGATTCGCACAGGGGTACTTTCCGACACATGGTCCCTGCGGGTCCCTTCCTTTACAGGCGTCACCGCAGGCATCGGGGCAGCCTTCGCGGCAGGCGCTGGCCCAGTCGTTCGTCCATTCGTAGCCGTTGCCGGCCATATCAAAAATCCCGTACCGCCCGGCCGGATAGGATCCCACCGGAGCCGTCGTCGGACGGCAGCGCTGATAGTTTGCCAGCTGGCAGGTCGGAGCGGCATTGCCCCAGGGAAAGTCTTCTCCCTGTGGACCGCGGGCCGCTTTTTCCCATTCCGCTTCTGTGGGAAGACGCTTGCCGGCCCACCGGCAGTAGGCGTTCGCCTGTTCCCAGTTGACGGGCACGGCCGGCTGCTTCGCCTCGCGAAAACCGTTGTAGAGGTGGTTGTCGTAGTGCGGATGTCTTTTGCAGAAACCTGTTTTAACGCATCTGTCGAACTCTTCGCTGGTAACTTCATTTATATCTATATAAAATGTAGAAATATTAATATTAATTCGCGGCGTCTCTTTCGCATGGAGCGACGGCGAGTGATAACCCTGGTAATCGGTGGCAGACGGCTGCGGCCAGGTTTCTCCGGTATCCGCACCGTCTCTGCCGATCACAGAAGGACCTCCGGGAACACAAGTCATGCCTGCCGGCGGAGCAGGGCAGTTTTCTGTCAGGGGGGCTGCCTGGCGCAGCTGGCAGCCGGAAAAGAAAAGGACTGCGATTAGCAGAACCGACGGCGCAGAGCGGGAACGGATTTGAAAAAAAAGTCGTGAAAATACCTGCGGCGTCCTGCCGGCGGAGAAACGGGGCATGACACGAAAAGAGGAAAGACACGATTCGACGTCAATCGTTAATTGTAATCTTAAGAAATGAATTTCGCTTTTATTGTTAGCAGCGGTCTTTTAGAAAATCATATAAAGGGGTATGCAGAAAAGGCTGTTTATCCAGACTAACATATTATGTAATTTCACTCCTTTCGCACCTATCTTCCGCCTGCAGTTATTGTCTGTTTGTGTCTCATCCAGCCGCTCCCCGGTCAGCGGATGCCTCCTGTCACTTCGACAAGCCTTGCCTTCGCCTCGCTTGACTGGCAGCTTTCAAAACTGCCGGCTGAATTTCGCACGGAAGCCGCGCGGCGAAATCTGCGCGACTATTTGGCCGCCGGCAATGCCGATGTGCTCTGTGGAATGAAACTTGTGCTCCAGGAGGATATTCTCGGAAAGCAAAAGGATTTCGACCCCGGCCGGATCGAAATAGACGGTCAGAACCGCGAATGGGCAAACGCAGCATATGTGGAAAGCGATCAGGCGGGCCCGCCTCCTGGACGTTTGGATTTTCTTGAGTTTCGCTGCCAGCCAGACGCTCAGGGAAACCTGTATGTTATGGCAAAAATCGGCGGATTCAATCAAAGCCAGCAGGACAATGGATTGGGCCTGAACATCAGCGGATTCGGCCCAAAATGGCTAATGACGCGCTCGAACTTCTCATGCAGCTTCTCAAAGAAGGCGAATTTCAGAACGGCGACAGCATGGCCTGCGCACTGGCGTTCGTGAACAGCTATCTCTATTCGATCGCCGACGTCGACGCGCGAAGACTCATCCGCGAAGACATCCTGAAACATCATCGCCTGTACAGGAAGGTGGCCGCCTACCAGCGTCAGGTTCGACCGGGGCCGGGGCTGTCAGACGCTCCTGTTGTTCCAAAAATCTACTGGGCCGACCGCCACCGAACCATGGAGCTGGAATCCGGAGTGCTCACAGCAAAATACTACGCGGAATTTATCGACCGCATCGAAGTGCTTGAGGCTGTCCATCAACTGGTTGTTGACAACAGACTGGGCGAAGGTCCCACCGCGGGCCTCGAGACCCTGACCAGAAAAGGCATCGCCGGGAGTCATTTTGAAAACCTGTTTGCCTCGAACACAGCAAACGCGCCGGGGCTTTTGTTCAACATGGAGTCTGCCCCCGTGCGCCTGAATGACCGCGACGGCGACGGAATTTTTGATACTGAGGAGACCGCCTTTCGCACAGATCCAGGCAGCATAGACAGCGACGGCGACGGATATTCAGACTACTGGGAACTGGACCACGGCTATCCCGCTCGCGACGCTTCGAGTCCTGTGAATGTTTTCGCCTTTGATGGAGTTGTGCAGAATATGTCAGATGCGCAGAGGGCGGCAAGTCCAGCCGGAGATTCAAAAGCAAAAAGCGAGCACTTCGACGACTCAGAAATTCAGGGCAAGATCGAAGGGGATCGTATGCTTCTGACGGTGCGCTACCACAACGATATCACTCAGAACAAAATGCGCCTGCATTCTTTTGCGATTCGCACGCCCGGGCAGGACTACTGGGTGCAGTGGGGCAATCATGCAGGGACGGTCTGGCACTACAAAGACTATAAAGACTTTGTGTCTTTCGGCGGCGCGGGTCTTATGGAGGCGACTCTGACGGGCGCAGAATTTTCAATTCCTCTTTCGCATTTCAATGGGGCCGTTTCTTTTGAAGTGATTTACTACGCACCCGGTTTCATTGACGGCAAAGAACAGATTGTAGCGGATGCTTCCGCGACGATTTCGCTCAGCGCAGCCGGATGAATCACAGCTGCGACATCTGCCGACGACCGGCGGAAACTCAATCTGGTTGAACGGCAACTGACATCCGGGCCAGCAGATATCTTTCCAGACCGCCGTCATCCTTTCTTATTTCGACGCGGGAAAAAAATCGACCCGCTGTCGATGCGGCTGTTTCCGCCCATCGCGGCGAAAGTTCGGCGCAGAAAATGCCGCCTTCACTCAGCCGCAGGGCCGCGTCGGAGAAGATTTTCTCATACAAATCAGGCGGACTGTCGTGAAAAAGCGCTGCGGCCGGCTCAAAATCGCGCACATCGCTCATGAGTTCCGATTTTTCATCCGGATGGATATAGGGAGGATTGACGACGATGGCATTGTATTTGCTGCCCGGCAGATTTTCATAAAGATCGCCGGTAAAAAACTGCGAGCGCGATTCGACGCCCAGGTTTTTTGAATTCTCACCGGCCACTTTCAGAGCCTCAGGCGAAATATCGCTCAGATGAGCGGACCAGCCTGGTTTTTCTTTCAACAGACTCAGTCCGATGCAGCCGCTGCCGCAGCAGAGGTCAAGTATGCGAGAATCGTCCGGCAGACCCGCCTCAAGGACAATGGAAACGATCTGCTCCGTTTCCGGTCTTGGGATGAGAACATTATCCGTTATTATAAATTTATTATTATAAAAATATTTATAGCCCAGAATCTGCGCGGTCGGGCGGTTTTTTCCTCTTTCAACAATTCTCTGTCGGTAGGAGTCCTTCACGCCGCTGTCGACGGCGCTGTCGAATCGTGCGTAGAGCTGAATTCTTTCACATTTCAGCAGGTCGGCCAGAAGCAGTTCGGCGTCCAACCGGGCGGACGTAATATTTTTCTTTGCAAGAAAATCTGTCGAAGCGCGGATCAGTTCGAGAACAGTATCAGCCATAAAATTTTGCTAAATCCCTCCCAGTCTCATTGCCAGCATGCAGAAAATCAAAAAGGCAAAACACAGCAGCAGAAACGATCCCCCGGCATATATTTTCAGGAGACCGAATTTTCTGCGAATTCCATTTTCCCAGATGATCGGCACGAGACTGTGCCCGAAGATTTTTCCAAAAATCAGCATAACAATAGAAATAAGAACAGCGCCGATGAAGTTTCTTCCATAGGGAGTGAACAATGCATTCACGCTGCTAATATTTCCGAAAACAATTCCCCGCAAGAGGCCAAGCGCAATGGATACAGTTCCGGCGATTCCCAGAACTGTTCCCGTCGGCCTCTTTAAGTTCTGGATAACTGACAGCGCCTCTTTTTGATCCTTTTCAATCAAAGACGGCCAGAGAATGAAGTAGATAAAAATAAAACCGCCCAGCCAGACCGATCCGCTGACCACATGCACGATCTGTAAATAGAGCAGGAAATTCATCGGTTATCTGAAAACTTCACTGGATGTCCATTCTGACAGTGGCAGACGATCCGGCGATGTCCAGTCCAGAACCGGCCTGGCATCTTTTGCGGGTTTATGGCCCAGTCTCATCAAGGCCGCCATCTCGTAATCATCCGGGCATTCCAGCATCTGTGATATGTTCGACCAGATCTCTGGGACTTCCATCGGCATCGACATGAATTGCATGCCTATGTTCATGGTGGTGGCGGTAAGCCACATATTCTCAATTGCCATTCCCAGCGACAGTGTTGAATAAAATGCGGTATTGTCCTTGCGATTGTAATCTTCTTTTCGCAGAAAAATCGCAATACATACAGGCGATTTTTCGACAAGCTTTCTGTTCTCATTACCCAGCATGACCGGCACGCCTTTTTCGCGGATCAGTTTCATGGAGTCGTTGGACACGATAAAGTTGATCACTGTTTTCAGGATCGCCGGTATATTGTCGACTTTCATGCCCATTCCCTGTTTGATCTTATCGCCCTCTTTGTCATGGTAAAAATACTTTCCATACTTTTCCCAGAATTCGCCCCTCTGCATTGATATGCGCATGGCGTCTCCGCAGTATTCGGCAAGTTTAATTTTTCTGTCTTTGTCCTGGAGGATTACAACTTTCCACGGCTGGCTGTTGAATTGGGATGGCGCTTTGTTGAAAGCCGTAAGCAGCTTCTGCAGTTCTTCCTGCGTGACAGCTTCATCGGTATGAAACCCGTTGTAGGCATGTCTGTTATCAATAGCGGATTGCAGGTCCATTTACTTTCTCCAGTGAAACTCTTTGATACGGCTGAATTTAGATTCTGCCGTCCGGTGCGAGTCCTCAGCAGTGTCGATATTCTTCCCTTATCCGCGAATTTCTATCACTTTTTCGACTTGACCGCCCCAGTTGATATGTCTGAGATTGCAACACCGCCTGAAATACATACGAACACCTGGAGAAAAAAATATGAAAAATCTTAGTATAATTGCTTTAGTAATCGTTTTATTCACGCCAGTATTATGGGCGGACTGGCCGGCGAATGTTACGGTAATAACCAGCGAAAAAGGGAAAGTTGTCGAGATCAAGGGAGATCTGGCCAGCGGCGCGCCTATGGAAAATTTAAGCTGGGCCTCCAACAGCTCTGTGGCCTGTTTTCCGGCTACACAGAACGCGAATTTTCGGGCAAACCACGTGCTTTTCGCAACAAGTCTGCCTCCGCGCTCCATTATGCTGATTACGGTGATTCCTGATGATCCCTCTCAAAACATGAGCATCTACGCTTACTCAATCGGCACGACGAATTTCAGGCTTCCGCCGCAGCTGCCGTCCTGCGTTTCCTGCGAGGCGGAGCACAAATGGGATCGTCCGCGGAGAGGAAGAACTCAGGATCACACACGAACGGTCAGGCTAAATGCGACCACCAATCCGTACAATGTTGTTATAGGCGTGAGCGGACCCAGCGGCGCAACGGGCGGGTTCACAATCAAGATCGATCTCAAGTAGAGAAAGGTCTAAAGCCCTTAGGCTGCTATCGCGGCAGCCCATTGCCCAGAAGAAAAATCCCGATCAACTGAAACGGCGAAGTGATTATGTCAGCCGGAACAGTCAAAATATAAAAACCGTGCATCATTATATACTGAAGAAAACTTCTTTCATGCCAGTGGATTTCATTCATTACTTCGTTGTAATCATTTCCCGAGGCCTGAACAAGGTAGGAGACCTCCGGTCCTTTTTCCCAGAAAGGATTTATCGACATGAATGTGTATATATTGGTGAAATCCATCACAACTAATGAGGAAGGATATTCTGTCCTGCCCGCGTCAAAGTTGAAATACTTTTTCAGAATCTCGGAGGGATCTGCGGCATCTCCCTGCTTGAGGAAAAGGACGGCCCGAAACGCCCCATCGTCCATGCAGCATGTATTCTGCTGAATCAGAAAAACTCTTTTCCCGGTTTCCATCTTCGTGCCTGTTTCGTAAAATCTCATTCCCCCGGGTCCTGTCTCAATATTGAGATAACGCCGGCGGCCGAGGAGAACTCCGTCAAACTGGATCAGATTTTTTCCTTGCCGAACCGATAAGAGTCCCGGAATGATTCTGTAATTTGCCGATTCGAAGGCGCGGTTGAATTCATTGATGCTTGATTTATACTCTTCAATGCTCTTAGCCTGTTGCATTGTGAGGCACCCCGATACCAGTGCGCCCGATAAAAAAATCACGAGCCAGTGAAATTTCAAAAAATGCCTCTCTAACTTCTCAGGAAACAATCTTGTTCAGCGGAAATTCCACAATTCCGGATGCGCCGTGCCTTTTCAGTTTTGGAATCAACTCGCGCGCCTGCTTTTCTTCCAGCACCACAATAACATCGACCCAGTTTTCATCCGTGAGAGCCGAAATCGTTGGTCGCTGCAGGGCCGGCAGAATTTCCAGAATGGCTTTCAAATTTTTCTTTTCCACATTCACCATCAGTCCGGCGTAACTCTCCGCTTTGATCGCTCCCTGCAAAAGGATGGCGATGTTTTCCAGCTTTTCCCGTTTCCAGGGATCCTCCCAGGATTTGTGGTTGGCGATAAATTTCGTGGTGGATGTCAGCAGCTCGTCGACGATGCGTAGTTTGTTTGCGCGAAGGCTCGAACCGGTCTCCGTGATGTCGACAATGGCGTCGGCCAGACGCGGCGGTTTCACTTCTGTGGCTCCCCAGGAGAATTCCACCTTCGCGTTCACACCGTGTTTTTTCAGATATATGCGCGTGAGATTGACCGCCTCGGTTGCGATTTTTTTTCCTTCGAGATCCTTGACGCTTTTTACAGGACTGTTCTCCGGAACGGCGAGAACCCATCGCACGGGACGCATGCCCTGTTTGGCGTAAATCAGATCTGCGATTTCGACCACATTCGATTCGTTTTCCAGTATCCAGTCGTAACCTGTGAGTCCCGCATCGAGTTCGCCTTCTTCCACATAACGGGACATTTCCTGCGCGCGAATGAGCATACATTCAATCTCATCATCGTCGATGGATGGAAAGAACGAGCGCGACTGGATATTGATTTTATAACCGGCCTTGCGAAAGAGATTGACCGTCGACTCTTCCAGGCTGCCTTTGGGAATTCCAAGTTTCAACTTTCTTTCAGTCATTTTTTATATACCTGCGCCGGATCGAATAATGGTATTTTGCCCGTATCTTCAAATTCGCCTGAACGATTGATGCGGCGATAGAAGCATGTGTTCATGCCCGTATGGCAGGCCGCTCCGCCGATCTGATCCACAAGAAGCACAATTGCGTCCTGATCGCAGTCGATCAGGATTTCTTTCACATCCTGATAATTTCCGGATTCTTCTCCCTTATGCCAGAGTTTTCCTCGGCTGCGGCTGAAATACACCGCACGTCCTGTTTTAACGGTAATTTCCAGCGCTTCACGATTCATGAAGGCCACCATCAGAATTTCTTTTGAACGGTAATCCTGCGCGATGGCGCAGATCAATCCGTCCAGTTTGGTAAAATCAACTTTGTCGATGTTCAATCTTTCAGACATAATTTCGCCCTTAATTATATTCCCGAATCTTGCCGAGATTATTCGGTTGCGCGCGACTTTCCACTATTTTTTCGCCGTGGAGAATGCCGCCTGTAAAGCGATTTTTGGGATCAATGGGCGGGCCTGCCTCATCCTCCTTTATGCAGCGCGACGAGAGCCTTGAATTCGGGCAATATTCGTTTAGCCTCTTCAATTATGAGGGATACACTTCCGGCCGCCGAATATCCCGGGAAATTCTCTTTCATCCATTCTGCAATGACCGGAAACTTTTCCGCCGATTCCGGCACGCTTTCTGAAGCGACAGAGTATGGACTCACGCCCAGAGCCAGCAGTTCCCCGAACCTGTAAAAATTTGCCGCAACCACGGTGATTTCTCCGTCGCGGCCCAGAAAGGCCACAGGACAGTCCAGAAGTGATCTTTGAGAATCCCTGCGCCATATAAGCGCCTGGCCCCCGACGCCATCAACGCCGAAAGTAAACATCGTTTCATTGCTCGAAGGATTTCTGGTCCAGTCGGAGGGCGAATACGATTGATTGAAAGATTGATATATTTCAAGATCAATTTCCTCGCATATACCTTCCGTTGCGGATCGAAGGCTGTCTAGTTCTCGAGGAAATTCTGGCGCTTCCATAAAACAACCCGTGCGTGAATATACCGTAAGTCAAGAAAATATAAACATTGAAAGAATAATCGAAAAGGAGTCCTTACTGGAATTTGCCGGCGGGAATCTCAATATTTTCCGATTGCCTGTGAGGGCTTCGTTCTAAAAAATGAAATTGTGAAATCCGCGCCAGATCAGCCTTCTCGCCCGCTGCTATCAGCGGACATTGCCTACATGGCGATGCTGAATTTTGAAGCAAAGCGTGAAACTCTTCTGCCCTATCTTCCCGCCGGCACTGAGCCGGAAGACTGGAACGGCACATATTTTGTGTCCCTGGCCGCTTTTGCGGCATTGAATGTAAAGATATACAATAAAATATCCATACCTTTCCACGGCAGTTTTGAGGAAGTAAATCTCAGATTCTATGTGAAAAAGAATCTGGACAGCGAAAAACACGGTGTGGTGTATATTCGTCAGATTCTGCCGAAAAGAGCCGCTGCGTTTCTCGGGAAGAAAATATTTTTTCAGAACAGCGCCCGCATGCGTATGCATCACACTGTGACGCCGGCATCGCCGGGGAAAAGTCTGTCCGTGGAATATTTCTGGAAATCTCCTGCCCAATGGAATAGTCTATGCATGGAAACAGACGGCGAGGCGAGACTGCCGTCGGACGGCTCTGCGGCAAAATTCATGCTCGACCGCAGTCTTGTCTACGTCAGGCATCCCTCGGGGATCACTCTGGAACAGAAGATGCCCCATCCTCCCTGGCGCGTGTGGAGATCTTCGCCGAAAATCATATGCGACATGGAAGAAGTGTTCGGACCGGAGCTCAGGGAAACGCTTTCGGTTCCGGTATCGTCTTTTCTTGTGGAAGGATCCTCCATGCGAATTCACAGGCCGGAAGCGGTATTTTAATAGATTCGCCTTTTGAGATTAAAAAGCTGAACCCCGAACTTACCGAAGACTTACAGCATGTCAATGACCTCATATATTATTCCAAGCCACGGTAAAATATTTCCAGTGCACGACACAGTTTAATGTCAAATTGCAGCAAGTCTGTACGGCAAATTGCGGCCGAATCGGCAGCCGCAGAGTCATGCCTACAGCCAGGACCGCCGGCGTTTCCTTGCATACGTCACAAACAGCGCTGTTCTGGGGATCACGGGCGCGCTTACGGTGAATGGACTCTCCGGCGCGAAAAGAATGCCTGTAATAAAAGAAGTGCGAATCCCGCTGACCGGACTCCCGGCGGCTTTTGAGGGCTATACACAACTTTTGGCCGTATCTCTAACCGAAGCGCGAAGATGCGGTTACGATCTGCAAATTTCCGGACACACACACGGCGGTCAGTTTATTCCCTGGAATATTCTGCTTAGATTTTTTTATCCGTACCGGCCGGGTCTGCACGATCTGGATGGGATCTGGCTGTATGTGAGCAGCGGCACCGGATACTGGGGGCCTCCCTTGCGGTCGGGCGCTGATTCTGAAATTACCCGGCTGATACTCACCGGATCCCGATTTACCCCGGAAGTTTGATCCTGAATGTCGTTCTTCTGCCTGATTGGGCAAACCGGCTTCTGTGAAAACACGATTGTATGAACAAAATAGCTAAATAATTTTGGCAGATCAGGTAACGAATGTTAATCAGAGGAATGAAAATTTGGCTTCTTGCATTGTGTGTCGGATCGGCCATCAGCGCACAGGCCTTTGATGAGAATCAGAGCCCAGCAGCCGTCCTCACCGACTCGACGGGTCAACTGCGTCTCGAGCCGTTTATAGACGTTCTGGAGGATCCAGGACATACTCTGACGATTGATCAGATTTCTTCACCGGAGCGTGCCGGCAGTAAGGCGGTTACAGGTTCGTGGAAGACAGCGCTCGTGGGCCGGCCGGGAGTCTTTGTGCATGGCGGAGACGGTGTGCCGAATTTTGGATTCGCGGGCTCAGCGTTCTGGCTGCGCATGCGGTTGAGAAATGATTCTGCGCTGGAACAGTGGTACCTGGAAACCGCGTATTCGCAGCTCGACCATGTCGATCTCTACGTGTCAGGGTCTTCGGGGAGATTTGAGTTGGCCCTGTCCGCCGGGGACCAGGTTCCCCTTTCCAGCGCCTCCGCCGGCGTGGTTAGAAATATCTATCCAACATTCGACTTATCCATTCCGCGGGGCACAGTGACTGTTTACTACCTTCGCATCAGGACGGGAGGCTCAGCCATGATGCCCGCTGTCATTTATAAACCAGCTCAATTCTCGATCGTCACATCGCAACATGCGATGATGATGTGGCTCTATACCGGCATTATGATTGCCATGTTATTGTACAATCTGTTCTTATTCATCAGTCTCAAAGATCGCAGTTATCTGTACTACTCTATCTACATGGTATCTCTTGTGTTTTCGTATCTGACATTGGACGGCATGGCTCGTCTTTATCTCTGGCCCGATTCTCCGTTTCTGGCGAATAATTCCATGGTATTTGTCATATGGTTTGCCATGATTACGGGATTAATATTCTCTGAAAGTTTCCTGTATCTGCGTGCCCACAGCCCGAAGCTTCGTCGGATCGCCTTCGCGCTTATAGGTTATGGAATAATCCTGCTCGGGCTTCAGCCTTTTCTTTCATACGCAGTGGCTGTCCAATTTGCGGTGGGATCATTTCCCTTCTTTCTTGCTCTTGTCTTTATCATGGGCATTGTCTCTTTCCGGAGAGGGTTTCGCCCGGCCAGGTATTTCCTTCTGGCCTGGACTGCATTCATCCTGTTTACTGTAATGCTGGCACTGCGCGCTTTTGGAATCGTTCCGGAAAATATCTTCACGGCCAACGCTTCCATGATCGGCTCTGCTGTTGAAGCCATGCTTCTGTCGTTCGGACTTGCGGACCGTATCAATGTTCTTTCTGCAGAGCGGAAAACTGCCGAGGCGGAAGCCGCAAGGCTCCGTGGCGAGTTAAAGGAAAAACAGAAGATGGCCGTTATCGGCGATATGGCGGCCAGCATTGTGCATGATCTGAAGAACCCGGTTGCCGTGATCAAAGGATATATGGAAATGGCGGATGATGAATCTGTCAGCCGCGAGAAGCGCAGTCAGTACCTGCGGACAGTGGATCAGGTTGCGGACCAGATGCTGGATATGGTGCAGGATCTTCTCGAGTTCAGCCGGGGTTCCATCGCTCTGGAAAAAAAGAGCGTCCAGGTGGCGGAATATCTGGAGCGGGTCCGCCTGGCGATACAGCCCAACTTTGAGGCGAAAGGCATTCGTTTCAGCGTCGGCTCGGAACTGACCGGAAGTATCGAGCTTGATCCGGATCGCTTTCTTCGCGCGATTCTTAATATTGCGGGAAACGCGGCGGATGCTCTTCCCGCCGGCGGGCAGTTTGAAATCAAGATCCGCGAACACAGGCAGGGAAAGGACAGAAGGATCATTCTGGAACTTGCGGACAACGGCCCGGGCATTCCTGAATCCATACGCGCGAAATTGTTCGATCCATTTGTCACATACGGAAAATCACAGGGAACCGGTCTCGGCATGGCGATCACAAAGAATCTTGTGGAGGCCCACGGCGGGTCGATTGCATTCACCACGGCGACAGGACTGGGCACTACTTTTACAATCGAAGTGCCGGGATAAAATGAGTTTCAGGAAATTGCGCATGGCTATTATCATCCGCCACGGAATATCAGGATTCTGGCAGGATGTCCGGGCGACCTATGTATGACAGGGGGCTTAAATTTTTCCGTTGACCGTATAATTGGGGTATATTCTCATTAATACTGCGGGGGAATAGTTGAGAAAACTTAAGCTATATCTTGAAACATCTGTCTGGAATTATTATTACGCGGATGACACTCCGGAAAAACGGGATATAACGCGCGAATTTTTTTCTGTAATCGAATCTTTCGAAATCTTTGTGGCCGATCCTGTCAGGGTCGAGTTCAGCGCAGCGCCACCTGTAATTTGCGATCGCTTGCTAGCAATGGTGGCAAAATATAAACCGGTAAATCTGGATGCGACAGAGGAAATCGACGACCTCGCCGCAAAATATCTGGAATCAGCCCTGCCTTCCGCAGCCGAACTTGACGCGCTTCACATTGCTTATGCCACATACTATGAGCTTGACTTTGTAATCAGCTGGAATATGAAGCATATTGCCAACATAGGACGTCAAGAAAAAGTTCGGGCTGTAAATCGAATGAGTGGATATACTAAAGAATTGAGCCTGATTTCACCTTTTGAGGTTTCCCGCTATGCAATCTGAAAAAAAATACGATAGAGCTCTGGAAGAAGTCTGGGAATGGCGAAAAAAAGCACAAAAAGAATACGACTCGTTGAAGAGTCTTTCACCGGAAGAGCGCTGTCGGAAAATCAATGAAAATAATGAGCGCTTCCTGCGCGAACACAAAATCGATCTGCCAAAAATAATTAAAAAAGTATAACTTATTTTATAGGAAACTACTGGCAGTATAGAACCCCGGCGACCTTCCCGTCAATCTGAAAAAAAGCTGATAATCTCGTACATAAATGATATCACCAGATACTGGCGGGGGTGCACGAGAGACTTTGGAAGGATGGGGGCTTAAATTTGTATTGTTGAGTAATGCGGCGGGAGAATAGGATCGGCTTTTCGTCGTAATTCATATCGCACTATCTTTCGACCGACTTTGATAAAAGAAATCACTACGTATGATTTTTAACCTTGACAGGTATTTTTATTCATTTATGTATAGGATACTGGAGGAACATATATGAAGTATTTTGGTAACCACAATCCCATGCATCGCCAATTGAGACGGACTTTAATATTCACATTCGTTTTTGCAATTTCCCTTGCTGTCACGACTATCATCGCGCAAAGACCAGCATCCTCGGTGGTCAATGCCATGATTCTGATTCACGGCGGTACATTTCAAATGGGCGATACGTTCGGCGTCGGTGAAGCGGACGAAAAGCCAGGGCATCAAGTTACACTGAGCGAATTTTATCTGGCAAAGACCGAGCTCACACGTGGCTGAGTTGCAACGGAAGGATTCAGCAGGACAATCATCCGGTGATATGCTTGGATTGATACGAATTCAGGGAATCAGACGCATGCTGTGGGTCAGAAGCGTGCGAACGGATTGGGTCTGTATGACATGAGCGGCAACGTCTGAGAGTGGACCTATGATTGGAGAGCCGCATATCCATCGTCTGTCCAAACGAATCCACACGGTCCGGATTCGGGTGAAATCCGGGCTTTGCGTGGCGGTTCGTGGGATGGCTTTGCGAGGTACGCTCGCGTGACACTCCGCCTCGGCTACAGGCCTGTCGACGGGGACGACTACACCGGGTTCCGCCTGGCGCGCAACCGATGACTTATTGAGAGAGTATGGTGAATGAATATAAAGGAGTTGGCCTTTGGATTGCCGTGAAGTGGATTTCACCCGTCATGCGCTGACACGTATGTTTGAGCGGGGCATTGGGCGGCCAGACATCAGTAGCATCCTTAGCAGTGCTTTGGTTGTTGTCGAAGACTACCCGAATGACCAGCCTTATCCGAGCCAATTGGTACTGGGATGGCGCGGGCAGGAGCCTTTGCATATCGTGGTTGCATTTGACAAATATTCGGGACTTTGCATTGTTGTTACAGCGTACATTCCCGATGTCGCAGAATGGAATATAGACTGGAAGACAAGGAAAGCGCAATGAAATGTGTAATTTGTAAATCTGGCAGTGTTGAGCCGGGCACGGTAACTGTTACCCTGCAGCGCGGTCAGACTGTCGTCGTCATAAAAGAAGTACCGGGCAAAGTGTGCCTGCAATGTGGTGAATACTATCTTGATGTTGCCGTTACTGATCGTGTGATGAGCATGGCTGAAGAAGCGGTCAAGCGCAATGCTGAGGTTGAGATTCTGAGATATGCAGCCTGATAAGGATGCCACATTACACTCCAACTTCATTTTGGCGACAGGGTCAGTCCCGACGAATTCGCGGGAACTACGAAAGCCGTTGATTTTATAGGAAACTACTGCCAATATAGAACCCCGGCGATCTTCCAGTCAATACCAAAAAACGCTGGTAATCTCGTGCATAAGTGATTACCGGATACGGGCAGGGGTGCACGAGAGACTTTGGAAGGCTGGGGGCTTAAATTTCGCGGCCCGCTTTAGCAGGTAAAATCGAATGATTATAGGTCTGCGAGGCTTGCTATCGTAGCTTTTTTTTTAAAACAGATGAGGTAGTGAATATGACCTGATTAACCTACGGTCCGCGAATCGGTCGAAAATATCCATTAAACAGCACATGTGTCTTTCGTATTCTCAGAATCAATCGATTTGAAGCTCCAGCAAAAATCAGTGTTAGAACCATCGGCCCCCTGCAGTCCGGACACAGCTCCGGTTTTTTCTCAAAAGATTGTTCAATCGCTCTGGACCATGTGCAGACTCGAACAGGGCATCTCCCTTCGAGCTGACGGCGGACCGTCCACGCTCTCGGAAGACACCCTGTTCTCGTTGGAATGGAGAAGTGATTATATTAAAAAAAATTTGAATGCGATGTACTCTGCGATACGGAATATATGCGGGTTTCAGATTTTCACCGGTATGAATATTGACAATTTCTCGGCTCGCAATCATATGAATATGCGGATGTCGCTCGGCGGGACCATTGCTTCGGACGGACGCGAAGACGCGCCGGACTTCCGTGCCTCCGGCACACGAGAAGTGGCGCCCTCCGGGCGCGAAAAATCCGTGGGCGCAAGGCCCCTCCTCGCTCTTGACGTGAAGACTGTTCCCGCTTTTGTGCAGCGTCGTTAGAATTCCCGGCAGCCATTCTTTGGAAAGATTGCCGCCCGCTTTCCGCAACTGGTGCGAATAGAATAGCGCCGCAAATTTGTTCAGAATTTCTGGCTGGAATCGACGGACAAACATCAGTCGAGCCAGCTGGCCGGGGAGGGCGTATCTGGAAAGCCATGGCGATTCAGAGGGAGGGATTATAATCGAATTTAGACTGGAAGAATAAGAACAAGACGAATTCCATTCCTGTCTGCCACCGCTGCCGCTGAGAGGGGGAGAGAAGTCCTCTACCAGATCGTTTTAAATCCACCGGATGCGATAGCGGTATCTTTCGATACGAGAGGAGTCTTCATGCAGATGGCAGTCGCAAGAATCAGCCGGTCATGCATTTCTTGTCCTTTTATATTCATAGAGATTTTTATTATTTCGATATCGAGAGGTACTATCCGGTATACATTGCTGTTTTCGATTTCATTAAGAAATGTGTTGAAATCAAGATGTATCCTTTTCTTCTCGGTGATATGGAGAATTTCAGTCAGCACAATAACAGGGATATAAATTACGCCGGAGTTTTCAGCCTCCGTTATTGTTTTGAGGGCTTCCTTAGAAAGGAGATGATTTAATCTTTCATCCACATGCCAGATAAGGCTGTGGGTATCCAGAGTTATCTCCATATTTTTTTGGCATCTTCCAGATCTTCTTCGGTGATACCAGTTCCGTTCAGGATACCCTTCAATGATTTACGCTCTTCGGGACGAGAGAGAGATTTCTCTTCCTTCGCCGCAATCAGTTCTTGATAATCTGCGATATCCAGAACAACAGAGACCTTTTCGCCTTTATCATCGACAATGTAACGTTCTTTAATTTTCATATAGTATCCCGGCTAAAATAGATTCATCCTGGTTTTATAGGAAACTACTGGCAGTATAGAACCCCGGCGACCTTCCGGTCAAACAGAAAAAACGCTGGTAATCTCGTACATAAGTGATATTACCGGATACTGGCCGGGGTCCACGAGAGACTTTGGAAGGCTGGGGGCTTAAATTTGTGGACCTGGAAGCGGTCAACTGGACCGTAAGTTCCTAGAAGGTAAAGATCCATCTAACTTATTCAAAGGCCACCCAGAGGAGGTTGTAGTCAGTTCTTTTAAACGAAAGCGTAACGACAGGAAGCCGATTCCGATATTCCGCGCCATGGTATTCTTGGTTGCATTTCTGCTCGAAGGATGCATCGTGGGACCGGAACCATTGTCAGGCTCCAAGGTCGTCCTTTTGACCGAACCTCAGATGTACTGCCGTGATCCTGGTGGAATTTCCCCTGGACCGGGGATGACGGAGCGTATCTTTGCAAAGTGTGACAAGAAAACCGGTGACCCGTATGCGATATCCTTTCCGGGGGCAACAACCTTTGTCCGGATCCGCCTCCCGGAGCTGAATCTCGCTAACGCAGCCGTCCGGATGTTCCGCCACCCATGTTACATGCGCGCCTACATCAATGACAAGCAAGTGTACGTGTATTCGGGCCCGGAGGGCTTCCACCCGGGTCAATTTCACGGCTGGACGGAACACATCATCGACCTGCAAGGTCGTGGTGGTGGAATCGTACTCTTGGAAATGTTCTGCGAACAGAGAAGCCAGCTAATCACGGATACCTACGGCGATCAGCATTCCGTACTGGCCGAAAGAGTGCGTAGCAGCCTGGAGTACTTCGCCATCGCGGTGCTGGGTTTGTTTTTTGGAGTACTCAGTCTGGGTGTGTTCCTGTTTCGCCGAGACGCTCTTTTCGCCACTCTGGGTGCTTGCTATATGACCATCGGCTTCTTCTTGTTGCTATCATCCTATCTGGGAGAGATGATGTTCCGCAATTTTTCTTTCCGGCCTACGGCTGAATACCTTTCCATGTACGGGATACCGGCTGCAGTACTCGCCTTTTCTGACCTCGGAAAACTCACTCGGAAGTTCCAGAAGCTGGCTCGCGTTCTTTGGATTGCATTCGGTGCTTACGGCCCCCTTGCGGTGATCCTTGACCAGACCGGAATTCTTGCACTCTCGCGGACTCTCCTCCCGTTTCAACTGGCATTGCTGCCAACGTCTTTGCTGTTCCTGGGGATTATCACCTATGAAGCCGTTCAAAGCAACCGCGAAGCCCAAGTTCTTGCATTAGGCATTGGCTTAATGAGCATCACGGGCTTACACGCAACGTTAAACGCCATGGGAGCAATATCGGGCCGGTGGTACTTCAACTATGGTCTACTCGCTTTTTTCCTGGGCGCAGCGGGCGTTGCTGTTGTCCGAATCCGCGGCATCTACACGATGGTACAAGGATATTCCATCGAGCTGGAAGGCAATAACAAGCGGCTTCAGGAGCTTGACAGGCTAAAGGACGAATTTCTTACAAACACTTCCCATGAACTTCGTACTCCTTTAAACGGAATCATCGGCCTGGCCGAATCGTTGAAAGATGGAATAGCCGGGCCGCTCAATCAAACCGCTTATGAAAATATCAATATGATCGTTGCAAGCGGCAAGCGCTTAAGCTTTCTGGTTAATGACATTCTCGATTTCTCCAAGCTGAAAAACCATGAGATTATTCTGCAAACCTCTACAATCGATCTGCACAACATCTCCGAATTGGTGTTAAAATTAGCCAAGTCTTTGATAGGTCAAAAGCAAATAGACCTTGTATTGAAAATTGATCCTGACATTCGGGTGAAGGCCGATGAAAATCGATTGCAGCAGATCTTATTAAACTTGGTCAGCAATGCGATTAAATTCACCAAGCAAGGAAGCATAACTCTTTTGGCGGAACGGCAAGGGGATTTTATCGCCGTTACAGTTGCCGATACTGGGATTGGAATCCCTGCCGAAAAACATTCAGCTATTTTTGAGTCTTTTGAACAGGCCGATGGTTCAACCGCACGTGAATTTGGGGGAACAGGAATTGGATTGACTATCACAAAACAGCTTGTTGAGCTGCATGGTGGAACTATAAAGGTCGATTCGGCTCCGGGACAAGGCGCGCGTTTTACTTTTGCCATACCGGCCGTTGCGAAAGAAAGTAATGAATATGAAATACAAAATGTGCCCGAGGAATCCGAAAAACTCAGGTCTGTGACTGTTGACAAGATCGTCCGAGATGCGAAGAGTCCCGGACGAATCACAGACATTCCTGTCGAAGAGGAACAGAGGATAACTCTTAAAGACCGACGAGAAAAACTAATAGAGACCGATGGTCATGACATCAAAGTCTTAGCAGTGGATGACGAGCCGGTTAACCTGCAAGTATTGAAGAATTATTTGACCCTTGCGGGAATTCAAACCGAACTGGCCGGCACTGGCTCTGAGGCTTTAGAAAAAATTCGTGCAGGCTATCGTCCCGATATAGTTCTTCTCGATATCATGATGCCGGGTTTAAGCGGTTTTGATACTTGTCAAAAACTGCGCGAGAATTTTTCTACTGGCGAATTGCCGGTCATAATGCTGACGGCAAAAAGCCAGGTATCTGATCTGGTTGAAGGTTTCTCAGCCGGGGCGAATGATTATATCACCAAGCCATTTTCGAAAAATGAATTATTTGCCCGACTGAAAACCCACTTTGGTCTATCACAAATCAACCTGGCGGCTTCCCGCTTTGTCCCAAGTGAATTTTTGAATCAATTGGGAAGGCAAAGCATAATCGATATACATTTGGGCGATCATGTGGAAAAAGAGATGTCGATATTTTTCTCCGATATCCGTGATTTTACCAGTCTCTCGGAAAAAATGACTCCCAAAGAAAATTTTGATTTTATCAATTCGTTCTTAGGCAGAACCGCTCCGGTCATTGCTGACCATAATGGCTTTATCGATAAATTCATCGGTGACGCAATCATGGCTCTATTTCCCAAGAGTGCAGAAGATGCTTTGAAAGCCGCTATTGAAATGACGAAACTTCTGAAAGAATACAACAAACGTCGTGCAGAAAACGGAAAGGTGGAATTGCGAATTGGGATAGGAATTCACACCGGAAACTTGATGCTCGGTACTGTCGGCAGTGAAAATCGTATGGATGGCACGGTTATTTCAGACGCTGTGAACCTTGCATCACGTCTGGAGAGCCTAACAAAAATGTATGGGGCTACTCTTGTCATCAGCGAGAAAACATTTTCTCAACTTTCAGATCCTACAATCTATAATTACCGGATCTTGGATCACGTTAAAGTCAAGGGTAAAAAGGATTCGGTGAGTGTATTTGAAATGTTTGATGCCGATCCGGATGATCAAAAGGAATTGAAAAAAGAAACGAGACATGACTTTGAATTGGGACTTTTTCACTTCATGGATAATGATTTTGAAAAATCCAATGGATTTTTTCAGGCGACCTTCGATAAAAATCCCGCCGACAAAGCAGCAGCCCTGTATTTAAAGCGATGCGAATACTATGCGAAGCACGGCCTGCCCCACGATTGGCAGGGCGTTACCATAATGTAAGCGCCCTATTTCCCCCGTCTTGACGCAAAGTGCGCATCGAGAGTGGCAGACGTAACGCGGTGCGGCAGCAGTCCCCGAAGAGCGTCCGCGGTTGCTGGCGTTCGGGGAAAGACCTCAAAGAGGCGGCGCAGATACCAGTAGGGTTCGAGACCGTTGGCTCTGGCTGTTTCGATGAGGCTGTAGATCAGAGTTCCGGCATGCGCGCCGCGCTGGGTATCGAAAAAGAGCCAGTTCTTCCGCCCAACAACGAAGGGACGGATCGCGTTTTCGGAACCGTTGTTGTCGATTGGAACGACGCCTGACTGTGCGTAGACGACGAGTCGGTCCCAGAGGCCCAGGGTATAGCGGATGGCGCTACCGTACCGGCCGGTCGGAACGACTGACAGAGATTCTCTGTCGAGAAATGCTTTTAGCTCCTCCAAAATCGGAATGGCTTCAGTCCGTCTGCGCTTCTTCCTTTTCGGCGGTCCGACGTCATGCAGTTCCTTCTCAAGTCGATAGAGCTTCCTGATCTCCTCAAGTACGTGAATGGGGCCCGGGCTGGATTTCGCAAGCTCGTGCGCTTTGAAGAATCTGCGGCGCGCGTGCGCCCAGCAGGCGGCCAGTGCAATCCCATCGCTCCCTTTGAGGTGCTCGTAACCGGCGTACCCGTCACTCATCACCGTGCCGCTGAAGTTGCGCAGCCTTTCTTTCAGGAAGTCGCCCGCTCGCGACTCGCGGTATTCGAAAGAAACGATCGGGTGATCCGGATCGCCACCGTGCATGACCCACATGTAGGACTTCGTTTTCTAAGATAATACTGCTATCTCAGGCAGATCCGGGAAAATTCGTCAACCCGAAAAAACGCTGGTAATCTCGTACATAAGTCATATTACCGGATACTGGCAGGGGTGCACGAGAGACTTTGGAAGGCTGGGGGCTTAAATTTATTCTCAAAAGACTTTTCAATCGCTCTTGACCATGTGCAAGTCACAGGTTCAGGATAATCCACAATTCGTCGTTTTGATTGCGCATAGATTCCGTAATATCGGATCGATTTCTGATGATGATCTGGCAGGAAATACAACATCCGCGCCATGAATTCGAAAATATCCATCTTGATATTTTTGTAATATTTTTTCTTTGAAGCATGATCTACCCAGCTGCGGTATTTAAATATGATCTCTTTCTTCGAATCGTCCACTTTCAGGATCTGGCTGTTATGAAAAAATCCGGAGGCGATGTACTCTGCTGTACGGAATAGAACGTCGTTGTCAGATCCGGTTATTGGCTGGAAATAGACATGAAAACCGTTTGTGCATCTGGCGCGTATTGAGCGGGATTCTTCAGCTGTCATGATATTACGCCTCACGAGAAGTTTGCAGAAACAATGCATCCAATGAAGACGTATTTTTCTGTACGGAAGGTATGCTGGTCTTATTATTTCGCCGGTGCGGATATTGACAAGTTCTCTCGTTCCAATCATATGAATGTGCGGAAGTCGCTCGGCGGGCCCTGGCTCCGACGGTCGCGAAGACGCGCCGGACTTCTCCGCCAGGACCCGCGCTCGCTCATAACGGGATGAATGATTTTGTCCAGTATGTGTGTGGCTCTTCTTCCCTTTCCAGTCTGAGAGCGTGGGCGGTCTGCCGCCAGCTCGATGAAAGATGTCCATCGCGAAATCGGGCGGCTGGTCGGAGTGTTTTATAGAGAGAATTTCGTTCAAAGCCTGGCCGGTATGGCGGTTTTTGGTATTTTCGTTGGAGATGTAGATGACATCCTGTGGTAGAAATCATCACTTTTATTGAGTAAATTTTCTATTTCCTGTACTCTGGCTTTGCAAATCCTGAAGGCAGGAGGATATGTGCGCCCAGCTGTGCGCCTCGGTAATCGCCCGTGATGCCAGTGCCATAAAAAAGTTTGAATTATGAAGCTAAATATTATAGAAAATATAAAAATAATAAAAATATATTCAATTATAGTCGTCCTGATTTTTACCATTTTCCCAGCCAGCTGCAGTTGGAAACAAAATACTCCCGAAAATAATCCCACCGCCATTATCAATGCAAGAATATTTAATGGAGAGCGACTCATCCAGGAAACGACGCTGGTGTTCAAAGGGACGTAAATTCAGTCCATCGGCGGCGAAGCGTCTCCAGGAACGCGTGCAGATCTGCTTACAGAGAAGAATAAAATGAGGCATCCGGAGGCGGTAAACATTTCTTCCTCATTATGTCTCATTGACACAAAAATATTTTTTCCAGCACCTCTCGAAATACTTGTCGTCCGTATAGCCGACATATATATGGTATCATGCTTTCCGGTTCGATGTTGCTCCGCCCGTGCCTCACCGGAATCCTCTTCGATATCTACCATCTGGAGGACATCCTCTACCTCTGGATTCTCGATCAGGAAGGACACGCGCATTTGGTCACGGATACGTTTTATCCAGTCATCTACGCGCACGGTTCAAAAAATTCTATAAAAAAATTAAGCGATCGTCTGACGACTCTGGGCGTTCTGAAAGATCCTCCGTTTGCAGCATCAAAACTGCATTTCTATCAGAACCGCATGATCGACGTGACCGCCTACCGGTTCGCGCGCCCTTCGTTTCTTCGCACGATTCACAAAAAACTGTACGCGCTTTTCGGACGCATCGATATTTATCACAGCGACATCGAAGTGCCCACGAACTACATGTACGAAAAAAGGATATTTCCCACAGCGCGCATCCGCGTTCATGCAGGGCCCGGCCCGCATCTAGAAAAAATCGAACTGCTGGAAGATTCGGACGATCCGTCCTACCGTCTGCCTTCGTTTCGCATCATGAAAATGCGAATGAAGGTAAGTCACAGAATTTCCTTGAGTGCGGGAAACTCGCTTCTGATTGAAGCGAACGGCGAAGAGGTCGAACTTTCCGCCTCCGATCCGGCGCGATTTCTGAGTCGGTTGAACGAAATATTGGACCGCGCGGATCCGGATGTCATTCTTTCCGCGTACGGGGACCAGATCATTATGCCGGAGATATTTTCGCTGGCCCAGAAACACGGTGTCGAGCCGCATCTGGACCGCGATCGCGTCAGAACTCTGAGAAAGATATACACAAAAGGAACGAGCTACATGACGTACGGCAGCATCGTGTTTCGCGCGCCTTCGTATCCGCTTTTTGGGCGATGGCATATCGATTCTTGCAATTCTTTTGTATTTAAAGAAAGCCGCCTGGACGGCATTGTCGAACTGGCGCGGCTCAGCAAACTGCCCGTACAGAGACTGGCCCGGTCGTCCACCGGCACGGCCATGACTTCGATCCAGACCCAGGCCGCGTTTGGGCCCGGCTACCTGGTTCCCTGGCAGAAGAGCCATCTGGAAGAGAAAAAAACAGCGCTGGAACTTCTGAACATCGATAAGGGCGGGCTTGTGTTCGAGCCGGACATCCGAGAGAGCTGCGTGTTTGAGCAGGTCGCTCAGCTCGATTTCAGTCAGATGTATCCGTCGATCATGGTGAATCACAACATTTCGCCCGAGACGGTGCTCTGCGACTGCTGCCGCGGCATCGAGACTCCTCGCGTTCCGGAGGCAAACTACCATATCTGCGTCAAACGCCGGGGCGTTGTGCCGACGGCTCTGGCGCCAATTCTGGCGCGCAGAAAATACTATAAAAATATTAAGAAACAGACGACGGGCGACGAGCAGGAGAGGGCGGAGGCCCGGCAGAGTTCTCTGAAATGGCTTCTGGTGACGAGCTTCGGATATCTGGGATACCGCAACGCAAAATTCGGACGTCTGGAATCGCATGAGGCGGTGACGGCTTTTGGCCGGGATAAACTTCTGAACGCCGCGAAAATCGCAGAAGACAGCGGCTGTCCGGTGCTGCACGCAATCACAGACTGTCTGTTTGTACGCATGCAGTCCGCCGGGGCTGACGGCGCCGGGAAAACGGATCTGGAAAATCTCTGCAGCCGGATTTACTATTCCGCCGGAGTGGAAATCGCCGTGGAAGGAGTTTTTTCCTGGATTGTGTTTCTGCCTTCGCGCGCGGACGAGAAAATTCCCGTCGCCAACCGCTACTTCGGCAGATATGAAAACGGAGTGCTCAAAGTCCGGGGTATCGCCGCGCGAAGAAAAGACAGTCCGACATTTATACAGAATTCGCAGAAGGAACTGCTGTCGATCATGCAGACGGCATCGACATCGTTTCACCTGCGCAGCCTTCATCCCAGAATGGACGCCGCGTTCCACTCTATGAAGAAAAAAATTGAACGGCGTGAAGTCGTCTGGCAGGATCTGCTTCTGCGTCGGACAATCAGCCGGAATCTGGAAGATTACACCGCCAGCGGCCCGAGCCTCTTGTCTCTGCAGCAGCTGGCCTCCGGAAATATTCGCGTGCAGCCCGGAGAAAAAATACGGTATCTGATTACATCGCAGGGTCATGCGGACAAGAGTCGCCGGTATCTTGCGGAGGAAATCGCTCTCATGCAGAAACAGACGAATCCGCAGTATGATGTGAAAGCGTACACAAAACTCCTGCGAGAAGCCTATCGCGAAATATGGGAGTGCTTTGCGCCGGCGGGATATTTTGCGATGCTGGAAGACGGCCAGAGAAGGCTGGGACTGTAAGGGCAGCGGCGGCCAGGGGCTGTGAGTAAATCTTTTTTTACGTATCTATCTTGCTTGCATGTCGGGCCATGCCCCGTATGCTGGACCGATGGATCAACCGGTTCGGCGCATGTTCAGCATTCTGGAGGCAGGCAGGCGCTTCATGGCCGAAATGCCCTGGATACGCGCAAATCCTGAAGAGTTTCAGCGAAGGGCCAATCTGAGTCCGCACACACTGCGATTTTCAATCCATGAAAATGACAATCTGGTGGCCGAAGGCCTGATCGATCCCGAGTATCGTTTCAGCGCTGACCTGGAGGGGAAGAAGCCAGGTGTCTATACGGTGGAAATAACGGGCAGAGACGAAGACGGCGCGAGACAGAGTTTCTGGAAACAGCATGTGTATATACAGACTTCGAAGCGGCGGACTCCGGAACGTATTGAGGAGCTGGCTAGTCGGTATGCGCCTGTTTTTCTTTTCAGTAGAAAGGAAAAATACTTTCCTGTATCATTTGCGGAACTTTTAAAATCCCGGAGCATCCTGGAAACCGATCAGTGTGTCGAAGTGAAAACCTTCATGGGCTCCGAACAGATCGCGATCTCCCGGCTGGACGAATTCCTGAGGTACAACGGGAATTCTGAGTATCTTCTGGATCAGTCCGTCCTCGACATGGACGACAGCGTGTTTGTGAAAATTCAGGGGGATTTCCGATCGTCCGTCGTTTACTATTCGTACATTGAGGACAGAAATTCAGAAAGGTTTTTTATTAATTATCATACATTCTATGCCTTTGATCCGAAAACGGGAATAGCAAAAATGCTGAATATTGGACCGCACATCTTCGACAGAGAGAGTCTTACAATTGCTTTTAACGGCGATGAGAAACCAGAAACACTGGTTCTATCCGGACACCTTGAGAATCAGCCGATTTTGTTTCTGAATAACCTGAAGATGTGGAGCACAGGCCGCGTCCGTCTTCGCTTTCCGGACACCGATTCCCCCGCGGTTCAGGAGCACCCGATCGTTCCCGTCGCCGAAGGATCGCATGCGCTGTATCCTACTCCGGGCCTGTATCATATCTCTGTGCTGGCCGAGTTTGCCGGGCACATATTTCAAAATATTTTCCCTCGCGATCTCTTCGAACATGACGAAGAGCAGCCTCCGGAGATGGATTCGCATCAGGTTCTGCTTCCTCCGTCGCTTGCTTCGGATCGTTTCGTAAATTATGAGCTTCGACCTCTGAGGCTTGATATGCTGCGCAGCGAACCTCCGCCGCCCATGCCGCTTTACGATCCGGCAACTGCCTGTCTTGTTTTCAGCGGATACTGGGTCGACGTGCCGGGATTTCAGAACGAACGTTTCCCGCCGTTTTCAAAAAAGGAAAAGGACATTGAGGAGTGGGTGGATAAAGCGTATTTCTGGGACTGGCACGATCTCCCGGAAGCCATTGTGAAGCACAACCGCGCTTTGTCGGAATATCTGGCGAAGAATACACGTCCTGTGTCGTAGACCGATCCGGAATAATCCGCGGCCTCCAAAGATATTGTGCACGAACTCCGGGGAACCTATTCTCAAAGCGCAGCATCATTCCTCTGAAGACCGGCATACAGACGGGATCTGTGCTGTGCAGAAGGCAATTGCGCCAAAAAATAGTCCGGTGCACTCTGTACCGGAAGATCCCCCGGACTGTCCTGTTGCCACCCGTTGCGTACACTGGCTCATGGCCGCAAACGCCGCCACATAGCACTCATCGGCTTTTTTGTTTTCTTTCTGGCAGTCCGGAAAAAGTCCAGAGCAGCCTTGGAGGGAAAACGCCACGCTCAATACAACTGCGAAAGTGATGATCAGGTGTTTCATTGGGCCTCTTTGCTGCAATAGTTCGTCCCGTTTTTCCATCTTCATGCTGAAAAAATCGTCCAGATTCCCACAGCAATGAAGCCGATGCCGGCTGCCCATTTGATAATATTTTCCGGCACATAATTGGAAATGATCGATCCGGCCAGAACGCCGATAGCGGAGGTCAGAACCAGTGCGGATGCTGCGCCGACGAATATGGCCAGGCGGCTTTTATCTCCGTCCGCGGAGTACATCATCGTTGCCAGCTGCGTTTTGTCGCCCATCTCGGCCAGAAATACCGTGAAAAATACTGTTGTCAGTGTTTGCCAGAACATAAAAACCTCTATATATTAATTCCTGATTCATTCTCATATCTCATCCATCCCCACATCCCCTATAAATCTCCCTATCCCCTTTTTTCACACTCCTTTTCCCTCAAAAACTTTAGCAAAAATTTCAGAAAAAAATAAAAAAAAACGCTAAAGCCCTCAAGTGTCCTTTCCGACATCCCGATTGCAATAATAGGGCTTTCCGTACTTGAGTCGTTTTTACGATTTTTTTACAGATGGCTTAAAAAAAAAACCGGGGCCACGCAGTTCCGGTCAACAGGAGCTTCAGGATGAAGTTCTTGAAAAAAGGTTTCAAGGAGGAAACGAATGATAATAAACCACAACCTACCCGCGATTAATTCAAATCGCGTTCTCAAGTTCCAGCACTGGCAGGTGGAACATAATATGGAAAAATTGTCTTCCGGTTTGCGGATAAACCGCGCCGGTGACGATGCTTCCGGACTTGCCGTGTCGGAGAAAATGCGTACACAGGTTCAGGGTCTGAGACAGGCTGAAAGAAATACCGAAGACGGTATGAGCATGATTCAGACCACGGAAGGCTATATGGCGTCAGTGAACGACATATTGCAGAGAATCCGTGTGCTCGCCGTTCAATCCGCCAACGGGATTTACGAAAACAAGGATCGTCTGATGATCCAGGTTGAAGTATCCCAGCTGGTTGACGAAGTAGACCGAATCGCTTCCCAGGCGGAATTCAATAAAATGAATCTGCTACAGGGACAATTCGCCAGAGGATCCAAAATAGGTTCCATGTGGTTCCACATGGGCGCCAATCAGCATCAGAGAGAAAGAGTGTTCATCGCCACGATGACCGCCGCTGCTCTCAAGATAAAGAACGGCCCAAAGCCGATTTCGCTTTCGACAATCGATCACGCCAATGAAACAATCGGCGCAATCGACAATGCTCTGTTCATGATGAGCAAGCAGAGAGCGAATCTCGGAGCCTATTACAATCGTCTGGAGCAGACTGCGAAAGGCCTGATGAATGCGTATGAGAATACGCAGGCGTCGGAATCCCGCATACGCGATGTCGATATGGCGGAAGAATCCAGCGCATTTACGAAAAATCAGATTCTGGTTCAGTCCGGAACGGCCATGCTTGCCCAGGCAAACATGCGTCCGCAGTCCGTGCTCCAGCTTCTGCGTTAATCGTATTTGAGAAATCGGGAGGTGCCCTGTTAAGTACCCCTGCTGATTGATATAACTGTTCTATCCTTGTATCTTCCCTCTCACCGGCCTGGCCGGTGCCGGGAAGGGGGAGGATGCAATCTCCGGATTGTATCTTCCGGCTGCACGATGCGGCAAAAAAGATGCAAAGGAGTGCAGGATGATTATCAATCACAATATGAGCGCTGTGAACGCACATCGCTCGTACAAGTTCAATCAGTGGGAGGTGGACAAGTCCATGGCGAAGTTGTCGACCGGTATGCGGATAAACCGCTCCGGCGATGACCCGTCCGGACTTGCCGTGTCGGAGAAAATGCGAACCCAGATTCAGGGTTTGCGCCAGGCGGAAAGAAACACCGAGGATGGTCTGAGTTTTATTCAGACCGCCGAGGGATACCTGGGGCAAAGTTCTGATATCATTCAAAGGATTCGCGTACTGGCGGTTCAGTCCGCCAACGGGATTTACAGCGATGAAGATCGGGGTCTTATCCAGACCGAAGTCGCTCAGCTTGTAGACGAGGTGAATCGTATCGCTTCGCAGGCGGAATTCAACAGATTTCCCCTGCTGGAAGGTAAATTTGCCAGAGGCTCCAAGACCGGATCCATGTGGTTTCACATGGGACCCAACCAGGGCCAGAGGGAACGTGTGTTCATCGAATCGATGAACGCTCAGTCTCTCGGCGTTGCTGGTGTGAGCATTTCAACGGCGGGTCATGCGAATGACGCCATCGGAAAAATGGATAAGGCGCTGTCGACTCTGATGAAGCAGAGATCGGACCTCGGCGCGTACGGAAATCGTCTGGAGCAGGCTGCCAGAGGATTGATGAACGCGTACGAAAATGTTCAGGCTTCAGAGTCCCGGATACGCGATACGGATATGGCGGAGGAGATGGTAAATCTGACCACCCGCCAGATTCTGTCGCAGACTTCGACTGCCATGCTGGCTCAGGCCGGCGTACGACCCCAGGGCGTGCTTCAGCTTCTTCGCTGAGCGAAGCGACTCCCATCGGCTAAACAGAATCTAAAGAGGGCTGATTGTCAGCTCTGTGCTGAACCCGGGAGTAATATCCCGGGTTTTTTTAGAATCATTCTAAGTTATAAAATTACTTTAAGAGTATTAAAAAATGCTTTTCCTCAGCACAGCCCGATGCAGTCTTCGGCGAATTAAATTTCCGGGGGGATTTGTGCGGACGTATATTCGATTTCTTGCTTTTGTCCTGATAGTTTCAGGATGCTTTTCCTGCATATCCAGAGAGACCAATCCATCCGACTACGAATGGCAGATTCGTCGCGGATTTGAAAAATCTTTTCTGACTGATTCTGTCGAAGGATGGGAGAATATCACTCTGCCCGCCAATTTAAATGAAATAGAAAAATATCATACGGAAAGGGGCTGGGTTACGCTGCGAAAAGATATAAATCAGGAGATCAGAGCGATGCCGCCCGGCGCTCCTCTTGCCGTAAATATTGACGGAGTCTCAGACGTCTCAGCGTACTACATAAACGGTGTGCTTCTCCATGAGTCCGGCCGGGCTGAGCCCTACCTGTCGGCTCATGATTCGCAGTTTATCCAGGTGATTCCGGAACACCTGATCAAATCCGACGGCGCGAATTATCTCGTGCTTGCAGTTTATACGCCGGGAACGCATCTGATTGTGAAAGGTCCGATTGAAATTGGTTCCGCGGAAACGGTTTTCCACAACTATGTCATTGCGGTTATCATTGCTTTCGCTTTAATTTCGCTGTACGCGGCCATCGGTCTCTACCATGTCCTTCTGGCCATCCGCCGCCCGAAAGATCTGTACAATCTCTATTTTGGAATATTCTGTCTTTTATTCGCTGTTTTCTTTTCGGCAAACACGGAGGCGCGCGATCTTATTTACGGCACACATTCAATGGTCGCGACTAAAATGGACCAGCTTTCGCTGTACTCTATCTGCCCTTTTATGGCTTTTTTCATTTCTCTCTTTTTCAGCGGGAAGTATTCTCGTGTCGGCATTGTTTACGCTATTTCCAGTGTGATAATGGTTCTGATCGGACTTTTCGGGGGGTACAGTGAAATGGAGAAATGCCTCCTGGTATGGGAGTTGACGGTTCCGTTTCTTCTTCTGTACCTGTTTTATGAGATTGGTCTTCAGGCCTGGCGCGGAAATGTCGATGCCAGAATCCTTATTGGCGGTTTTTTTCTGCTGATGCTCGGAGTTGCGCAGGATATACTTGTTGAAAAGCATATTATCCCAGGTTTCTTTGGAGTAACAAATTACGCCTTCTTGCTCTTTATCGCGGGCATCGCCGCAGTGCTTGCCAATCGTTTTGTACGGGTTCATAATGAAGTGGAAGAACTCAACACATCACTTGAAAATAAAGTGCAGGACAGAACGGCAAAACTGCAGAAGACGCTGGACGCTGTCCGGGAGCTGAAAATGCAGCAGGACGGCGACTATTTCTTAACTTCGCTGCTTCTGAAACCTCTCGGCGGCAATTTCGTGTCCGGAAGCCCGGTGAATGTCGACATTCTCATTTCGCAGAAGAAAAAATTCCATTTTGGGAAGTGGGATGCGGAGCTGGGCGGGGATTTCTGCGCCGCGCATCGCATTGTGCTGCGAGGTCGTTCGTACGTAGTGTTTCTGAACGGCGATGCGATGGGAAAATCCATGCAGGGGGCCGGCGGGGCGCTGGTGCTGGGGACTGCCTTCAAGGCGACGATCGCTCGAACGCAGACTGTGACACGGGTCAGAGAAAGATATCCGGAAACCTGGCTGAAAGAGTGCTTTCTGGAGCTTCAGAACGTCTTTGTTTCATTTGACGGAAGCATGCTCGTTTCACTGGTTCTGGGTTTGATTGATGAAGAAAGCGGACTGCTCTACTATTTAAACGCCGAGCATCCCTGGAGTGTTCTTTACCGCGGTGGAAAGGCTGTGTTTACAGAAGATGAGCTCTGGCTGCGAAAAGTCGGCATAGCCGGACTTGAGAATAATTTTCGGCTGACAACATTCAAATTTCAATCGGACGATGTTCTGATCGTGGGATCGGACGGCCGCGATGACCTGGAGATGGGGGGCGGAAATGGACAGCGTATAATCAATGAGGATGAGTCGCGGTTTCTCAGAATCGTTGAAGAGGGCAAAGGCGATTTGAAGGCAATTTACAGCGCAATCCAGAATGTGGGAGAGATTATCGATGATCTATCTTTGATGCGCATTGCATTCCGTGAGGATGCGGCCGTTCGTATGGTCGACGCATCGCTTCACTCTCATAAATTGAATGAAGTGCGCGATGCGCTTTCTTCAGGCGATACCCCCGCGGCCATCCGGCATTTAAAAGAAGCTTATCAAAAAAAGTATTCCATAGAGCGCACAGCGCGCGCCCTTTACAGGCTGTATGTCCGAACTAAAGATTATTCTGCCGCAGCTTCGTTCTGCGATTCGCACAGTGAAAAACATCCGGAAGATCTGGATTTTCTGTACTATGCCGCCTGTGCGCTGAAGAGAAATAGAGAATTTGACAGAGCCGCCGATTATGGAGAAAGATGCCGGATACGAAAACCGGATCATTTGAAGAATCTGATCAATCTCTCTGATATTTATAGATTAACGGCCAATAAAGAAAGGGCTGTGATGATCTTGAACGAAGCTGCGGAAATTCAGCCGGCAAATGAAAATATTGTCTCTCTTCGTGAAATACTGATGCGGAATTAGAAGAAAGATTCGGGGGCAATCATGAAAGAGGGCGGTCAGGTCGATCCGGAATTACGTTTTCCTGATCACCGGGCTTCTGACTGCCGAGCTTGAGCGCGAGGGCGGCGTAAACATTTTTCAATTCTGGGCCCGCCGCGTACGCCGTCTTCTTCCTGTCGCAACAGTTGTGCTGCTTGTGACACTCGGCGCCACTCTGGCATGGTCGCCGCGCACTATGTGGATGAAGACGGCGCTGATGGCGAAGCGGTTTTTCTCAGGACGAAACCGCACTGTATGCATCGTGCTGGCGGTATTTGCCTTTGCTGCGTCATTTGTTTGGTCCGTGCAGGACGTGAATCGGACAGCGGCGCAGTATTTTGTGACGACGTCCCGGATTTGGGAACTTTCCATGGGCGGTCTTCTGGCCATGCTCTGGCCGCAGATCATCCGAGTCCCGGCGGGAATACGGACAGTCTTTGCCTATTCAGGACTGGCCGCAATCGGAACGGCCGGACACTTTCTGAATGCGTCAATGAATTTTCCGGGCTGGCTGGCTGTTATTCCCACGGCCGGAGCGGCGGCAGTGATCGCCAGCGACACGGGCGCTGCTTCAACCGCTCGTATATTGAAACTTCAGCCGCTCCGATTCCTCTCGATCAGGAATGGTCCGCCAGTCTGTGCGAATACGGCGATCCGGCCGGCAAAGTGACAATCGCTCTCATAGGGGATTCTCACATGCTTCATTATCTGCCGGGTTTTGGTGAGCTGGCAAAGTTCTACGGCTGGCGAATTGTAGTTTTATCCAAGTCGGCCTGTGTTTTTAGTGAAGTGCCCGTGCGCTATCGTCTGAGTGGCGCGGTACGAGATGATTATGAACAGTGGAAACAGAATGCGATAGAATTGCTGATTAAACTGCATCCTTCAGCCGTGATAACGTCTGCGGCAAGACCAAATATTTACAGCTATGCATATGCGCTGCCGCCGGCAGAGGTGCTCATCGCAGGATATCATGCCCAGTGGAAAAAACTGACAGATCAAAAAATTCCAGTCGGCGTCATCTGTGATAATCCCGTTTTCTATCCGCGCGATGTTCCTTCCTGCGCAGTGAGGAATCCTGAAAATCATGCGGCTGCCTGCGCCATGCCCCGATCCGAAGTCATGGATAATCTTGAAGATCCATTATGCGCGGCGGCGCAGCATGAAGAAGGAATTTTCCCGCTGGAACTGAACCGCTATTTCTGCAATGCGGAAATCTGTCCCGTTATTATTGGAAATGTTTTCGTTTATCGCGACGGTGATCACCTGACAGCCACATTCGCCAGGACTCTGGCGCCCTATCTGGGACAGTTTACTCAGCGCATACTTCAGTCGACGCTGCCTGAAAATACCGGCGCCGCAGCGCCGTAATCGGGGTCAGCGAGTCTATTCTTAAAATTGTCCAAAAAAGGAATTTGTGCGTTTATCCAAAGACCGGCCGTCTTTTCTCCAGAACGGCTGAGGACAGTTCCCGCAGATCCGCAGAATCAAGAAAGGCTGCATTCCAGGCGGCGACATACTTCAATCCGTCATCAGGACCGTGGCTTCTGCCGTAGCGAATGATTTCTTTAGAGCCCTGAACTGCAAGCGTCGGATTGGCAGCGATTTCCTCAGCCAGGGCCCGTGCGCCGGCCAGAAGCGTCTCCTGGGTCTCAAATATTTCGCTGACCAGACCCATGCGAAGAGCTTCCTCAGCTGAAAAATCGCGTCCTGTATAAGCCATGAGGGCTGTGTTGCCTTCGCCGATTATTGCTGGCAGACGATTTAAACTGCCCATATCGGCCACGATCGCGACGCGTGTTTCGCGCAAGGAAAATTGAGCGTCCTTTGAGGCAAGTCGAAGATCGCAGGCGGCGATCAGATCCAGCCCCCCGCCGATGCAGTGTTTCTGCACTGCGGCTATGTAGATTTTTCTTCCGTTGGCAATTTCGTTGAGACCGGTCTGCATTCCCAGAATGAGATTGTAGAGCTCTGTGCGCCGGTCGCCTGTTTCACCCTGAATAATCTGTCTTGAATCTGCGATAAATTCCCCCAGATCCAGCCCTGTGGTGAAGGATTTGCCGGATCCTGCGATAACCGCACATCGAATCTCGGGATCGGTTTCAATTAGACGAATCACATGAGGCAGATCCCGCCAGAAGGACATATCCATGGCATTGCGTTTATCCGGTTTGTTGAGATAGAGAATTGCGGTTCTGTTCTGTGGATTTTTTTCCAGTTTGAAAAATGGAAAATTCTCCATCTGCTTTTCAATGCTGGATTGCGCTGTTATCTGATTCATTGTAACCTTCCCTGAATTGTTTTATAAACTTTCAAAATGTCTGTACACTCTGGTCCAGAATTCTTTTTCATCCAGGCCGCCGCGCAGAAATTCGCGGACCAGCAGCTGAGTGTCCTGCGAGAATGCGTCCCAGTATGCTGCGGCCCAGTCCTGTCTGAGACGAATCAATTCTTTTTTTTCAGCTTCCGGCATGGCGCCCAGGCTGTAACTGACAAACTGGCGCAGCATAGACAAAATAACATCGCGCGGCAGTTCCTTTTCGCGGCCCATTTTGAGTTTCGCCGGATCCGGCACAAATCTATCCAGCAGAATCTCCAGTTCTTCTTCCGATATGCCGGGTTCCTGCTGGTAGATCATGTTGGCGACCATCCGTCTGGTCATTGGGTTTATATCACCAGGAGCCTCAAATCGGCCCTGCAAATCCGCCGTCATCTTCTTCGCCATGGCCGCAAAATCGATGTCCGGCAGGTTCCTTTCAGTGGAAGAGCCGGTACGCCGTTCAATGGCCTCTTTCAAAACGGAAATTTCAGGTTCAGTGGCTTTGTTCAGAATAAAGTCGAGCGCCTGCAACAGCCGTGGATTGTCCTGCGACATAAGGCAGAATCGGGAGAACGCGTCATTTTTGAAAGCACTAAAGTGGCTAAATATCTGGAAGAAATCTAAACTTAGAGCTATTCTAAATCTTATGAAAAAAATAGTTTTCTTAAAAAAAAATTTGATAATAATCTTTTGCGAAAATGCTATAGATGTGATTTTTTTTATTTACAAAAAGACCGTACCGCACTTAATTCTAAGTGCAAGAACCATGGAGAAAGATGAAAAACCGCGCTACAGAAAAAAATAAACCGAAGAAAATGCCGCAGTTCTCTTCGCTGGATGAAATAATCGCTTTTTTCGACTGAACGGATATGCGTCCTTATCTGGAAGGATTGGAAGAGGTGAGATTTGATGTTAAAAGCCAGAAAGGAAACTATCCTGTTCTTATGGAATATAAACTAACTAAAAAGATAAAGGATCTCGCGAAAAAAGAAACGAGCCACAGTCAGGGCGATGGTGAATCTTCTCAAAGAGAGATTGCAGCCAACGCCGCTGAAAAAAACAAAAAGTCGGATAATTTTGTCCGCGAGAGCTTATCGGCCGTGAACCATGAAGAATCATAAGCATATACTTATTATTTGTGTATATAAATTAATTATGTCCAGTGTGCCCGGAAAAAAACGATGCCACCTGAATGGATTACAGTCGGTATTCACTTCCGGATTTTTTCTAATTGCCGCAGTAATTATGCTGTCCTACTCACAACCCGCGCATTCGCAAAGACCCGCCAATCCTCTGCCGGGCGGCCAGCAAAGACCGATTCAGCAAAGTGTTCCCAACGAATATCTTGTTACGGTAAAAGCCGGCAGCGGCGAATCCGAAGCCCGGGCCGCTCTGGCCTCTCTGGGTATACGCGAAATCTCGCGTGTCTCCGAGCGCTTATTTCTGCTAAAGATCGCACGCGATCCGGGATTGGCGGAAGTTCAAAAATTGATCAAATCCGCGCCGGGTATTGAGGCAGTGCAGCCAAATTTCATTTATACAATAAATCAGCCTGGGTCCGGCGCCCAGTAAAAAGCGCTTCCCGGCAGCAATCCAATATCGCGCGATTATTGAACCGCTATCGCAAAACCTGACGGTGCATTGACGTAATTGAGCGAACCCAGTGCATCGGCTGCCTTTCCCGTTTTTGTATTGGCAGCGGAACCGCTCACAGAATCTCCGCCATTCACAAGGGCATTCACAGTATCCGTATACGTGAAGCTGGGATTGTAGGCGCGAATCAACGCAGCCAGGCCGGCCACATGCGGAGCTGCCATCGAAGTACCGTCGATGACTTTATAAACATTGGCTCCTGACGTAACTCCGTTGTCCAGCGCCCACAGATTGAATAAAACAATTCCAACGCCCGCTCTCTGACCTGTTCCATCAGCCTGAAGCCTGAATCCCATCGCGCACGTTGTTGTTGCAGCCTGACAGACAGTCAACCTCCGTGAATCAGAAAATGGAGTACCGTTCATCTCCCCGGTCCATCCTGTGACGAGTGTTCCAGCAGTGAAAGGATCTCCCGTTAACTTTGAATAGATTGTAATTCCGTCAAAGCTGTTTTCTGTATCCAGATACAGATAGTACGATAGCATTACAACATCGGAATTGTTCGGGACTGTAAAATCTCTGTACACTTTTGAATCTGTACCGGCCGCATATCCCGATGTCGATGTTCCTGTCAGGACGGTCGAGCAGTTGTTCGGCGCCAGGACCATTGGATAAACAGTCGTTCCGATTGTGCAATCGCTGGCTCCCCAGGCTGTCCCGCCCGCCGTCGAAAAAGTCCACCCGCTAAAAAATCCTGAAGTTGTGCCCGAACTGTAGTCAACCTAGGACCCCGCCCATGTGCTCCGAATATTGGCCCCGGGGGCCACAATATCCACGGCTCGGGATGAAGCGGTTGCGGTTGAATCGTAATTAGAAAATGTTGTCAGTGTATACGATTGGTCCACTGCGCCCACACATACAATGTTGTCCTGAGAGTATTTGCATGGATAAGTGTAATACGTTGCCTGATCCACGCCGTCATTCCCTGCCGCAACAACGACGACCACATCGCTGGTTTTTGCGCTCGTAATGGCGGTGTTGAAACTCGCATCATAATTGGAATTGTTAGAGGTGGTGCTTCCCAGACTGAGATTGATGACTTTGGCGCCATTGTTCACGGCGAAATTGACGCCGCTGACTATATTCGCAGTGGTGCCAGCGCCCGTATGATCCATAACGCGAACAGCCATGATTTTTACATTCCAGCAGACTCCTGTCGATCCGGTTGCATTGTTCCCTACGGCTCCAATCGTCCCGGCCAGATGTGTTCCATGGCCATTTAAGTCCATAGGATCAGTATCTGAATTTACAAAATCACATCCGCTGGTGCCCGATCCGGAAGCGAAACATGTATTGCCGGGATTGCTCCACATATTCGCGGAGAGATCTCCATGATTGTAGTTTACCCCTGAATCAATGACGGCAACAACCACGCTGTTACAATTTGTAATTCTATCCCAGGCGGTTGGTAAGCTCATATCTTTCCCGCTTGTTCCAAGATTATTTGTATAGAGAGTTTCCGTTTGTACGGCGGTGATAGTCTGAGCTGTATTATTCAATCCCCACAGCTGGCCGTAATTTGTGTCATTGGGTAAAACAAGCGTATGATAAATAAAATTCGGCTGAGCATATTCTACGGACGGATCATTTCGATACTCGACCACAGCCTGATCTACAGTCTGCCCGGCCGGGAGCTGCACATGTTCCCAATCGTTGCCAAGATTTCTCAATTCCTGTCCGCCATGTGCGAGAATTGTATAAGATTTAGAATTGGACCAAGTCCCAGGCTTAAATTTCACAAGGATTTCGTTGGCCACATACAGAGGTGGACTCTGTAGAATCCCCTCTGGGGGATGCGGTGTTGCCCAGAGAGCTGTTACAGCGAGCAAAAAAATAAATAGTATTCTATGAAGATATGTCTTTTTTGATTTCATGGTTTTTTTCCTCAATTCGCCTGTACAGAAAGCTCGGTCGATACCGTACCCTGAGATGTATACTGTGAATACCCGTATATTTTTACATACCATCTTCCTTGTTGCAGTGTAACGTTTTTAGTGGTGGGAGCTGTGGGCCCCGAAACATAAGGAACATCAAGGCAGGTGCCGGATCCTGGACTGAATCCCTGTGTTGCGGCATAACAGACTTTATACCCGCCCAAACTGGCATTGACGTCTTTTTCATGCAGGGCATTCCAGGTTAACTGCAAATTGCAGGGAGCCGTGCAGGTGACTGTGGGGGCTGCCTGCGCCGGTGGGCCACCCAGAGCGAGAAAAATCAAAGGGTTCAACCCCTCCTCGCCTCCCCCGCATGTGGCTGTCCAGCTCAGTAGTGTTAGTAGAAGGATAGCTCGTTTCATGGTTATTTGACTCCTGTAGGCTACTGTCTTCTATTACTATGCTTTGACTCAAAGATTTTTTCACTTTTTTTTAAAAAAAAGTGAAAAAAGTGAAAAAAATTATTATCTTTATGCCAAAAATTTTCACACGACTGTATTTTGCCACTTATTTTGATGGGTCAGGATTTTTAATTGAGTACCGGCAAAGCGTATGAATTCGATATTTTTCTACTTATTGCAACTTCTAACCGTTGACTGAAAAAAGCAGAACATCCACCGGCTCAGTTTTTCCCTTAACGGATAGAGGCATGCTGCTCTCCACCTTCATCCCCGGTATTTCCGAGCAGGCTCGGTCGTAACTGTCCTTTGTCGCCAGCATATGGAATCCGGTTTCCCTGGTCGCCGATTCCAGACGGCTTGCCACGTTGACGATGTCCCCGATCACGGTCAGTTCCCTCCTGTTTTCGGATCCGACATTTCCGCGAATCACAGTGCCGCAGGCGATGCCGACCCCGACCTTTATGGGCGATATTCCCATATCGGCGATTTCTGAATTGGTTTTTTCAAGGCTTCGAAGTATTTCAGCAGCGGCTGTCATTGCGCAGAGCCGGTGCATGTACCCGCAGAACTCAGCGTCGAAAACGGCCATCACGGAATCGCCGATGAATTTGTCCACAAAGCCGTAGTTGCGGCTCACAACTTCAACAACCCTTGAAAAATGAATATTAAGAAATTTTACTACAGTCTCGGGCTGGTGTTTTTCCGTCAAAGCTGTGAACGATCGTATGTCTGTGAAAAGGACCACCGCTTCTATTCGATTGCCGTCCGTTTTGATGCGACCCTCCAGTATCAAATCTCGGATACCCGGAGAAACATAGTGTCCGAAGAGGGTCTTGATTACCTGCTTTTCCCGCAGTTCGCGTCCCATCTCGTTCAGGGATTTTTCCAGATTCCCGATCTGATCGTCGCTGTGAACCGCAACGGCTGTGTCGTAGATATCCCGGCTCATCTCCTCCGCTTTCTTCTCCATCGCATTGATTGGGATCAGGAAAGCGCCGGCGTTGAGAATCGCAAGCAACAAACCAAAAAACCAGAACATGATCCCGATGATTCCTCCCGTAAATACTATTCTCTGCAGTTCATCAGGGTCGTGGACGCCGTAAGACCGGGTAAGCATTACTATGCCGACAATGGCAACGACGGGAAAAATTCCGGTTATTAAAAACATATCAAGAAATCGATTGAACAGCGACGGCTTTCGTATGCGAAAACTTACGCGTATATTGCCGTCCGGAAACCAGTGCGGAAAGAGATAAAACCGATTCACCAGGTCGGTTATGTAATATACAATGATAGCATTTAAGACTGTCGAGAGCATTCCAGTGGCGAGCAGCGCGCCATGGGGAAAAATATTGCTCATAGAAAAATAAACGACTGCGATGCCGGCGATCCAGACGAAATATGTTGCTCCAATGAGAAAAAGAGGAAAATTGTAGAGCCGTGTGCGGGCCCGCAGAAGCAGGACGGAGGAAATTTCAAGATTCTTTCTCTGTCTGCTGTTGGCCCGAAACAACGGGAACAGAAAATAAACATTGGCCGCCCAGTATGCGCAGCCAATCACAGGCATGATAAAGAAAAAGGAATGCTTCATTTGCAATGACAGCTCCGGACGCTGTAGAAGATACACGCCGATCATCTGGTGTCCCATTTCCTGGGCCAGGTATCCGATCAGCTCGGACAGAACGCAGGGAATGGCAAGCAGCACGAAGGGGCCGTGCGAACGTATAAAGTCCGCGAATCTGCCTTTTTGTAATCCGAAAGAACGACTCATTGTTTTTTTCCTGTAAAGAATTGCCTGGATTTTGACGCATCCACCAGTGCGGCGAAAAGCTTTTGCTGAAGCGGATCCCTGATCGCGCTCATTTCCGGGTGCCACTGAACAGCGACCAGAAACGGATGCCCGGGCATCTCGAGGGATTCGACAATTCCGTCCGGAGCCCTTCCCGTTTCGATCAGACCCGGCGCAATCCTGCCGATCGCCTGATGGTGCCAGGAGACAGCTTCAAAAGATTCCTGGCCAACAATGCTGAATATTTTAGAATTTCTATTGAGGGTAATCGTATGCAGAATGCCCTCCGGATCGTCATCCACTCGGTGAACAATATCATTTTCTCTTTCCATATCCGGCACATGTTCGATCAGAGTGCCTCCCAGGGCCACATTGAGGACCTGTATGCCGCGGCAGATTGGGAGCAGGGGCATTCTTTTCTCCACTGCTTTTTTGACCAGGGAAATTTCAAAGCGGTCTCGTTCCTGGTCCACGCCGTAAATATTTGGATGAGGCTTTCCTCCATAATAAGACGGATCGATATCGCCGCCTCCGGAAAGTATCAGGCCGTCAAGAAGATCCAGAAGATCATCCTCAACTTCGCCGCCGGGAGTCAGAAGCACGGGGATACCGCCCGCGCGAAGCACGGCGTCGGTGTACAGACCGGACAGAGTGTATTTGCCTTCTTCATTGCGCGGCCTTGTGGTCAGGCCTATGATCGGTTTTTTTCTCATGCTCTTTCGAAGTATCGGGATCTTTCCCAGTCCGTTACGGCCGTATCAAATTTCTGCTGCTCGACGCGGAAAAAATGGGCGTAGTGTTCAATGACTTCCGGTCCCAGTGATTTCTTCAACATTTCATTTTTTTCCATTTCGTTTGTTGCAACGGTGAGGTTGGCGGGCACCTTTGTAAGATTCGCCGCGCTGTACACGTCGCCGGAAAAGACGGGCGGCGGTTCGATTCTGTTTTCAATGCCGTCCAGTCCGGCTGCAATTGTGGCGGCGAAAGCAAGATAGGGATTGGCATCCGCTCCGGGAAATCTCGCCTCTATGCGAAGAGACTTTCCGCTGCCCACGATTCGAAATCCGGCCGTTCTGTTGTCGCAGCTCCAGGCGACTGCCGTCGGCGCCCATGACTGAGACAGGAATCGTTTGTACGAATTTGGATACGGCGCGTAGAACGGCGTGATCGAGCGGACATGTTTTATCCATCCTCCCAGGAACCAGCGGAAGGTGTCGGAACATTGAATTCTGTCAATCGTCTGATTACCGGCGAACACGTTTATTTTTCCGTCTCTGTCCCAGAGGCTCAGGTGGAGGTGCATGCTGGAGCCGGCCAGATCGCTGCGCCATTTTGCCATGAACGTGACGGCCAGTCCTGCGGCGTACGCGATTTCCTTCACTCCCTGTTTATAAATTGCATGCCTGTCCGACATCGTCAGGACATCGCTGTAGCGAAGATTCAGTTCATGCTGTCCCGGACCCCATTCACCCTTGCTTGTTTCCACCGGTATTCCGCTGTTTTCCATATGACTCCGGACGGCGGCATTCAGGATTTCCTCTTTTGTGCCCTGAAACATATGATAGTCTTCTATGTAGCTGCCGAAAGTTTCCAGATTGTGGAAGTTTTTCTTTTGAGCGGAATCGTAAGTTTCTTTGAAAATATAATATTCCAGTTCGGTCGCTCCCATCGCGACGTATCCGGCGTCGGCCAGCCGCTCGATCTGTTTCTTCAGTATGCTGCGCGGAGCGATGGAAACGGGATTATGTCCCTCTTCCTGTTCCAGGTCGCAGACGACCAATGCTGTTTTGTCAAGCCAGGCAATCCTCCGCAGAGTGTTGAAATCCGGCACGCAGTGGAAATCGCCGTAGCCCTTTGCCCAGTTCGAGAAATTGTAACCCTGCACGACATCCATCTCCATGTCCACTGTGAGCAGATAATCGCAGGCATGCATGCCGTCCTGAATCACGCTGTCCAGGAAGAAAGGCGCGCTCAGACGTTTGCCCATCAACCGGCCGTAATGATCGGGAAAAACTGCCATTACAGTGTCAATTTCTCCGGACGAGATTTTCTCCCGCAGTTGGTCCACGGTAAGCATGCCCTGAAGTTGCTGTGTCATAATCTATACTGTCCCGATCAAGATTCGATCTCTTCCAGATTCTGTATACCAGGTTTGGTTGTGCAAGTCGTTTTCTCTGCTGTCAGGTGTTCAAACCGGGAGGATCGGAAAGTCTGCCATTGAAATCTCTGTTTGTTTGCTCTTTGTGAAAATTTCTTGTTAATTGTGTACAGGGACCTATGATAATCCGCAATCCTTTTATCAGACAGGCCCGGTCGGGCCAAGTCATCCGCATCCTGATAATGCTGGCAGGGTTGGCGGCTCTTTTTTCTTTCTCGCCTGTCCATGCCGACAGGGTGGTTAAAATCGGCGTGCTGGCCTTTCGCCCTAAGATCCAGACAATGACACAGTGGCAGCATCTGGCTGGTGTACTGACACGAGGTATTCCCGGACATCGGTTTGAAATCGAGGCGTATTCTTTTTCCGAACTGGATCAGGCTGTTGCCGACAGCAGCGTCGATTTTATTTTTACCAATCCCGGTCAATTTGTGACAATGAACGAACATGCGCAGCTGGCGCTTCCTCTCGCCACTCTCTGCGATGAGGAGGCCGGAAAACCGGTTAGCAGTTACGGCGGAGTGATCTTCACGCTGGCGGCGAACAGAAAAATACAGACTCTGCGCGATCTGACAGGAACAACGATTGCCGCCGCCAGCAAGGACTCGCTGGGCGGCTATCAGATGCAGGTCTTTGAAATGCAGGAGATAGGTCTGCAGATTGACCGGGATGCCGGTCTGATCCTAACGGGTATGCCTCATGACAGAGTGGTCGATGCTGTGCTGGAGGGCCGTGCCGACGTCGGATTTGTGCGCACGGGTGTGCTGGAAGACATGGCGGCCGAAAGAAAACTGGACTTATCGCGACTGAGAATCATCAATCAAAAATATTTTACAGAATTTCCGGTCGTGATTTCCACGCAGCTCTATCCGGAATGGCCTTTTGCGGCGCTTCCCCATGTTGAAGAATATCTTTCCCGGCATGTAACGGCGGCGCTTTTCAATCTGGATCATAACAGGGCTGCCACACGTGCCATGGGTATCAACGGTTTTGTTGTTCCCGCAGATTACAGTTCGATTGCGGAGCTGCTTCGCGCTCTGCATCTGCCGCCTTTTGATGGACCGCCCAAATTTACAATCGGAGATGTGGGCGCCAGATACCGCTGGCAGCTGATCGGAGCGGTTATTGCAGGAAGCTCTATCCTGTTTCTTCTGTTTCGATTGTGGATTCTGAACCGCAGACTGAACACAGAACGCATGAATGTGATCCAGCAGCAGCTGCTGCTCCGGGAGAGCGAAGCACGCTGGCAGTTCGCGCTTGAAGGAGCCGGAGACGGAGTGTGGGACTGGAATGCGCTCACCAACGAAGTGTTTTTTTCCAGGAGATGGAAGGAGATGCTGGGCTATTCTGAAGAAGAAATTGGCTCAACGCTGGATGAATGGGACAAGCGTGTGCATCCGGATGACAGAGAAAAATGCCTGGCCGATCTGGATGCCCATTTTCAGGGGAAGACACCAGTGTATAAGAATGAGCATCGCATGCTCTGCAAAGACGGCAGTTACAGATGGATACTGGACAGGGGCAGGGTCATTGAGTGGCAGCCGGACGGAAAGCCTCTACGAATCGTCGGCACACACAGCGATGTCACGGAACGGCGCCGCTACCAGTCGAAAATTGAGCAAATGCTCGCGGAACAGAATGCAATGCTTGAGAATCAGCTTGTCGGCATTGTTACCTCGCGAAACAGAAAAATTGTATGGGCGAATCCGGCATTTGAGAAAATGCTCGGCTATGAGAAAGGAGAGCTGGTAGGCGCGCCGACCAGGCAATTCTACAGCAGCGAGGAGACGTATCAATCTGTCGGTAAAAGAGCGCATCATGAACACAAAAACGGAAAGATATTCCGTATGCAGTTGGAATTTTGCCGGCACGACGGTGAGCCGGTCTGGGTAGATCTCAGCACCGCGCGCCTCAGTGAAAAAAACAATGAAACGCTCTGGGCTGTCATCGATATCACACAGCAGCGGAACGCGGAGATTGCCCTTCGCGAAAGCGAAAAACGCTTCCATTTAATGGCGGACAGCGCGCCAGTCCTCATCTGGATGTCGGAAAAAGACGGCCAGCGAAGTTTTTTCAACAGAGTCTGGCTGACGTTCACCGGCAGGACTCTGGAGCAGGAACTCTGCGGCGGCTGGATGCAGGGCGTGCATCCGGATGATCTGTCCTTTTGTATGGAAACTTTTGAAGCCGCTTTTGCTGCCTGTCGTGAGTTCAGCCTGGAATACAGACTGCGCCGCTGCGACGGAGAGTTCTTCTGGGTTGTCGATCACGGTGTGCCCCGCTATGACGAAAAAGGAGATTTTCTGGGATTCATCGGCTCCTGCATCGACATTACTGACCGGCACAGGATGGAAACTGTCACGCGCGAACTTGCCAACTACGATGTCCTGACACACCTGCCGAACCGGCGGCTGCTGAGCGACCGTCTCATTCAGACAATGGCAGGCAGCAAAAGGAGCGGCGAGTATGCGGCATTGATGATCATCGATCTGGATAATTTTAAGCCGCTCAATGACACCTTCGGGCACGCTGCCGGCGATCTTCTTCTGATTGAGGCAGCCAGCCGGTTGAAGAGTTGTGTTCGGGAGATCGACACGGTTGCGCGTTTTGGCGGAGATGAGTTCATCGTAATACTGAGCGACCTGGGCGTCGAGGAAGAAAGCGCTATTTCGCAGGCCGGCATAGTTGCGGAAAGAATACGAATCTCTCTGGCGGATCCCTACGTTTTGGCGATTCATCCAAACGGCAGACAGAACCTGTCTGTTGAACACCGCTGCACCTCAAGCATCGGTATTGTGATGTTCCTGGGTCATGAAGACAACCAGGATGAGATCATCGAGCGCGCTGATACGGCCATGTATCAGGCGAAAAAAAGCGGCCGCAACCAGGTTGTTTTCCAGAGCCGCGCTGTGCTTTGACCTTTGCTGAAATTGCACAAACAGAAATTGTATTGTATCAGGCCGCGGCTCGCTTTCCGTATTCCGAGACGCGCCTGTCCATTTCAGCCTCGACGTGTGTCTCGTCAGTGCGGAACGTGTAGGCCATAAGAAAAAATCCCAGTGCGCAGGGAAGCCAGCAGAGCACGGCGATATTGTAGGCCAGAAGATCGCTGTGGAAGATTACCAGGAACTCGCCGACAAGAAACGGTCCGAATCCTTTGCCCAGATCATCCGTGAAATTGAAAATGCCGAAAATCGATCCGCGGTTCTCCGGCAGATTTGAGTTCTGCAGTATGGCGCGGATGTTGGGACCGGCCTGCGGTATCACAAGCCCGCCAAAGGCCGCGGCGATCATCGGAGGCAGAAGACTCGTTCCGGAATAATTGACGATGTAGAGCATCGGCAGCACGCCCAGAAGCACGCAGATGCCGCAGTAGATCGGCAGCCAGGAGCGCCGGCGCCGGTAGACGAGCCTACCCATGAAGCCGCCCATGAAGCCGCCGAGAATCAACACGCCGCCGAATACTGTTATCAGCAAGGCTCCGTCCGCCGGTTTAAATCCTTTTGATTTTTCATAAAAATCTACAAGAAAAGTGAAGATCAGTCCCCAGGGCACGCAGCCGGGTATGCCCTGGAGCATGGCGAGAACATTGGTGCGGTTGGAAAACAGCCGTTTGACATCGGCCAGTCCGATTCGATGTTTTACTTCCTGGGCCGGACCGTGACCGCCCAGCTCCGCCGCTCCTCGTCTTGGATTGGTTCCGAAAATCAGATACAGAAAAAGCAGAGGAAATGAAGGAGCCGCCATCAGCGCAAAACTGGCCCGCCATCCTGCCAGACCAAAAACTGTTTTATCCGCCAGAATACCGCCCAGCACCTGGCCGACCCCTATGCCCAGACCCATGGCCAGAGCCAGCCAGCCGGATGCCGCCGACCGGTTCTCCGCCTTGAAATAGTCTCCCAGCAGCGAAAAGATAATAGGAAAAATACCGCCCAGTCCGAATCCGGTCAGGGTTCTCAGAATCAGATACGTGTTGTAAGTCGGCGCAAATGCTGTGGCAAAACAGGCCAGCTCGCCAATGAACACCGTCCAGAAAAGAAGCTTTTTTCTATTCAGCGTGTCCGTCAGAGCGCCCGCCACAATCGACATAAAGCCGCCCAGAACGAAAAAGTAGAACGCAACATGCCCGCCGATCTTCTGGCGGTATTCCGCCGTGTCCGTGAAGCCAAAAGCCTCCCCGATGCGGTTCAAATTTGCCGATGCGAGGTTCTGATCACCGAACAGAAAAAAGGTCAAACCTACGATGGACCAGAACGAAAGGTGGGTGCGCCAACCCTTTCCGGACAGATCTCCGAGGCCCAATACTTTCAGTACACGTGATTCTTGCATGGAGGGAACTGAGTTTTTTCACGGCCGGGAAGGCAAGTATTTTTGATGCCAGGTTTTGAATATTCTGATCAGAAAACCGAACGTCAGAATGGCGCAAAAAATCAGCACTTCCGTTAAATCCTTTTTCACGCGCCAAATAAAATGGAGGGAAGCAAGGATGCCGGCGAGATAGCTCAGGCGATGCAGCAGTTTCCAGCGTAGAAATCCCAGACGTCGAATCATCCGGTTTGTCGAGGTGGCGGCCAGAGGGATCAGAATCAGAAGCGTCAGAAATCCCGCGAGTATGAACTTCCTTTTCATAATGTCATTGTAAATATCCCGCAGATTCAGAGATTGATCGACGGTAAAATACATTAAAAAGTGAAGCGAAGCGTAAAAGAAAGCAAACAGCCCCAGCATTCGTCGCAGCCGGACGGGCCAGCTCCAGCCCGATGCAATGCGAACGGGAGTGCACAGCAGGGTTGCTGTAAGAAATAGAAAAGCCAGATACCCCAGCTGGTTCAGGGCGGCGGCAACAGCATCCGCTCCGAGCTGATCGTGAAATCCCCGCCAGCCCGTCACGGCCAGAGGGATGAGCGATCCCGCGAAAACTCCGGGTTTCAGCCAGGGAAGCGGTGAATTCGCGGCGAATCGCTCCAAGGTTAAAAAAATCTCCGTAAATCCATGCCTGCGTACAGGCCGGCGACCTGGTCACCGTACCCGTTGAAGGGAAGAGTCGGCCTGCGCGAAAATTCGCCGATGCGTCTCTCCGTCGACTGGCTCCAGCGGGGATGATCGACCTCGGGATTCACGTTGGCGTAAAATCCGTATTCGTCCGGCGCGGCTCTGTTCCAGGAAGTGACTGGCTGTTCGCGCACAAGCTGAATTCTTACAATTGATTTGATTCCTTTGAATCCGTATTTCCAGGGAGCAACAAGACGTACCGGAGCTCCGTTCTGGTTGGGCAGAGTTTTTCCGTAGAGACCAACTGCAAGAAACGCGAGAGGATGCATCGCTTCGTCCAGACGCAGTCCTTCCACGTACGGCCAGTCGAGAACGCCGCTGTTCTGGCCCGGCATCTGCTCCGGATCGTGGAGAGACGTGAAGGCAACGTATTTCGCACGGGAAGTGGGCGCAGCGCGTTCCAGAAGTTTTCGCAGAGGAAATCCAAGCCATGGTATGACCATCGACCAGGCCTCCACGCACCGCATGCGATACACGCGTTCTTCAGGAGGAAACAATTTTATCAGTGTGTCGACATCGATCACCGCCGGTTTTGCGACTTCGCCTTCAATTGTCAACGTCCAGGGACGCGGTCTGAGAGTGTGCGCATTTTCTGCCGGGTCCGTTTTGTCCGTTCCGAATTCATAGAAATTGTTGTAGCCGGCAGCGTCTCTGTAGGATGTCCTGGGCTCGTCTGTATTGAAAGAACTGACGCCGGTTTTTCCGCCGGGGCCGGATTCGTCTGTCGGGGACTTCTGCGAAGATTCAATATCCGGCTGGGCGGATTGACTGCCCGGCTGCCCCTGAGCGCCCGCTGTGCTTTCCGTGTCTGTTTTTTCATCTGCCCGTTTCCTGCCGGAAAGCGCGACCAGAGTTCCGCCCACACCGGCCGCAGTTCCGACAAAGAGAGCGGCGTTTTTAATAAATTGCCTGCGGTTGTAGTAAAGATTTTCCGGCGTTATTTTGTCTTTTTCCATACCTCGTCGCTCTTTTTGAGCCGGCGGTAAAATTGACAGCCGGCGATTCATTCCTGTACTAGTGTAATGTAATATTTCCACTGGCTGCTGGCGAGAAAAAACTATTCATGCAGCCTGGCGTCTGGACTTATATCTTAAATAAAATTTAGTAAATTCCTCGGCGATGGCGGGAATCAGAGCCAGTATCAGAACAGCTCCCCATTCGCGCAGATTCATAAAATGTGTGCTGAAAATATTCTGTAAAAACGGCACGATACAGACAAGCAGAAGAAGGGCAACAGAAAGTCCGACCGCATACTGCATGAGCCGGTTTGAGAAAAATCCGAGATGAAATATCGAAATTTCTTCCGAACGGACAGTGTAGGCCCGGAACAATTTTGCCAGAGAGATTGTTACAAACGCCATCGTTTGCGCGGGGATATGGTGCCGGCTCTCAATCAGACGCCAGTCGAGATTTAAGAGATTCCACAGGGGATTTCCGCTCTGCGGCATGACCGGGGTTCTTGCCTGCAGTTCCCAGATCAGGCCCAGGCAGAATGCGGTCAGAACACAGAGAGTCATGGCTATGGTTTGAATTAGAATTCCATTGCGCATTCTTCTGTCGATAACTGAATCATCCCTGGGGCGGGGTTTTCGCGTCATAATATCCGGGTCGCCTTTTTCGACTGCCAGAGCCAGGGCCGGCGCTCCGTCAGTGATCAGATTCAGCCAGAGCAGCTGGATGGCAGTAAGAGGAGTGGGCAGTCCGGCGATTGTCGCCAGAAAAATAATCACGATTTCCGCGACATTGGATGAGAGAAGAAAGAAAACAAATTTACGGATGTTGTCGTAAATAATCCGGCCCTGTTCGACCGCAGAAACGATGCTGGCATAATTGTCATCCGTAAGAACCATATCTGCGGTTTCTTTCGCCACGTCCGTGCCGGTTATGCCCATCGCCACGCCGATATCGGCTCTTTTGATTGCAGGAGCATCATTGACGCCGTCGCCGGTCATGGCCACAACTTCGCCGTTGTTGTGAAGGGCGTCGACAATGCGCAGCTTGTGTTCCGGTGACACCCGGGCGAAAACATCGATTTGATTTATCTCAGATTCAAGATCGCTGTCGCTCATGCGGTCCAGATCCGCGCCGGAAAGAGCCCGGCCTCCCGGCCGCAAAAGTCCGATCTGCTGCGCTATCGCGCGAGCGGTGTTCAGGTAGTCGCCGGTGATCATCATCGTGCGAATGCCGGCGCTTTTTGCTTTCCTGAGAGCGTCCTTTACTTCTGTCCGCGCCGGGTCCATCATGCCCGCCATTCCAATAAAAACCAGGTCATTCTCTAATCCATCGGTCATGCCAGTTTTATCGCTCAATATGCCGGTTACACGGCATGCCAGTCCCAGAACGCGCAGCGCGTCTCTCGTCATGGTATCGTTGGCATCAAGAATCCAGCTGCGGGTGTCATCGTCCAGCGGTCGAATGTCTCCCTGGATTGTCATGAAATATTCGCAGTGATGCAGAACAGCATCAGGGGCGCCTTTGATCGTGATCACTCTGTTCCCGGGTTTCCAGTCATCGGGGAGGGCCCACGATTCTGCGCCGGATGGGACGCCGATTTGGTGCACTGTAAGCATCCATTTTCGCGCCGAGTCAAACGGGATTTCAAACTCACGGGGAAATCGAGCGCCCAGTTCCGCAAAGAGCGGGTCCGACCGAGCTGCCGCGACGAGAAGCGCTCCCTCAGTTGGATCGCCAACAATGCGAAAATTGCCGGAGTCCCCGGACCCTTCAAGCAGAGCGTCGTTGTTCAAGGCGCCCACCCGCAGCGCCGTCAGGACACCGGGATAATTTTTGAGTTCGCAGGGCATGTCGTCGATCAGAAAATCAGCTCTCTGGGAATTGCCGGATGATCCCCTGACAGACAGGAACTTTCCGTCCAGCCATATCTGCGTGACGCTCATCGCGTTCTGAGTCAGCGTTCCTGTTTTGTCGGAACAGATTATGGTCGCTGAACCCAGGGTTTCAACGGCGGAAAGCCGGCGTAAAAGAGCGTGTTTTCGCACCATTTCGCGCATGCCCAGCGCCAGACTGATTGTCACCACGGCCGGCAGACCTTCCGGAACAGCGGCGATGGCCAGGCTCACAGCCGTCAAAAACAGGTGAACCAGCTCGTTTTTTGCCGAATTCCAGTAAGCGGCGATGCCGCCGCTCTCGGAGATCAGTAGATTTAAATCCGTGTTCTTCACGAGCGCAATAATAAAAACCAGTCCGCAGACGGCCATCGCCCCCCAGCCCAGAACCTTGCCCAACTGATAGAGTTTTTTCTGAAGAGGAGTGGCTTCTTTGCCGGTTTTCTGAAGCATCCCCGCAATCAAGCCCAGCTGAGTGTCCATGCCGGTGTCCGTAACCATTCCACGTCCTCGTCCGTAGGTCACTGTCGTGCCCATGAAAGCTGAATTCTGGCGGTCGCCGGGCGGCGCATCGCTGCTGAATTTGATTTCCGCATTTTTTAAAACAGGCACCGATTCTCCGGTCAACGATGCTTCGTCCACTTTCAGATTGACTGCTTCCAGAAGCCGAACATCGGAAGGAATGTGATTGCCGGTTTCGAGATAGACAATATCGCCGGGAACCAGACCGCCGGCCGGTATCGCAATTCTCCGTCCGTCACGGAGGGTCTGCGCTTCGGGAGCGGAGAGTTTTTTCAGAGCTGCCAGCGCTTCTTCAGCGCGTTTTTCCTGGATGATCCCAAGCGCGGCATTCAGCAGGACTATCGCCATGATGGCGGACGAGGCAATCCATTCTCCCAGGAGAACCGAAACAACAGAGGCGCCTATGAGGAGTATCACAATGAAGTTGTTGAACTGTTCCAGCAGCAGATGAAAGATAGACGGGCGCGGCGACTGGATCAGTTCGTTCGGTCCGAATCTCTCCAGTCGTGCTGCCGCCTGCTCTGACGTCAGTCCGCCTTCCCGGGATTCGAGCCGGTCCATCGCCTCCTCCCGAGAGAATGAATGCCAGGGCTTCAAATCACTGCTCCACGCACAGGAGCGAGCGAGTGTTCCCGCAATTTGAAGATCCGCCGGATATTGCTTTGCTGTTTCACAAATACACCCATTCGAGCCCCGGCAATCATAGCAGGCTCCTCCATTACAGTACAGATATCGATTTGCAGAAGGTTTGACTTATGATTTTTGTCATACCGTCGATCGGCGGAAAATTGTGGTTATTATCTCAAGTAAAACCTTTTTATATGGCCATCGGAAAAACAGTGAACAACATCCAATCAGGATTTCCTTCATGAAACTTTTTGTTTTCCATCCCGACAGCCGGACAAAAGAACTGTGGGATATTTTCATTCTGATTCTCACGGTTATTTCCGCTGTGGTCATTCCTCTGCAGATTGCTCTGCACGTGCCGTTTTCGACGGGGCTTCTGTACTATGAAATTTTAATATCCGCCGCTTTCGGCGTTGATGTGCTTCTTCATTTTTTCACAGGTATAAAACAGGAAAACAAAATCATATCAGACCATCGTGCGATTGCAAAGCGTTATCTGGCAACCTGGTTTTTTCCGGATCTTCTGGCGGCCCTTCCTCTGTTTCTTCTGAATCAGACAGAAATGGCGGAGGCCGTGGCTCTGCTGCGGAGTCTTCGAATTCTGCAGGTGAACCGACTCATCAGACTTGCCAGACTGAACACGATCTTTAAGGATTTTTACCGGCGGCATGCGATGAATCCGGGTCTTTTTCGCCTGTCCTTTTTCCTTCTGGTTATGGCGCTCGTCACACATTTTCTGGCCTGCGGCTGGATTCTGATCGGCGGCGCAAAGAATTCCGGCGGTATCGTTGAAAAATATATTGAAGCTCTGTACTTTACGGTGACCACGCTGGCCAGCGTGGGATACGGCGACATAGTTCCTTCAAGTATGTTTCAGAGAATTTATGCCATGCTTCTGATGATGGTGGGAGTCGGAGCGTACGGTTTTGTCATCGGTAATGTGGCAAGCTATCTTGCGAATCGCGATGTCGTCCGGGCGAACTATCTGGCCAAACTGGAAGAGGTGACGGCATTCATGAAATACAGGTCGATCACACCGAATCTCCGGCAGCAGGTTTTTGCGTACTACAACCACCTCTGGGAAAGCCGCATGGGCCAGGATGAAGATTCGGTGCTGGGCGATCTTCCGGAGTCCCTGCGAGTCGACATTGCCCTGAGCATGCGGCGAGATCTGATTCAAACGGTTCCTTTTTTTCGTGAAGCCGGCGAAGATCTTCTCCGCGATATCGTAATGGCCCTGCGGCCGTGCGTGTACACGCCCGGCGCTATCATCATCCGCCGGGGTGAAATGGGAGACTGCATGTTCATTGTAAGTTCTGGATGCCTGGAAGTTGTGTCCGGCGACGGAAAAGAAGTGTATGCCGAATTGAATGAGGGCAGTTTTGTCGGAGAGATGGCGCTTGTTTTTCAGACAGAACGCACGGCGACGGTCCGCTCCCGGGATTACAGCGACCTTTACATACTCTCCAAACGTCATTTCAACATGATTTTAAGAAAACATCCGTCTTTCGCGGAGCATGTGAAAAAAATTGCGGAGGAGCGGAGAAGAGACGTAGAGAGCCGCGAAGCTCAGTCCTGAACTCTGCGCAGATGCATCGCCATCATATCGCCCTGGCGTGTGAATTTTACAAGAGGGTCTGCCGCTATCTTTAAGAATCTGTACAGCAATCCTGCGTTTTTTTTTGTCGTGAATCCGCTGCCGTAGGTGATGCTCCTCACAGTTTCCAGACCGAGCTCCCGCGCCATTTTTTTTAAGCCGCCCAGACTGAAATAGTAAAGGTGTTCCGGCACATTCATGTAACGCCAACGCAGACCGCGAATTCTTGCAATCCAGCCGTACCGGCATGTGGAGAGAATCATTCTTCCGCCGGGCCTGAGCAGTTCGTGAGCGCGGGCTAAAACCTTTCGAGGACTGTGCATGTGTTCCAGGGAAGCCCAGAGAGTGATAAGATCGTAAGAGGAAGGCGAAAGGTCCTCGCAGCTCAAGAAATCGCCGATGCGGATGTCAAGACCCAGGGAATCGCGTCCGAACGACGCGGCCTGTTCTGATATATCGATTCCCTGCGCGTCCCAGCCGCGGTCTTTCAGATATTCCACAAAGTATCCGGCGGCACAGCCGGCATCCAGAGAACTCGGCGGCAATCCTCCCGCAATGGCCCTGTCCAGAATCTCATTTTCAAATTCGATAAAACCCAGATCGTTCAGGTTGAGTTCGTAAACACGCCTTATTTCCGATTTCACTTCCTGCGAGTAATAATCCGCGTAACCCCGGTCCGTTCTCTTTTTGAAGTATTCACCCTCGTAGTACGAGCGCACATGCTCCACATCCGGCTGTGGATTCACCTGCACCAGGCCACAGGAGCATTTCACAATCTGAAACACTTCCCCGGTCGGCGAAGACTTTTTAAACAGAGCTCGGAAATCTCCGCCTGCGCAGGCATCGCAGGGAACAGAATGGATCATTTCAAAATTCGCAGCTGGGCTTCCAGAATATCCAGGCCCTTCGCTGCTGTTTCCAGAGTTATTGTGAGCGGCGGTACAATTCGAAGATTGTTCGTTCCTGTGCAGTTGATGACAAGTCCATTCTCCAGACAGGCCAGAGCAATGTCGGCACAGGGCCGGTCGATTGTGATGCCTATGTGAAGGCCGATTCCCCGTACCTCCTGGATAACCGGAATTTTCGCCTGCATAGCTTTGAGCCGGGTCATGATGTACTCGCCCATTGCGTTGACGTTGCTCAAAATTTCTCGTCCGATCAGAATCCGCAGAGTTTCATACGCTGCTCTGGCTGCAATATGATTGCCGCCGAATGTCGAGCCGTGCATGCCCGCCCCCATAATTGACGCGAACTTGTTTGCTATCAATGCCGCTCCGATCGGGATTCCGCTGCCCAGGCCTTTCGCCAGAGTCATCACGTCAGGATTGACGCCGTAATGTTCAAATGCGAAAAGCTTTCCGGTTCGCCCGATTCCTGTCTGTATCTCGTCGAACACCAGAAGAATATTATTTTCTGTCGCAAGCTTTCGCGCGGCAAGAACATATTCTATATTCAACGGATGCACGCCGCTTTCTCCCTGGATCAGTTCCAGAAAAATCGCGCAGAGTTCCGTGCCGTTCTCATCTATTTCTTTTTCCAGCGCTTCAATGTCATTGGGCGGCATGTATTTTATGTTGGGAACGATTGGACCAAAACCGCTGTGAATTTTAGTCTGACCAGTGAGGCTCATCGTCGCGAATGTCCGGCCGTGAAAACTGTTCTCCAGCGTCAGAAAACTTGTGGCGCCATTTTTATTCTGCTGACCGAAAAGCCGGGCCAGTTTGAACGCAGCTTCATTGGCCTCAGCTCCGGAATTGGTAAAAAAAACTTTAGAGGGAAATGAGTGCCGCACAAGAACTTCTGCAAGCATGGCCTGCTCTCGGTTGTAAACCAGATTGGAAGTATGAATGATTCTATCGGCCTGATTTCGAATGGCTTCAATGATATCAGCCTCGCCGTGACCCAGCGATGTTACGGCAACACCGCTCTGGAAATCGATGTACTGTTTGTTGTCCGTATCAAACAGGAACTCGCCCTGTCCGTACAGAAAGGCGACCGGGGAGCGTTTGTACGTTCCCAGAATATATTTTTCTGTTCTGTCTTTAATTTCCTGCAGAGTCAGGATGTCTGAAAATTCTTTTTCCATGAAGTCGCCTCCCGTCAGATTTTTCCAGCTGCGGCCCTGTGAACAGGATAAAATAACTGTATCATAGTCATAGTACGTCGCAGTCACACTACGAGGATATGCGTTATCACCGTCGTTCCCGCGCCGCCGATACTCTGTGTCATGCCGATTCCGGCTCCGGGGACCTGATTCTCTCCGGCCTGATTTCGCAGCTGCATTGACATCTCGCAGATTTGATAGAGCGAAGTCGCGCCGACGGGATGTCCTCTGGCCTTCAGACCGCCCATTGTGGCGACGGGGATCCTGCCTTCTCGGAATATTTCTTTTTCCTGGGCGAGTTTCCATCCCTGCCCTGGTTCGGCAAATCCGCACGCCTCCAGAGACAGGCAGGACATGATGCTGAAGGCATCGTGAAGTTCAAAAAAATCAATATCTTCCGGTTTGATCTCGGCCTGCCGGTATGCCTTCTGAGATGAGAGACGCGCGGCCTGCAATTCCAGCGGATTCTTTCTGTCTTCTATTGCGAACCGGTCGGTGGCCGCAGACGAAGCCTTGATTTTTACAGAACTGGAACTGGATCGCGATGATTTAGTCAGAATCACAGCCGCGGCCCCGTCGCAAACAGGGGCGCAGTCGAACAAGCGTATGGGATCGGCAATGATTCGCGACGCGAGCATTTCATTCTCGGAAACGGTTTGTTGAAACAGGGCGAATGAATTCGAGACGCTGTTTCTGTGCGAGTTTAAAGAAAAATTTAAAAAACATTCGTAATTAATATTATATAAATCCATGTATCGTTTCATGATCTCCGCATTGGCACGTATCATTGAAAGTCCCCGGGGCACCTCTCTCTCTGCGTCGAGAGATTTCGCCAGATTGTCCTGCGAGCTGCCGTCGCTCATTTTTTCCGCGCCGACTACGGCCGCTGATTCTATCTGCCCGGACGACACTGCAAGATACGCCAGACGGAGCGCGGCGGCGCCGGATGCGGTGGCTGCCCGGACCTCAAGCGCTTCCACGCCGAAAAGCCCCGCCGCATCGGCGAAGAGAGCCGCCGTGTGCTTCTGATTCTGATGCTCATCCGCCAGCAAATTGGAGCTGTACACGGCGTCGACATGGTCGAGTCTTGCGTCCTGCAGCGATAGAACAAGCGCTTTCGCCGCCATTTCACGAAGGCTCAGGGCCGTTTTTTTTTCGATCCGGATCCGGCCGGTGCCCGCTATGCAAACATCCATGGTCTATCCTGCTCTGGTCTGGATCAGATTTCTGTCACAAGATTTGTCGTTTTTTCCGCGACACGAACAGTCGCCACAGCGCCGGAATTGAACTCCAGAAAATCGTTCAGTATTCCGTCCGAAAAAATCACACCGGTGTCCGGCATCTGGCTTTCGAGAATAAGCTCGTGATTCTTGTCGATTTCGCCGGCCACGAGTTCCACGCCGCTCCATTTGCTCTGGAATGGTTCTCGCACGATGAAGACAAGCTTTTCCAGTTCCCAGTCCAGAGGCCGCGGTTTTACTTTGCTCTTTTCGCCCGAAAAGCGCGCAATACCACCCGCCATATTATAGAGAGAACTCATCCAGCCCGTGCTGCCGGCCGGCGTCGAGACGATCAGTCCGCTTGAAATCTGGCGCTCCTCTTTTTTTCCGAACTTGATCGTATAGAGCGCGCTTGTGTGGCTTCTGGGTCCGATGAAAATATCATTGACGGCATAGAGAAATTGGCCGTCCGGCAGATCGACCCGGGCCATTGTGATATGCTTGACTATAAATTTATCCGCTGCCACCGCCTCAACAGCGCGGTCCAGCTGCTCCGGAAGAAATGGCAGAAGTATTCCGTCGAACCGGGCCGGATCCGGATTGAGCGCGATGACATTCTGGCCCGACAAATATTTCCCGGCGTTCACGACAAGCCCGTCCTGGCCGAGCGTCACGACAAGATCGTTGGGACCGAACAGAAAATTCGGCAGAAATTCGCGGTCTATTTCCTGGAATTTGACGCCCCTGGGCAGGCGCAGCATCAATTCATCTTTCGATTTCTGATAATTGGAGTATTCGAGTTCGTAGTCGTCAAAGGACTGACCGCGGCTTTTGACAAAAAAGCGCGCCTGGTCTTTTGTGTTGAAGCGGCGGATATTTTCTTCCAGCCTGGTCCGGCGCGTTATCACAACTATTTTATCAATTTGCATAAAGAATGCGCCGGGCGGCGGAGCGCGCGGCTGTCACTTCTCTTTCATAAGCGCTGTCAGAAGTTCCGGACTGATATTCAGGTTGCCGATTTTTCCCGCGTTTTTTGCCAGATCGCGCATCGCGCGGCTGATGATTTTTCTTGCGTCCATCTGATTGGAGGCAAGCACCTCCAGAAGTTCCGGATTGAGTTTCGCCAGGGCATCCAGTTCCATTCTCATAGCCTCCGCGCGTGTTTTTGCCTGTGTGAGAGCGTTCTCCGATTCAAATGCCACGAGCTGCTTTCTTTTATCTTCCTGATCGATCTGTGCTTTCATCTGCTCTGCGTCAATCTCAGTCTTTTTTCTTGCGACAGACTGGACAGCGTTCATTTTTTCCTCTTCCAGTTTGCGCTGCTTTTCCTGCACGGCGATTTCAGCGTTCATCTGCTCTTCGCGGATCATTCGGTTTTTCTCCTCCACGGAGATCTGAGTCTGAAGTTCGTTCTCTTTAATTCTTCTTTCCTGTTCCACGGCAAAATTGCGTCTGTCGTAAAGGGCCTGGTCGGCCTCTTTCAAAAGGTTTTCCCGCGCCGACGCTTCGAGGGCGCGCGACATTTCCGGCACCGGGCTTATTTTTAATATAGAAAAATCAAGTATTTCAATGCCCAGAGCTTTCATAACTTCCGCGTCTTTCAGACGGGTCCGCACATGCTGCACAAGATCGCTGGCGGAGGCGAGAGCTCCTCTCAGATCGAGCGAGCGCAGTTTCTCCCGCATTGTAACCTGAATGAGGTTGGTAAGGCGCACGGGAAGTTTTTCAATGCCGTCGCCCGTGTAGCGTCCGTAAATATCTACGGAAAAATCAAGCAGGGAGGCCAGTTTCACAGGCTCTATAACATGATAGGTGATCTGGCCCTGAATGTCGATCTCTTGAAAATCGGTGGTTGTTTCCTTGAAGATGAACGGTGTGTCACGGCTGTCTGCCGGAACAATCACAACGCTGGCCGAAGGAGAATAATAGAAAAAACTGAGTCCCGGACCCTGTTTTTTAACTTTTCCGCGTCGAAAAAGAATTGTGAAATCGGTGGGTTTTGTTTTTATGAAGCGTATGCCGAACATAGACTGCAATTGTTTATCAAGGCTTAAAACAGCAAACATTTTTTTATCTGCTGTGTATTTTGCGACGATGTTTGTGCCTGCCTACGGAGATCCATCTCGTTTTATAACGCCGGTTATTGCTCTGAAGGCGGATTTGGTCAATGGAGGCATCGGTTTCAATGTTTCAAGTTTTCCGGCGGTTACAGAAGACGGAGCTCAGATAGCGCTGGCGATTCAGTCCCAGGACGGGGGTAGAGGAAACCCAAATCTTAAAATAGTCATTCTCAACGCGGACACGGACAGGCCACTGCTGACTCAGGAAATTCTTTCGCCGGAACAGGAGGCTCCTGCAGAGGCTGCGTTGCGAAAGCGATTTATTTCTGAAATAGAAAAAAAAATTGCTGAGCTCAATCGGTATCTTGCAATCAAAAACTGGCGGCCTATGAATAAATTCATCACAGGCGAATCCTGTTCGAGATGCGAGGAGAGGAACTGCGGCGCCTGCAATATCCGGATAGATCCCACGGGGCACACTCTTGCGTTTCGAGAGCCTGTTTTGATAATCAAAGATGCAGCGGGGCATTCCTTGCACAGAGGAAGATATCCCGCCTGGTCAGCAAGACGGCGAACGGGCGAATTTGAATGCGAGAATCCCGCGCATCTGGACGAAGTGTACAGCACGGAGGGAATTTCCGTTCTCCTGTTAAAAATCGGCTACAGCGGAACCGATGTGTGCTGGGAACCGGATGCTTCGTTCCATGCCGTCTTGCTGCAGGGCCGAGAATCCTGGTGACAGAGTTTTACCAGAATCTCCACACGGGAAGAGGCGGGGTATAAAGTTCTTCTTCGAACTTAACCGGCGCTTTAGGGAAAAAATCTTTCTGTTCCGTGCCTCCATTCTTAACTCCGCCGTTGAACGACATCCTGTATTCGCCCGCTCCGCCCAGCAGACTGTCCGGTATTACAGCCTCTATGAATTCATTGCCCGATTCAGGATCAATGCCCCAATCTGTGAAAACATTTCCATACAGATTTACTGCTGAGCCGGCCGAGTCGGCTGTGCCGGAAATTCCAAACCGAGAGACGGCGCTGTAGGATTTTGCGGGAAAGAAGAGGTTCACACGCCGGATATATTCTCCACCGCTCGCGTCGTAAAAATTCAAAGACATCCAGAGAGAAGTTCCCGCAGTTGTTGTAAGATGGAGGCTGCGATTCAAATCGATTCTCAGGTACAATCGTCTGCTGCTTCTATCTCCGGCGATTCGAAGGGTTTGAAACACAGCGCTGCTTTCTTTTTCCGGACGTCTTTGAATAAGGCCCGGGACCTTCTTCCAGTCGGCTGCGCTGCCGTCGATGACGATGAAACGATTTGCAGCGCCGGGACTGGCCGCATCGGCCGGATTGAATCCGGCTCGAATCTCAAAAAAATCCTCAATGCCGTCGGCATCTGTGTCCTTTGATCCGCTCGACAATCCCCAGACTTTTTCTTCGAGATCTGTCAGTCCATCTCTGTCCGTATCCCGGCCGATATCAACGGGATCGTATTTGCCATTGCCGGGTGTGACCCAGCCCCGGAACACATCGGTGAGATCGCGGCCGGCGATTTCGCTGGAAATGCTGATGATCTCCGGCGTGGATGCTCTGTGACCCAGGGCAAGCATGCGTCTGTGAAGATCTCGAAATCGCTCCGGTCCGCCGATTTCATAGAAAAGAAGCCGCGCGAAAACTTCCGCTTTGAAGTAAAATTTGGCCGTGCTTTCCGTTGGCATGGCCTCTTCCCAGCCAAATCTGTTGTCGCCCACGAAAACTCCAGAAAGCCATTTTCCAGGATCGCCCTTAGCCGATTCCGGCATTCTGAATACAATGCGAAACAGCGAATCTTCTTCTGCGTGCACTATTTCCGTAAATCCTTCCTTGGACCACTGATCGGCCAGAACGTATGCCCAGTTGTGCGCAAATTCATGATGACAGCTCCTGGGTTTTCTGTCCGAGTTCGCAGCCCAGGTATGGACGACGGAATGGAATCGATTCATTCCGTGTGAGGAATAGAAATACCGTCCGCGATTCTGAACCATTCCCAGAAATCTGGCCTGCGGAGGGATACCGTAAGTCGCCGTGCACTGCGGAAAAATCTCGGGATGTCCCTCAACCTGGTTTTTGGCCCACTCCTCGAAACCGGCTTCATAGATTACAGAAAATTCGTAATTTTCGCCGCCGCTTTCGAAGGCCTTGTTCATCGCGCGATATTCCACCGGCGCTGACAGTCCTGAAATCTGAATGTCATCGATATCAATGCTCTGCGAAGCCGCTGCCTCTTTAATTTCTATGCTGAATGCGCCGTAATGCTGGTGTTCCGGAATTCCAAAATCGCTTGCCACGAAGGATCGACTGTACTCGAAAAGCGCCGCCGCCGAACTGCTGATGCGAATTCTATCGCCGCGACGCTCGATCGTAATTTCAATCCAGCCGTCCCCGGAAAGCTCCATCGGGCGGGATTCTGCCTGATTCTGATCTGCGCGACGGAGCTTCATTCGATTCTGTCCGAATTCAAGAGTCAGTTTATCGTGAGGGGCCTGTTCCACATAGTGAAATGGGAAGTGTATCGTAACAGAAGCATCGCCATTGCCCGGTCTTCGCAGGCGGATTTTAAACACAGCCTCCCTGCCGAGCGTGATCATGGGATTGATCACAAACGGTATTTTGGGTATGCTGTCGACATGAACAAAATTTCCGGATTGCTGTATTTTCGCGTTCCCCCACAGGGTGTAACGAGTCCTTTCGAAAGGAGTTTCGAGCGCATCATGGAAATCAATCCTTACAGGGCTGTACTGCAGATTGACGCCGGCCGGATCGGGGAGTCCGGATGAAACGGGCCAGAGTGTTAGAAGAAAGACAACATGCCAGATCCTGATTCTTCGCCGTAAGTCTGGCAGGCGCTGGAGAAGCTGGCCCGACACGTCTCAGCCCGTAATTCCGGTCTTCGCAAGAAAAATTCCGGCCACAGAGGCCAGTTCGTTTTCCAGCTCCGTTTTGGCGATTTTGAGTTCGTCCAGGCTGGATGGATTGGAAGGATGCTTCAGGCTGGCGTAGAGCTTTACTTTGGGCTCGGTTCCGGAAGGACGAATCGTCAGTTTCCCCTCCGGTTCCAGAATCAACTGCACAACGTCCGATTCGGGCAGATTGTGAAAGTCTTTCTCTGATTTTTTTTTATTCCGGGTCTGATTCTTGTAATCCAGCAGCGTCGTCACTTTCCGGCTGCCAAGCGTCCAGCCGTCTACATCTGTATTCCGCAGATTGTCGATGATCGTTTTTATTTTTTCCTGGCCGTCCGTTCCCTTCATCGTCACGGATTTCAGAAGTTCCAGGTATAGCCCGTAATTCAGATACACCTGATCCAGATACTGCAGAAGATTTCCGGATTCCGCGGCGATTTCACAGAGAAGCAGCGCCGACGATAGAGAATCCTTATCGCGCACAAAATCAACGGGAAGATAACCGAAAGATTCCTCTCCGCCAAAAAGATAGCGGTCGATTTTTTTGTCGTACCCGGCGGCCCGGTTTCCCGTCTCCATCAGCCTCATCTGTTCTGCGATGTACTTGAAACCCGTTAGAACATCGCGAATCTGGATTCCGTTTTTCTCGGCGATTCGAGTCTGAAGATCCGTTGTCACGATTGTTTTGAAAATATTCCAACGGCCCGCTGCGCTTTTTTTTCCGCTCTTCTGCTGCGAGGCGATGTTCTCGCAGAGATAGGCGCACATCAGGCTGCCGATCTGATTGCCGTTGATCAGCACATACTGTCCGGCTTCGTTTTTTATGCCCGCTCCCAGGCGGTCGGCGTCCGGGTCTGTTGCCAGGAAAAGTCCGGCGTTGACGGACCTTGCAGTTTCTTCCGCCAGTTTCATTGCATCCGGTTCTTCGGGATTGGGATATTTTACAGTCGGGAATTCGCCGTCAGGTTCTGCCTGCTCTTTCACAAGCGTGACCTTGAATCCAAAATGATCCAGCAGCGGCGGCAGCCAGGGACCGCCAGTTCCATGCAGCGGCGAATACACAAGATTGAGGTTTTTCTTCTTTGGATTGTCCGCAGGGGAAACAAAGGAAGTTCCTTCCATGAATTTATAGTATGCTTTGCGAATTTCGTCCCCGACGATTGTAACATTCTTTTTAAAAACAGGACTGTCCGGCGCCATGAAAGGAATGGACGACCAGTCTGAAACGGCTTCGATGCATTCTTCCAGCTCAGTCTGGGCCGGGCCCACCATCTGCGAACCGTCATCCAGATAGACCTTGTAGCCGTTGT
>VFLI01000007.1 GCA_009885105.1 Spirochaetia bacterium | reverse complement strand
TGGCAGGTCTCGCAGGTTGCGCTCTGTGCAGAGGGCGATCTGTCGGAGGCCACCCCGAAGGTCAGGATTCCACCGCCGCCGTCTCCACTGTCCACATGCGCTTTGCCTGGACCATGGCAGCTTTCGCAACCATTCTTTGCCGCAGGACTACGGGGGTCTCCAGCGATGCCATGAGACGTTTCAGCAAAGGATGCCCCTTGCTCATCATGACATTCAAGACATGCCGCCGTACCGGCATACCCTTCCTGGCCTGTTCCAGGTTTGCCATCTCCTCCTGGAGTGACTTCCCCTACAGGTGTTTGTCCTACCAGACGAATTGAGAAAAATATTATCAATCCTGGTATTAGAATTCCACTAATCAGCCACAGCTTCTTTTTCATATTTCTGTGCTCCTATATGGGAGTATATAGAACACTTTGCAAAATAAAATAATATGATTGTGATCAGGATTGAGATATGACAATTGTCACAGAGATGTAACCGGTTTGCGGGGCCTCCCGCCTCAGACGGTCGCATCAGAATGCAGTCTTCGGCGGAAAACCCCGCAAACCTGACCGTTTAGCTTTTGGCGGCGGACCGCCGGGCAGGCCGGTGTTACAGAGCCAGAAACTCATAAAGCAAATAGGTTTTGAATTTTTCAGATTCTCTGAAATAGCGTTTTTCCAGACCGTTCAGATCCTTGTAAAAGTCTTCAGAAATGATAATTTTTTTCTGATTTTTGGCTTCTGAGGCCACATGGGCGGCCAGGTTCAAAGCCTCGGAATAGAGCTCTCCTTTTTCCAGGCGGTACACGGCCGGACATCCCGCCAGGCTCATGGAAATCGAAGGCTTCTGATCGAACTCATAAAGATCGAACCGGAATTCTGTGATAAATCCATGGATCAGGAAAGCCGTCTGCAGACAGTGCGAGGCCGTTTCATCCACGTAACCGTAAAGCAGACTTTTTTCATGCCAGGCCCACTGAATGCCTGCTGCCTCATCCTGGATTCGGGCAATTTCATGCATTATTTTATTACTTATATTTATTATTTTGGACGAATCATCGGCGCGAAACTGTCTGAGACGCGGCGGTATGTAAACAATATCAATAAACGTCATATGATAGACTTTCCCGTCGACGGGATTGCTCCGGCTGCGCGCAGCAGTTCCCGGCGGCGGCTGCAGCTCCTGGTTTGCCAGAGACCGCAGCTCAATGTCCAGGTGATCCAGCACAGGCCGCGGCGTGACAAAGAGCTGGTCCATGAATTCGTGCCGCTTCTGCCAGCGGTCCGCCTCCAGTATCACGCGCGTCACTACTTTTACAAAAATCGCGGCGTCGTACTCTTTTTTCTCAACAAAATCAATGGCGCCGAATCGCATTGCCTCCGACACGAGCCGCACGGAGGGATTGTCCGCCATCAGGATAAAAGGAATATTGCGGTCCAGAAACAGTTTGAGAAACTCAAATAAATTATCCGCGCCAAACCGGCACTCGACCACGGCCAGATCCAGACTCAGCTCTGTGATGATTTTGACGATTCGGTCCCCGTCTTTTTCAAAAATTAGATTCAGGTTCTTAAAATTTGCCTCCAGGGTTCTCTGGATCAGAAAGGCGAAATTGTGATTCGGTTCAACAATTAGTATGTTCATAAGAAATCAGTCCGCTAAATAATGATACAGAATCGGATCCGCCAGCGACTGCTCCTTTCGGAAATTCTGCATCATCTCGGCAGGAAGGCGGGAACTGACCTCGCCCGTGATTGTCAGCGAATTCGGATTCACAAAATTCTCCTGTATATAATGCGTGGAGACGATGTCCTGGCATTCGATCTGCGATATGTTCTTCTTGAAATTGCACAGCCCGAAATGAACGGCGACTCGCACTTTCACATCGCAGTCCTCTTTGAGCCGGTTCCAGACTATATTGAAATGCGGCAGATACGCAAGTATGGAAACCATCGTGCAGACGGCATCCTTCACACAGTCCCCGCCCTGAAAGGCAATCAGTCCGCCGTCGCCGCTCCAGTTCCAGATGCGCCCGTTGTGTTCAAGCACATGAGTGGATACAAAACGCTTGAAGTGGTGCAGAGTTTCTTCTATATTCTTGATATCATTCTGTTTGATCAATTCCGAGCTGGCCACAATGTCAATGCTGGCAAAGGCCATGGCATAGGTCTGCTCGGCGCGCAGGAATCCCCAGTCTGTCGTTTTTTTCCGATTCTGATCTTTCTGGAAATTCTGCGTTTTCTCGTTATATATCCATTCGTCATTGTGCAGGATCTGGAGCAGATGATCTTTTGCATGCAGACGCACGATGCCGCCGTGACCGGCGCCGTGACCCTCGCGCGTGAAAAGAAAGGCAATGAAATCGAGAATTTCGATTTCGGAATCCAGAAAATTCAGAAAGGCCTCAACGGCAACGCGGAGCGGAACGCGAATCCCCCTCTCAAATCCCGTCTGCGTGAATACATCAAACCTGGGAGAGAAATCTCCGGTAACATTCAGAAACTGATCGGCGTTCAGGGAAGTGGTCAGAAATTCAGTGATGCCGTCATGAAAGTCTTTCAATATTCACGCCTCCCCGGATGCCGAACTTCTGCGGCTCAGTAGTATTAAAAAAAGACGAATTTTTGATTCATGATATGATTTTTATCAGTCTCGGGGGATGAAAAAATAACACGGGAGGCTCCCCTCGTATCGTTTATGAAAGTACAAGTATGACGAGGCGGAATTATGCGTACAGACAGAATTTCAAAAGACGCATCGAAGTTTCGAAAACCGCCCAACATGGACGATTACAGATCGCTGTACCGTGATTTTTCCTGGGATGCTGCCAAATCACTGCTGAGTCTGTTTCCGGACGGAAGCTACAACATTGCCCGGGAAGCGCTGGACCGGCATGCTCTGGGAAAAAATGCCGAAAAAATCGCAATCTGCTGGCTGGGAATCGAAGGCGAGCGCCGGACTATCACATATAGAGACCTCAAACATCAGGCCGATCGTTTTGCCGGCGCGCTGCAGTCGCTGAAAATGGACATCGGGGACCGGGTTTTTCTTCTTCTGGATCGTATCCCGGAACTCTACTCTGCTTTTTTTGGCGCTCTGGAGGCCGGCTGTGTGGTCTGCCCGCTTTTCTCCGCATTCGGTCCCGATCCAATTGCCACAAGACTGGAGCTGGGAGAAGGGGCGCTTCTCGTCACCACGGAAGACCAATACACTTCCAAAATTGAAAAAATCCGCGATCGACTGCCGGAGCTCAAACACATACTGCTCGTGGGAGAAAACGGCCCGACGAATGTTAAGAATACATACGATTACCATACCCAGCTCCAGAAACAGCCGGAACTTTTCGAAACCATGCCCATGCTTGCGGACGATCCGGCGTTGCTCCACTTCACCAGCGGCACCACGGGAAAACCCAAGGGAGCCCTGCACGCGCACCATGCCGTGCTCGCGCACACGGCCACCGGGAAATATGCGCTGGATCTGCACGAAGACGATATCTTCTGGTGCACGGCCGATCCCGGCTGGGTTACGGGAATTTCATATGGAATCATCGCGCCGCTTTCCAACGGAGTGACGATGATCGTCGATCAGGCGGATTTTGAAATCGAACGCTGGTATGAAATCATTCAGAAAGAAAAGGTTACGGTCTGGTACACTTCTCCGACTGCGTTACGCATGATGATGAAGGCCGGCGCCGCAGCCGCGCGAGCCTGCGACCTCTCCAGTCTGCGCCTGATTTTCTCTGTCGGTGAGCCTCTCAATCCCGAGGCCGTCGTCTGGGGTCTGGAGGCTTTCGGTCTGCCGATCCACGACACCTGGTGGCAGACGGAAACGGGAGCCATCATGATTTCGAACTACGCATCCCAGGAGATCCGTCCCGGATCGATGGGACTGCCTTTTCCCGGAGTGAATGTCCGCCTGATCCGGCGGTCCGGCGAAAAACTGGAATTCATTGATAAGATCGGAGAAGAAGGAGAGATCGCCATCCAGGCCGGCTGGCCCTCCATGTTTCGCACCTACATCAACAGCGCGGAAAAATACCGCGGCTGCTTTCAGAACGGCTGGTACTTCACCGGCGATCTGGCGAAACGGGACGCGGACGGATATTTCTGGTTTGTGGGCAGATCGGACGATGTCATTAAATCTTCAGGGCACCTGATCGGCCCGTTTGAAGTTGAGAGCGCGATGATGGAACATCCGGCCGTCGCGGAAGCCGCGGTGATCGGCAAACCGGACGAAATGGCCGGTCAGATCGTGAAGGCTTTCCTGTCACTGCGAAAGGGCTTTGACGCTTCGCCGGTATTGAAGGAGGAAATCTATGCCTTCGGGCGAAAACGACTGGGGGCCGTGGCTCCGCGAGAGATCGATTTTATGGACAGTCTGCCCAAGACCAGAAGCGGAAAAATCATGCGAAGGCTCCTGAAAGCCCGCGAACTCGGACTGCCCGAAGGCGACACTTCCACGCTGGAGGCTTCTCGATGACGGATCTGGCCGCAAAATACGATTTGCTCCGGCAGATGATCCGCATCCGGCGCTTTGAAGAAAAATGCGCGGAGCTGTACAGCGCCCAGAAAATCCGGGGATTTCTCCATCTCTACATCGGCGAGGAGGCTGTCGCGGCCGGAGTTCTTTCAAAAGCGCGCGAAAGCGATTCGATCGTCGCCACTTACAGGGAGCACGGCCATGCCCTGGTGCGCGGAATATCCGCGCGGGCCGTGATGGCGGAAATGTACGGAAAGACAGGAGGAACCTGCCGGGGCCGCGGCGGCTCAATGCACATTTTCGACGCGAAAAAAGAATTCTACGGCGGAAACGCCATTGTCGGCGGCGGACTTCCTCTGGCGGCTGGTCTGGCCCTGGCGTATAAAATGCAGAAAAAAGACAGCGTGGCGATATGTTTTTTCGGCGAAGGAGCAATGGCGGAGGGCGAGTTTCACGAATCCATGAATCTTGCCGAGCTCTGGAAACTTCCGGTTCTTTTCTGCTGCGAGAACAATCTCTATGCCATGGGCACGGCGCTGGAACGGTCCGAATCGGAAACAGATCTATGCAAGAAAGCGCAGTCATACCGCGTGACGGCCGAAAAGGTGGACGGCATGGACGCGCTGGAGACCGCGGCCGCAGCTGAAAAATTCCTGGCAAGGATTCGCCGGACGGGAGAGCCCGCTTTCATTGAATTTCAAACCTATCGCTTTCGGGCCCAATCCATGTTCGATCCTGAGCTTTACCGCAACAAATCAGAAGTCATCGAATGGATGAAACGTGATCCAATCACAATACTAAAGAAAAACATAGGAAATAAATTTGACGAAAACCGCCGGCGCACAATTGAGAACGAAACTGCGGCGGAGATCGACGATGCCGTCGCTTTTGCGGAAGAAAGCCCGATTGAAGATACTGCCGATCTCCTCAGGGATGTTTACACTCCCCGGGAGGCAGTGGAGTGATTGATCTTAGCTATCGGGAAGGCCTCCGCGCCGGTCTGTACAGCGCGCTGAAAAGAGACGAACGTGTATTTCTGATGGGAGAGGATGTGGGGCGGTACGGCGGCGCGTACGGCGTTTCGAAGGGCTTCCTGGCGGAATTCGGACCGGAGAGAATCCGCGACACGCCTCTCTGTGAATCGGGTTTCACCGGAGCCGGCATCGGAGCGGCTCTGGGCGGGATGCTGCCGATCGTGGAAGTGATGACAGTGAATTTCAGTCTGCTGGCTCTGGATCAGATCATGAATACAGCGGCGACTCTGCGGCACATGTCCGGTGGACAGTTCCATGTGCCTCTGGTGATCCGGATGACAACCGGCGGCGGCCGGCAGCTGGCCGCGCAGCATTCGCACAGCCTTGAGGGCTGGTACGCGCACATACCCGGCATAAAAATACTCACACCGGCGACGGTGTCCGACGCACGGGACATGCTCTGGCCCGCCCTGATGGATCCGGATCCTGTTTTGATTTTCGAGCATGCGATGCTTCTCAACAACCGCGAATCCATACCGGCCGACGCCGGAGATGCTGACATTGCCCATTCCCGCATAAGCCGCCCCGGCAAAAATGTGACCCTGATCACGTACGGGGGTACTCTGCACAAAGCGCTTGAGGCAGCCGAACTTCTCTCTCGTGACAATATTTCCGTCGAGGTTCTGGATCTCAGGGTTCTGCGGCCTCTGGATGACGACACCATCCTGGAATCGGTTCGAAAAACACACAGGGCCGTCATTGTGGATGAGGGTTGGAAAAGCGGCAGCCTGTCCGCGGAAATTTCCGCACGAATCACAGAAAATGCCTTTTATGATCTGGATGGGCCGCCCGTGCGCGTCTGCAGCGAAGAAGTGCCCATGCCTTACGCGAAGCACATGGAAGAAGCGGCGCTGCCGCAGACAGAGCGGATCGTAAGGGCGGTCCGGGGAGTGTTGAAAAAAAATGTATGAGTTCAAACTGCCGTCCCTGGGAGCGGATATGGAGGACGGTGTTCTCCTGGAGTGGAAAGTAAAACCGGGCGACATCGTCAAAAAAGGCGATATTGTCGCCGTAATCGACACGGTGAAGGCAGCGATTGACATTGAGATTTTTGTAAACGGCAAAATCGAATCAATACTTGTCCCGGCCGACAGAGAAAAAAAAATCCCAGTTGGGACGGTTCTCGCTCTGCTCAGCGAGTCGGATGAGGATGCTGCTTCCGCCCGGCCCCGGACTGCAACGGCGGCACAGCCGAGCGGCGCATTTGACAAAAAACTGAGTATGCGTCAGGGAATCGCCTCGGCGATGAGTCTCTCGTGGCGGGAAATTCCGCACTACTATCTGCGGACTGAAGTCGATATGTCTGCCTGCCTTGAACGACTTCGCGAAGAGAATGAAAAGCGCGCCATCGCAGACCGAATTCTTCCCGCATCGCTCATCATCAAGGCAGTCGCATGCGCCCTGGTTAATGCTCCGGAATTCAACGGATATTTTCTCAACGGCGCCTTCCAGCCCGGAAACGGGATTCATATCGGCATGGCCGTGGCGCTTAGAGAAGGAGGACTGATCGCTCCGGCGATAAAGAACTGTAACAATATTTCATTTATTAATATTATGAATATTATAAACGATCTGGCCGGCCGGGTCCGAAACTTAAATCTCACAGGATCGGAGATGACAGACGCAACAATCACTGTCACAAGCCTGGACGATCCTGGCGCGCAGACAATATTTGGAATCATACGGCCGCCTCAGGTGGCGCTGATCGGCTGCGGCCGGATTTCAGAACGCGCCGTTTCCATCGAGGGCAGAATTGTATCCAGAGAAATGATGGACCTCACTCTGTCCGGCGACCATCGTCAGACGGACGGACGCCAGGGCGCCGCTTTTTTAGGAGAGATCAAGGAACTGTTGGAAATGCCGGACGATATCTTTGATGCAGAAACCCGGCGGGAGGAACAGGTATGAAAGCAGGAGAAATCTGTCAGAGAGAAACGGTTGTTGTAGACGGAAGCGAATCGATTGAGGAAGCCGCGCGGCTGATGAGGAAATTTCATGTCGGCACGCTGGTAGTGGTGAACGGCGCGCGGCATCCATCCGGAATACTGACGGACAGGGACATCGTGGTGGGCGGCGTTGCTCTGGGACCGGAAAGGACGGCGACTCTGCGAGTCAGCGATCTTGTCACAGGAAAAATCGTGACCGCAAACCAGGACGAGGATATATTTTTCGTTCTGAAAAAAATGCGCGCGCACGGGATACGCCGCATCCCGGTGGTGGATGAGAAAGGGGACCTGGAGGGAATATTTTCCCTTGATGACGCGCTGAAATTTCTCGCCGAAGAAATGTCGGAAGTGTCGAACCTGATTTCGCAGGAACAGTCGATTGAGAAATCAGTCCGGCGGTGAATATGCCCAGGTCGGAAGATGAAATTGAGAGCTATCTGCTCGCCGTGCTCAAGCGCGTCGCGCCTGAGGCAGATATATCAAAGATCAATCCCGAGAAGAATCTGCGCAGGCAGATGAAAATCGACTCTCTGGATTTCTTAAAAGCACTGCTCATCATACACGAAGACACCGGATATTCCGTTCCGGAAACCGACTACCGCCAGCTCGCCACGTTGCGAGCCATGATCGAATATTTTCTAGGAAAGATTTAGTCTTGCCCGGCATGAAAATCAGCATTTTCGGGGCCCGGCCCTGATGTTTCTCATACGTTCTGGATGATGAATGTCATAAAATGCTGGGGTTTTGCACACTGTTTGTACAGTAGCGGAGCAAGATTCAATGAAAACGGATAATGATGTCATCTGGCTAAGAGATGCCAGAATTAAGGATGTACCCCTGGTAGGAGGAAAAAACGCCTCTCTGGGAGAAATGATCCAGAACCTGTCAGCGGGCGGCATATTGGTACCGGAGGGTTTCGCCACAACGGCATCGGCATACCGGCGCTTTCTGGAATCCAACGGTCTGGACAGAGAAATCCGCCTGATTCTGACAAATCTTGCCGGCGGAAAAATCCCGCTGAACGAGGCCGGCCGCGAAATTCGGCGAAAAATCCAGAGAGGAGTTTTTCCTGAAGCGATGGAACAGTCGATCCGAAAATACTACAGGGACCTCTGCAGTCTTTATAATATGCGGGACGTCGACACGGCCGTGCGAAGCAGCGCGACAGCGGAAGATCTGCCGGATGCCAGCTTCGCCGGACAGCAGGAGACTTTTCTGAATGTCTCCGGCGAAGAAGAGGTGCTGGACGCCTGCAAAAAATGCTTTGCCTCTCTCTACACGGACCGGGCGATCTCATACAGGGAGACAAAGGGATTCGATCATATGCAGGCGGCTCTGTCCGTGGGCGTTCAGAAAATGATCCGATCCGACCGCGCCGGATCCGGCGTTATGTTTTCCATAGACACGGAGACTGGTTTCCCCAGAGTCGTAGTCATCAACGCCGCCTGGGGTCTGGGGGAAAACGTGGTTCAGGGCGCCGTGAGACCGGATGAGTACCGCGTATTCAAACCGCTCATCGACATCGGCACTTACCGGCCCATCATCCAGAAGGATCTGGGCGACAAAGAAATCAAAATGATCTATGCTGCCGGAAGATCGGCCGCAGTCAAGAATGTAGAAACAAGCAGAAAGGAAAGAAAAATGTTTGTTCTCTCCGATGACGAAATCCTGAAACTGGCCCGCTGGGCGGCCGCGATTGAAAAACATTACGGCCGGCCTATGGATATGGAATGGGCGAAGGACGGCGATTCTGGACTGCTCTACATCGTGCAGGCCCGGCCGGAAACAGTGCAATCCCGTAAAGACGCCGCGCTTTTCAGAACGTATACGCTGAAAGAAAAAGCAAATATTATCGTGGAGGGACTGGCAATCGGCGAAATGATTTCGACTGGCAGAGCGAAAGTAATCCACGACGCGAAGGATATCGCTCTTTTTGAAACCGGAGCAATCCTTGTGACCAGGACAACGGACCCGAACTGGGTGCCCATTATGAAGCGCGCCGCCGGCATCATAACGGACACGGGAGGACGCACATCGCACGCCGCGATCATCAGCCGCGAGCTGGGCATACCGGCCGTTGTCGGAACAGAACATGCGACAGAGTTGATCAAGGACAACCAGGACATCACCCTGTCCTGCGCGCAGGGAGACAGAGGCGTCGTCTATGAAGGGCGGTTGAAATTCGAAACACACGATTTGAATCTCGACGATATTCCGAAAACGCGCACCAGAATCAATATGAATATCGCTAATCCCGCAGCGGCCTTTCAGTGGTGGCGCCTGCCTTCAGACGGAATCGGGCTGGCTCGCATGGAATTCATCATCAGCAACTATATTAAGGTGCATCCCATGGCTCTCGTGAAATTCGACGAGCTGACGGATCTGGAAGCGAAAAAAACGATCGGCGATCTCACGGAATTCTACACGGACAGAACAGACTATTTTGTGGAACGCCTGGCGCTGGGCATCGCAATGCTCGCCGCTCCGCAGTATCCAAATCCAGTTATTGTCCGCATGAGCGACTTTAAGACCAATGAGTATGCCAATTTGATCGGCGGGAAACAATTTGAACCGTTTGAAGAAAATCCAATGATTGGATTTCGCGGAGCATCCCGTTACTACAGCGACAAATACCGCGAAGGGTTCGCTCTGGAATGCCGGGCTCTGAAAAAAGTCCGGGAAGTGATCGGTATGACCAATGTGCTTACCATGATCCCGTTCTGCCGCACTCTTGAGGAAGCGCGCAATGTTCTCGCTGAAATGGCCAAAAACGGACTGGAACGCGGCAAGGACGGCCTGAAGGTGTATGTGATGTGCGAGATCCCATCGAATGTGATTCTCGCCGACGGCTTTTCAAAGTTGTTTGACGGCTTCTCAATCGGTTCCAACGATCTGACGCAGCTGGTGCTCGGCGTAGACCGCGATTCAGCCGAGCTGGCATTCCTGTTCAACGAACGCAACGACGCCGTGACCAGAATGATATCCAGCGTGATCAAGACGGCGCACCAGGAAGGCCGCGAAGTCGGCATCTGCGGCCAGGCGCCGAGCGACTATCCTGAGTTCGCAGAATTTCTTGTCCGCGCCGGCATCGACTCGATATCTTTGAATCCGGACAAGATCATTGAGATGAAAAAAGTTATCGCGAAGGCGGAGAAAGATATCGGTTCAGAGAAAGCAGCGGCGAGTTAATTTCGAGAAGAACCGCCGCCTCAATACTCGACCTTTTTATTCGGGTCTGGCGGCAAAACCCTCGACTAGCGCCGCCTGTTTCAGTCTCTTGTCCAGCGTAACGAATTCAAAGTCACCGGGAAGATCATGCGCCCATGCCAGGGCTGCTGCCAGCTGCAATGAATCCGCAGATTTGAGTCCGTGAATTCTGATTACCCGTTTTGCCTTTTCCTTTATGATGTTTGACGGCCGAACCGTATGCCACGTTTTTTGGAGTTTCTGCAGGCGAGCTGTGGTTCGGGACAGTTCCTGTTCCGTGACAACTTTTTCGCGCCGTAGTCTGTGAAGGGCGCTTACAACTTCCAAATCGCTTCCCCACCACACAATCATCTCAGAGTCCGACTTCAGAAGCGGTCGTGTGTCCAAACCCTGCGGCATGTCCAGGCATAGCGGCAGGAGAGCTGAACTATCCCAGAATTTCATTTACTGGAGTCTCGTTCTTCCAGGAGAAAAGATAGAGCGGATGCTCGCCTGTCCCCGGGCAGCTTTTCATCCAGAAATCCCCTGGGTAATTTTTTCTCGGCCAATTCGATGATCCCTTCCTGATAAAGCCGCTGGAGAACATCATCCGGGCTGGCTTCAAAGGGCAGAAGCCGCGCCCGCGGTCGTCCACGATCCGTGACGATTATTTCCTCTCCGGCGCTGACCGATTCGATACATTGGCTGAGAGTGGCCTTGAACCTGGATATTGATAGTTTTCTCATAAGACCAATAAGGTCATTTCAAAAGGTCTGTCAAGTCTTTTGCCAGCGAACAGCGGCTGCAGGCTGTAGCCTCTACGCGGTAAAATCTGTCCGAAACTCCATGCCCTCTGCGCCTGGGCGGTGAAAATTCTTCAATTCACTCCGCCCAGGTTCTGTCCACAGCGCTCTGTATCATGTCGACAGCCTCATCATTTCGCACCGGCTCAAATAAATGCCGATATCGACCCTGGATTTTCAGATATTCCTCAACAGGCAGCCTTTCGGACGGCTTTTTTGTTATGACCGTCCGTCCGTTTTCATATTCTTTGAGCTGCCAGATTCCTGTTTTTACAGCCAGCCTGCCGACTTCTATAGAATTTTGCCCTTCAAAATCCCAGCCCGTCGGGCAGGGCGAATAGGCCAGAATCAGTCGGGGTCCCCGGAGGCTTTTCGCCTTCTCAAGTTTCTTCGCCAGATCCAGACTCTCCGCCGCGGTGACTGTCGCGCAGTATACGGGGCGGTGGGCGGCCCAGATGGCGAAGAGATCTTTTTTTTCAAAACGATTCTGACTGGAACTCGCGCTTCGCACGGCGAACGGCGTTGCGTCGGAGGACTGCTGACCCGTGTTGCCGTATCCTTCATTGTCATAGCAGATGTAGATAAAATCCAGCCCTCTTTCGATCGCCGCCGATACCGCCGACAGACCCATCCCGTAGGAAGAGCCGTCGCCGGCAAGCGATACCACCTGAAGATTATCAGCGGGAGAAAGTCGTTTTTTCTTCATCAGAATATCCATTGCATCCCGAACACCCTGCGCGCCCGCCGCCGATGAGGCCATCGCCGTGTACAGCCAGGAGCCACGCAGCGGCGTGAAGGGATATGTGGCCAGCAGCGTCAGGCATCCGGCCGCGTTTATGATGACCGTATTCTCGCCCAGAATGTCGTACATCTGGTGCAGTGCTCCAAGCGCCCCGCAGCCCGAGCACATGGAAGTTCCTCCGGCCAGCAGATGCTCGACGGGCAGGTCCTTAATTTTTTCGATTTTTCCGTCTTTCATAATTTCGCCTGACTGTTCGCAATTTTCTGCAGCTTTCGAATTTCGCGCAGTTCTTCTTCAGTAAAAAGGAGGCGGGGTGGCGGCGCAGATCCCGAGGCATGCGCGCTTCTGGTTTCACTCTCTATTTCAAAAAACTCCTCCGCGCTGATATCCCGCCCGCCCAGTCCTCCGACAAACGAGGCGAGCATCGGCGGATTTTTGAGTCCGTAAAGCGCTGACGCAATTTCTGTATGAAGAATGCCTCCTTTTCCAAACGAAAGATTCTGATCGATCACAGCGCAGGCCTGCTTATTCCCCAGAGCTTTCCTGAGCGCTTCTGCCGGGAAAGGACGTATCATCCGTGGACGCACGAGGCCGATCTTCTTTCCGGCATCACGGAGCGCATCAACGGCGTCCATGGCTTTAGTGGCGAACGATCCGATCATAACAAAAGAGATTTCCGCGTCTTCGTTGCGGTATTCTTCAATCAGACTGTATTTTCGATTGAAAATTCTTTCAAAATCGCCGCACACAAGTTCGTGCACGCGAAGCGCTGCCAGTGAAGCCAGATGCGTCTCGTACCGGAAATAGGAATAGGCGCTTCCGCCCAGCACCGCCGCCGCCTGGCTGACGGGCCTGCCGGCTTTGAACTGTATAGTCATAGGGTCAAAAGAAGGCAGACCGCGCGAAACATTCACCATAACGAGCGGCACGCGCCAGCCCGGCAGAGCAAATATCATCTCCATTCCGTACAGCAGGCCCTGGCTGGACGACGCTGTAAAAACTCTCGCGCCCGCTGAAGCGGCGGCCCCGGCCGCCGTGATCATCGAATGTTCCGATTCCAGCATGGTAAAAGCGGCGTCGAGTTCGCCCTTCTCTATCCACGAGGAAAGCGTTTCAATAATTTCAGTCTGAGGCGTAATAGGAAAGGCGGGTATGTAGTCGATGCGCGCCAGACGCGCAGCAAGGGCGGCGGCACCGTTACCCGTTAAAAGTTGGCGCGTCATGAAGTGTCTCCTGAAAACTCCGCCGATTTTTCAGGTATCATTTCAATCGCATGGTTGGGACAGACAGCCATGCAGACCATGCATCCCTTGCAGTGTTCGTAGTCGATCAGGGGCCGGCCTTCGCCCGAGCTGATGACGCTGTCGGGACAGAAAGTGGAGCAGATCCAGATGCAGCCGCGGCACCGGACCGGATCGACAACAGGACGATGGGTGCGCCACAGTCCCGTGCGAACTTCAACGCTGTTCATAGAGCTGTGAATATCCGGCGCGGAAAGACGGACATCCTCCGCCTCCAGGTTTATCCAGGAAGGCCTGCGGTAGTTTTTATATTCAATCGGTCCGCTTCCGGAAATAATGATTTGCGTTTTCCGCACATTCTCAAAAGCATAAGATGCGGATATTTTATTTTTTTTATTTATTTCTTTTGAGTAGGATTTCAACTCGGCGTCCAGAGCATTTTCCAGATGACGCAGTTCAATCTCAGCGAAAAGACCCGCGGCCCCGCCGGCCAGAGCGCCGGATACAGGCTCATCGCCGGACTTTTCCGGCGGCCAGGGCAGAAGAATGACCGGCCCCTGGATAGCCAGCCGCTTTATCCATACGTCTGGCGATTCTGCCGACCGGATCAGATAGACAGTGGATCTGGTTTTTCCGTCCATAATGCCCGCTGACGGAAGCGAAAGCAGTGAATCATCCGCGACTACAGTAAGATCCGGATTTCGCACAAGAGTTCTTTCGCGTACGGCAGAGCGCGATGCCCGCACAGAGGCGAATACTGGAGCCCCGCGTCTTTCTGCGCCGTATCGGGGAGCATCCTGGATAATATATCCAGCTGAGAAAAAAGCCCTTCCCAGAATTCGCGAGGCGGTCTTGATGCCCTGCCCGCCGCGGCCATGGAAACGCACACGAAGCATAGGCGCTCCTAACCCGCCTTATCCACAATAGAGCTTCGCGCACCGCACACATGACCCCGCGAAAACGACCCTCCATGGCCGCCCACGGATTTTTCGGCGCGCTTATAGCGCGCCCACCGCTCGTGCGCCGAAGGCCTTTCGCGGGGTGCTCCGGCTTCCATGCCTCCGCAATCATGTGCGCGCCACGCGAACGCTCTGTTGTGTGAGATTGCATGCAACGTGCGCGCGGAAGGGAGGAAATCCACAACTTGACGGCGGCTTTCTATTATTTTTTTCAATACTTCCATGTATTTCAAGATTATAACTAAAATATATTATATCTCCGTATCGACATGGCCAGTCGCAGACGTTCGTAAGCCATTCTGTCGGCGGCCTGCCTGGGGAGAATCGACTCCCTGTCTGCATTTTTCAATATTTCATCTGTATTATAACGTTTTTTTTCTTCAATTACCTGAAACACCGCCGACTCCGATGATCCGCGGTATTCCATGGCCGCGCAGATGACACCTCCGGCATTCACGATAAAGTCCGGCAGACAGATGATTCCTTTTTTGTGCAAAATTTCTTCCGCTTCAGGAGTCACCGCAATATTGGCGCCGGGTATGACAAATTGCGCCTTAATTCTGTCCGCGTTTTTTTCATGGATCACATCCGGCCGGGCAGCGGGCATCCAGATATCGCAGTCGATGTCCAGAGCGCCATCCTGAGTCCGCCAATGGACGGACCCGGCGCCGTATTGTCCACAACCAGGATTCCCCTCAGGCCGATTGACGGCTCCTGAATCATGACGATCTTTTTGGGACCGAGCTCATCCGCGGGCGGAAAGTTGAATTGGTCCGTCATACATCCTAACCCTGCAGTTTGCGAACACGCGCCGCATTCAGGATTATTTCAACAATTTCATCCACGGAAAAATATTCGCAGTTGAAGGACAGGTCGAACAGATTGGGTCCTGTCTCTTCCCCCGCGTAGAAATCCCGCAGAAATATCCGTTCTCTGTCCACCATGGCAATTTTTCTGACCGCCTCTTCGTCTGAAGTGATTTTATCCATTCTCTTGATTCTTTCTTTTCTCCAGGATATCTGCGCGTGCAGATGTATGTGAAGCGACTGCTGGATATCGCGCGTTAAAACCGCGCCGCCTCGGCCGAGAATCACGCACCGGCCCTCATTCGCCAGAGCCCCGATAATCTGCGCGATCGTTCTCTTGGCGCGGATATCGCGAGGAACATAGACGCCGGAAAAAGATCCGATGATCTGCCCGAATATTCCCGGTGGTTTCTGCGAAGCCAGTTTTTCCACAAGCGACGGCGACATTTCCATTTTTTCCGCAGCCTGGATGAGTATTTCCTTTTCGACGACCGTCCACTTATGATCGAAATTTTCAGTCAGAGCCAGAACCAGCGACTCGGCGACCGGAATTCCCGGGCAGCCGTATTCACGGGAAACTGTGATAACCGGACCTCTCTGCGCTTTCGCTTTATCCTTGCTCATCAACTCTTCGACATATGTGAGAAACTGTTTCTGATTTGTTGTCTGCATATCGCGCTCCTTTGCGTATCAAAGTCCTTTTACCCGGACCCCGTCACGAATCGTATCGGCCGGATACAGAATAACATCATCGCCCAGGGCCAGCCCGGATTCGATCAGAGCTTCCATCTGTCCGCGCCTGGAGGTTTTTATCGGAGTCCGTCGTGCTTTGCCGTCAACGATTTTAAATACGGCCCAGCCTTCCTCACCGTCACGAAAAATCGCCCCCGTATGGAGTCTTAAAGCATTCTCCTGCCGGTAAACCACAATCTGACAGTCCAGACGGAAGTTGTCTCCCAGACCGGTCCATTCTTCTCGCGGCGACACAAAATCCGCCACAACCCGGACTCTTCGCTCCTCAACTCCCAGCGATGATATCTTCACAAAAGCGCTGGGCTCGACGACACGAACTTTTGCTTCAAGAGGTTTAGGGCCGCCCCAGCGCAGAATGCGAACCGGATTGCCCTTGCTGATGTTGACTGCCTGAGATGTCAGCACATCAATCACGATTTCCAGAAAAGCCGTGTTGCCAATTTCCATAATGGGCCGGCCCATTTCGATCGGGCCGGCATCGGCACGAAGAATCTGCAGTATAACTCCGTTCTCGGGAGATCGAACCGGCGACTGCTGATCCCAGAGTATAACGGCAACAACATCGCCTTTCCGGACAGTGTCACCGGCATGGCGATCAATGCGAAGAAGCTGGCCGCTGTAAGGAGACAGTATTGTGAATTTATCGTGCACTCGCGTCGTGCCGTCCTCCTGAATTGTCTGTTCATACGGGCCCCGCTGCACGCGGTAGATTTCCACCTTCTGACTGGAAGGCCAGACAATCAGGACGACAACAAGCGCCGATATGGCCGCCCCGGAGAGATAGTACAGTCGTTTTCTGCCGGTATTGTTACTACCGGAATTTATTTTAATTTTTTCTTTTATATTTTTTATTGTTTCAATCATATTCAATCCCTCAGCTTCAGAACCGAGACCAGATCCAGGGACCTCAATTTGCGATACACAAGAAGAGCTGAAAAAAAGGCAGCGCCGGCAAAAATCAACGAACCGTAAACGGCGGAAGAAACATCAAAGATTACGGGAAAATGGTAAATTTCGATCTGTTCTGAGACAAGGGCAAGCAGCCGGTCGAGCGTGACAAAGCCGATCAGCAGTCCGGCCGGAATTGAAAGCGCCAGCTGCACGACGATCTCCCCCAGAAGGACACGGAATACTTCCGGTATGGTGAATCCCAGGATTCGCAGACTGGCCAGTTCCCAGGCTCTTTCAGAAAGAGAGACCATGACCATGTTATACACCACTCCCACGGCTATCACGCAGGCGAAAGCAATCATGATGACCTGAACATAAATCATCAGATCGGAGATTTGTGTCTGAAACATTATTTTCATCGCCTCACGGGAGTCAACAGTCGCCGTGGCGGGAAAATTGCGAAGCCGGACAAAGAGCGTCTCTGATTGAGCGGGGTCGATGGACAGGGCAGCCATGGATACGAGATCATCCTCTCCTGCCAGACGATTCAGACTGCGAATTTCCATGTACGAGCCGATACCCAGAAGCTCCTCAACCACGCCGGCCAGATGCGTGGCGATTATTTTTCTGCTGCCCTCCAGAATCTCAACCTGGACAATATCGCCCGGGGAAAGTCCGAGCCGAGCCGCCATTCTTACATTCATCAGAATGCCGCCTGCCGGTAATGAAATTTTCTTGAGGTTTTCACTGAGCAGAGGCCTCAGCCGTCCGTCCGCGGGCATGCCTGAGATCGCTGTTTCTTTGTAAAGATTTCCATTCCAGAATCGAACCGGGATCATTCTGTATCCTTCGACGTACACAATACCGGGCACATTTGTCAGTTCATTCATCGCCTGCCTCGATACTGGCTTCGTGAAAATTACACTCGCATCCTCATGCTGAATCAAATTGAATTGAAGTTCCATGAGATAGTCGACGCAGTCCTTGTAAAGAAAGGCAAGAAACACGATCCCCATGGCCAGAGACAGTCCCAGGACCGACAGCAGAGCGCGAAACGGCCGGACCGTGAAATTTCGCACGGCCATTTTTCCGGCAGCCGGAAGCTTCTTCGCAATAGTATTCGCAATTTTCGAACGGAAGACCGGCGGCGCCGGAGGGCGCATCGCCTCCGCCGGCGGAAGACGGAAAGCCTCTCTGAGCGATCCAATCGCTCCGGCAACGGCGGCTGCCATGCTTGCGGCAAAAGCTTCCACGGGCACAAACGGATCGAAAATAAATACAAGTGAAGGGAACCTGAAATATTCCCTGTACATCACTATCATGGCCTTCCCGATAAGAATACCCGGCAGTATTCCAATGATCGTGCCCAGCGTAATCATCACAACGACTATGTACAGATAGTGCACGGCGATGGAAATATTTGAGTACCCCAGCGCCTTCAGTGTCGCGATCTGCTCTCTTTCACGCGCGATCAGCCGCGCGATAACAACGTGCAGAAGAAAAGCCGCGACTCCCAGAAAAATGAACGGCATGATGACCGCCTGGGTTTCCAGCTGCACGAGTTCATTCTGCAGAAAGAAATCGGATGGATGACGGGCCCGGCCGAATGACTGCATGCCGCCGTAGGGTGAAAGAAGGACGTCGATGGCTCTTGTCACTTCAGTAACGGAAGCGCCGGACTCCAGCGAAATTGAAGCGCTGTTCCAGGAGCCCTGCATGCCCAGGAGTTCCGACAGTGTCCGGTCCGACATCCAGACAATGCCGAAGTGTCTGTCATCCGGAAGCGCGGTGGCGCCGCGAAATGCATAGATGTATTCGGGCGAAAGCCCCGTGCCGCAGACCAGGAATTTTCTCAGATGCCCGTTGATGATGCCGTCAAACTGCATGCCCGGCTCCAGATGGTTGGCCAGAGCAAAACTTTCGGTTACAACAACCTCGTTCAGACTGAACGGATCCGGCAATCGCCCGCGACGAATGAATATCTGATTGAGAGTCTGCGTCTGGATGTCCGGCAGGGATACAAATCTTCCGACGGCGGGTTCCTTCATGGATTCAAGCATAATAGTCGCGTCAAACACGATTCGTGTCTCCGCCATTTCCACGCCGGGTATATCCAGCATGGATTGACGGACATAGTTCGGCGCCCGGCGAACACCGGCAAAAACGTGAGCGAACCTGGATGCGGTATAAAAATCTGTGACCGCTTTCTGGAGAGAAGAATACGTCGTTAAGAAACTGATCATCAGGGCCACACCGCAGCCTCCGACCACAGCGATAGAAATCGTCTGGCTCTTCATCTGTCTGAGCTCGCGCCATACTTTTCGATTCAGGGTTTTCACCAGTGAATCTCCTGCGGCAGCAGTTTCTTTTTATTGATTTTCTCCGACGCAATACGACCGTCGGCCAGACGTATTGCCCTGTCTCCCATATCTGCGATGGCGGCATTGTGCGTGATGATCACTACGGTCGCGCCCAGCTGCTCATTGGCGCGCCGCAGAGCCTCCAGGACAAGAAGACCCGTTTTGAGATCCAGGGCGCCCGTGGGCTCATCGCAAAGAAGCATGTCCGGCTGTTTGGCGATGGCTCTGGCAATCGCCACGCGCTGCTGTTCGCCTCCGGAAAGCTGCGACGGAAAATGCGACGACCGGCCGCCCATCTCCACCATTTCCAGAGCGCGCAGAGCATCCATTGGATTGTCCGCGATTTCCGTGACAAGCTCCACGTTCTCAAGAGCGGTCAGACTGGGGATGAGATTGTAGAACTGAAATACAAAGCCGACATGTTCGCGCCGGTATGTGGTCAGTTCACTGTCGGATGCATGCACGAGATCGTGCTCGCGGTAATGGAGCTCTCCGGAAGACGGCCGGTCCAGTCCTCCCAGAATATTCAGCAGAGTTGATTTTCCGCTTCCGGACGGGCCCAGGAACACAACAAATTCACCGGGATAGAGGAGAAGAGAGACATTGTCCAGGGCCGTGACCGTATATTCGCCCATAATGTAATCGCGCTTCAAGTTGACGGCTGTGCACACAGCCACTGGACTTTTTATCGGGCTCATTTTTCCCTCCAGGGCCTGGGTTTAAGTGCAGGGACTCGGACAATAATTTAGCCACGAAATTTCACAAAAGGCACGAAAAGATAAAAAGCACTTTTGTGTTTTTCGTGTCCTTTCGTGGCTGTTTTCTCTTCCCGTATTGAGATTAAGCGCTTTTGACCTGTATCTTCTTTACTGTCTGTTTTGCCTCCGCTGTTTTGGGAAGTTTGATTTTCAGGATGCCGTTCTTGAAAACAACCTCCACCTTCGATTCATCCACCTCCGCAGGCAGCGCAAGCGGCGAAAGTACGCGCTGGAAGTCTCGCGCAGAGAATAACTAATCCACGTACAGAACCTGATTCAGAGATCCGTACGTATTCGGACTGGGCCAGTTGTGATCCCTGTAGGAATGGTCGTGTCCGGCTCTGCATTCCCACTGGCCGTCCACCAGAAATTTGTATTCATGCCGGCCGTGAGTGACAAACATCGTCACCGTCCACAAACCGTCCCAGCCTTTGAGCATCACAATAGGATACCAGTCGGTAAAATCTCCCGCAAGAAAGACCTCATCCGCTTCCTTTGCCTCATAGCAGAAGAAAACCGGAACCGTGTGCGTATTAGCTCCAGGATCGATTGCTGCTGTTTGTGGCATTGTATACCTCCTGAATTTCGCATCCGACGGAAAGGATATTTACCTGGCCGCTCGGGCGAAAAGCGCCTCCTGATACACGCCCTCAAGACTGCGGGCCGTATTTTTCCAGCTGATCTTTTCACTTTTCAGTTCCTGCAGGGCGCGGCTGCTCAGCCGCGAGGAAATATGTTTTTTCAGAAGAATGCCCGTCATGGCCTTCGCCATTCCATTGATGTCCCAGAAATCCACTGAGATGCAGTTTCGCAGAACTTCTCTCACGCCCGACTGGCGCGAAACGATTACCGGAACTCTTTTACGCACGGCTTCAAGCGGCGTGATTCCAAACGGTTCGGAAACAGATGGCATAACGTAGAGATCGCTCACGGACATCATGCGTTCCACACCTTCCCGGTTCAGAAAACCCGTGTAATGAAACGAGTCTCCCATTCCGATATCGGCGGCCATGTCGATCATCCTGTGGTACATATCGCCGGTTCCGGCCATGACAAATCGAACATTCTTAATACGATTGCGAACCAGAGAGGCGGCCTGAACAAAATATTCCGGCCCCTTCTGCATTGTGATGCGGCCCAGAAAAAGAACGACCGGATCGGATATTTTTTTTTCAACGTCCGGAGCATCGCAGGACTCTGTCAGGGCTTCAATGCCGTTGTGAACCGGCCGGATCTTGCTTTCATCCACGCCGTATTTCTCGCAGAGAATTCTGCCCGTATACCGGCTTACGGTGACAATCAGACGGCTTTTTCGGAAGGCTTCCGCTTCCAGATCATACACATATTGGTTCATATAGGCCCCGCTGCGATCGTACTCCGTCGCATGAACGTGGCTGATCAGTTCTTTTCCGGTTATGTAAGCCGCTGCCATGCCGGCCGGATACGCTACCCAGTCATGCGCGTGAATCAGATCAAAGTCGATTTTTCGGCAGAGCATTTCCACCATCTCTTTGTATTTGTGAATCTCGCTGAAAATGTCCGCCCCGTAACCTCCTTTCATCCGGAGTATTTCCGAAACGGATTGCATAACCGCTGTTCCGGATGCAGATTCGGATGATTTCAGTCTTTCCAGAGCGGACATTTCAGCTGTGACATAAGGCGAAAAATTTTCCAGCAGCTGGAGATTCTTCCAGTGGATGGATGCGATTTCCTCAGGAGTCAGCATACCCGCCAGTATGGACGGATCCATTAAGGTGAGTCCGGGCATCGTTTTTTCTCCGCCGTGCAATCGGGGTAGAAAAATTGTAACCCTGTGACCTCTCTCTATCAGCGCGCGGGCCATGCCCTCCAGAGCCACTCCCAGCCCTCCCGTTATTGCCGGAGGGTATTCCCAGCCGAGCATGAGAATGTTCATCGCCTTCATACCCCTCAGTAAGTGAAAGTACCGAGAGGCTCATATGACTTTTGTCATATGTTTTCCATGATTTTTGCTTCCCTGCCACCTGGCAATTCCTACCTTTTTCGTAAGAGACGGGCCGGAAATTGGTTTTCGGAGGGCCTGATAATAATTTCGTTGCTTAAATAGAGCATCGGACTCTCTTGAAACTATGATACAGAACAAATGGCAGAATTGGCTGAACAAGCACTCCGTTATGGCCCCCAGGTATACCAGCTATCCCAGCGCTGCCCGGTTCACCTCCATGAATCAAGAAGAGCATAAAGAGCTGCTTCGTAAAGTCAACCTGGAAGAGCCGGTGGGCCTGTATTTCCACATTCCATTTTGCAAAAGTGTCTGCTATTTCTGCGGTTGCAGCGTCGTTTACACGCGCAACCAGGAGCGCTCCAATTCTTATATGGAAAGTATGCTTCGGGAAATCGATCTGGTCGCGGCAGCGCTGCCCGGCAAAATTAAAGTAAGTCAGATTCACCTGGGCGGGGGCACGCCGAATTTCCTGAGCGCCGCGCAAATTGAGAATCTCTGCGAAGTCATTGAAGATCGTTTCAGTTTCACGGAAGATGCAGAACGATGCATTGAGCTAGATCCAAGAACCGTGGAAACCAGCCATTTTGATATACTGAAGAAATTCAATTTCCGCCGCGCTTCGATGGGCATCCAGGATACAAATCCGGATGTGCAGCAGGCAATCAACCGGATTCAGCCGCCGGAAATGGTGGAGAAAGTTTTCGGTGAGCTTCGATCCCGCGGTATGTCGATCAATTTTGACCTGATCTACGGTCTTCCGCACCAGACAATTGAATCTTTCTCCGAAACGATCGAACAGATTATACGCTGGAAACCGGACCGGATCGCCATGTTCCAGTTTGCCTATCTGCCGGAACTGAAGGTGCACCAGAAGAGAATCGACAGCGCGGAACTGCCTCAGGCAACGCAGCGTCTGATGATATTTTTTGCCGCGGCAAAAAAATTGACCCAGGCGGGTTACATCGCCATCGGCCTGGATCATTTTGCCCTGCCGGATGACACACTATGCCAGGCGCTGAAGAGCGGCGCTCTGCGCAGAAATTTCCAGGGATACACGACCGGGCCGCGGCAGTTGATCGGATTCGGCACCACTTCCATCAGCGAATTCGCCGACGGTTACGCGCAGAATACTAAAAGTCTTGAGGACTACGCGGCAATAACGGAGAAGGGAAATCTGCCTACCGAAAGGGGACTTCTCATCAATGAAGAAGACAAACTGCGAAAGTATGTGATCACAAAGATCATGACATATCTCAAGCTGGATTTCAAGCAGACGGAGAAGGAACGGAATATCAATTTTAAAGAACACTTCAGCCGTGAGCTGGAAGAGATGGCAAATCTCGCGGAAGACGGACTGGTGGAACTGACCCAGGACGGAATTATCGTCCATGATGAAGCCCGGCCGTTTGTGCGAAACATCGCCATGATCTTTGACACGCATGCCGCAGAAATTAAAAGCCCCATGAGCAAGGCCGTTTAAATGAAAGTCTTCAACCAGGGCAGCATTCAGGAATCGGCTCTTCAGGCCGTCGCGGACATCAAATCAAACAACCGGGTTTTTCTGCACAGCGTGGCTGCAGCTCCGCTGCATCTGATAGAGGCGATGGTGGCGCGCGCGCCGGAGCTCCGGAATGTGGAACTGGTTTCTCTGCACACGGAAGGAAAGGCGGAATACACACAGCCGGAATATGCGGAAAGTTTTCGGATCAATTCTTTTTTTGTCGGCGGAAATGTGCGCAAGGCGATCCAGGAGGGCCGCGGCGATTATGTTCCTGTATTTCTGAGCGAGGTGCCGGCCCTGTTTCGAAAAAAAATCCTGCCGCTGGACGTGGCGTTGATCCAGGTCTCTGTGCCGGACAAACACGGCTATGCGTCTCTGGGAGTATCCGTTGATGTTGCGCGCGCTGCCTGGCAGTCGGCAAAACTCGTCATCGCTCAGATCAACAGACGCATGCCCCGGACCCACGGCGACAGCATGATTCATGTGAAGAATATTCATGCGGCCATTGAAGTGGACGAGGACCTGCCGGAGGTGGCTCCGCTGGCTCTGACGGATATCGACATGGCGATCGGGAAGAACTGCGCCAGCCTGGTTGAGGACGGCGCCTGTCTGCAGATGGGCATCGGATCGATTCCAAACGCCGTGCTGGCATCGCTGAAAAATCACAGAAGACTGGGCATTCATACAGAAATGTTTTCCGACGGCGTGATCGAACTCGTCGAATGCGGCGCGATCACCGGAGAAGAAAAGGCCAAGCACCCCGGCAAGATCGTGGCCGGATTTGTGATGGGCACAAAGAAACTGTACGATTTTATTGATGACAATCCTTATGTCGCCATGCTGGACATAGCTTATGTAAACGATACGGCCGTGATCCGAAAAATGAGCCGGGTGACCGCCATCAACAGCGCCATCGAAATCGATCTCACGGGGCAGATATGCGCCGATTCAATAGGAACCAGGCAGTATTCCGGGGTCGGCGGGCAGATGGATTTTATCCGCGGCGCTTCGCTCTCACCGGGCGGCAAACCGATCATCGCTCTGCCCTCCGTAACTTCAAAGGGTGAATCTAGAATCACCTCCCTGCTGAAACCTGGAGGCGGAGTCGTGACAACCAGAGCGCACGTGCATTACATAGTGACCGAATACGGAATCGCGGATCTGTACGGAAAAAATTTCCGCCAGCGAGCCGTGGAGCTTATCAAAATCGCCCATCCCGATCATCGCGAACGTCTGGAAAAAGAAAGCCGCGAGCGCGGCCGCAATTAGATGACAAATCTGGAAATCCTGCATTGAGTTCGACAGAGAGCAAATACAGAATCATCATCGCGGACGATCATGATATTCTCAGATTCGGCCTGAAAAATCTGATAATAAAAGATCCGTCTTTAGAAGTCGTGGCAGAAGCCCAGGACGGTCAGACACTGCTGGATCTTCTTGAAAAGAAAAAATGCGATCTGGTAATTCTCGACCTTTCCATGCCAGGACTCGACGGCCTTAAAGCTCTGGACAGAATACGAGCCCGCCACGGCGATCTTCAGATTCTGATTCTTACCATGCACAAGGAACGTGAATTTTTCAGGCATGCTCTGGCGCGCGGCGTGCAGGGATACATGCTCAAGGACGACAGCTTTGATAGAATTCTGTTCGCAATTCATGAAATACGGGCCGGCAGAAAATCGTACTCGGCGGAAATCGCCTCGTTTATTGTGGAAGACTACAATCTCATCCGGGACAGTCAGATGTCGCAGGAAATTCTCACGCGGAGAGAAAAGGAAATACTGAAAATGATCGCAGGCGGCATGACAAACCGCGAAATTGGAAAGTCCCTGGAAATATCCCCGCGCACAATTCAGACGCATCGCACAAATATCATGCAGAAGCTGGATCTGAAAAATACAGCGGAGATGGTGAAGTTCGCCATCGAGCGGGGGCTGGCCTAGGCTCGCTTGCCATTCGGATGGTTTTTGACCAAGGCTCGCATTGATATGAGCACAGAATTCTGGCCGGACGGGATCACATATTTATAATAATCATCGTTATATACTCTATTAATCATCGTTATAAAAACAACATCGGGGCCGTCGATTAAATATAATAAATAATATTTATTTTTTCCCAAGACAAATACTCTGCTCGATCGCGGTCTTCCAGAAGGCGTTGTCATGCATTTCTTCAAACTCCGATTGAGTAAAAGGAAAAACATCGACGGCGACGCCGCATCCGCTGAAATGAACCAGGTATTCCTCCAGCCTATCGCGAAACGTACGCGAATCATGCTCCAGCAGAATCAAAATATCAGCGTCGCTCCCGGGAACTGCATCGCCGTGCGAAAACGATCCGAAAAGCCGCACTTCCAGGACAGAAATTTTCTCAGTCACCAATCTCTGCGCTTTCAGAGTCAGGAGTCCGACGATCTGCCGGACCGGCAGGAAAGAAACTTCGACACCACTCAATGATTGCCTTCGTGGCGCGCAGGGCGCTCAATGCCTCATCTTTTGTATAAGAATCGTGCGGGATTCCGTCCGGAAGACCGTTCGGATACCGCGTTGGAATATAAAATTTATCAAGTATTGTGGCTTTCTGCAGATCGTACTCCGCCTGTCTGAACCAGTCCCTCCCGCGATTTGCCATCCATCCATTCGAGCGCCATCATCTTGAACTGGTCAATCATTTTATTATCTCTCTTCCGTTGTAAGAGCAATGTGAGTCTTCCGCCCTGGATTTTCGTCCGCCGCAGGCAGAGCATGTGCGGCCGCCAGTTCGTAGAGAGATGCATGTCACGACAACCGGCCATTCAAAATCTTACTTACATCCCAGTCAGCAGTGAAGGGAGCCTCTGCGATCCGCTCAACGCGGCGAGACGTTGGTTGTGCTCGAACCCGGGACGTATTCGACCAACTCGGGCGCGTTGGTGGTGAACGTCTGCGTACAGCCGCACTGTGTGCACACCACAAGCGTGAACGCCCACTGCCTGTTGACGCTGGGCTTCGTTACGGCCCGAACGCCCATTACGGTCGTCGCGAGCGCGAGCGGCATCAGCATATTGGGGAGGCAATGGAACGCAGTGTTACCGCAATGCGCGCAGGGCTTCGGAGGTTGGGGCATGACAATACAGGAAAGTATTCCCGTCACAGAGTCAATAAAAAAACCTATTCGCTCTTTGCCTCTTCCACGACCCGCCGGCTCTGCTTCATCCGGGGCGGCGGCTCTACAGCGATATGACCGACCCTTCTTTTCTCACCCAGGACAAATCTTTCCGGCTGCCAGCGATTGCTGATATTAATCGTCCCAATTTCGCCGGAGCTTCAAACTCTTTGATAAAAACCTGCCCCGAAATTCTAAGCCCGGCCATTTCGGTGTCTCCCGAACAAAACCGGGTCGAAAGAACTTGAGGCGACGGAGAAGCTGTCTGCACGGGCCGTTATTAAGCAGCAATATACGAATACCACGCATTTTTTCGCGAAGACCGGTTTTGATGAACGGCCTGAGATTCTCAATTAGATTCACAGTAGACAGCCGCAGCCGCCAGGTCATTGTTGAATCGACGGTATCAAACTATCATGACAATCTCCGTTGTTGACAAAATATTAACAGAGCATGAGCTGCAAAACGAAAAAAAGGTGGCAATTGTCCGCTTTTCATTTATCGGGATATTCTGGATTTTAGATTTCTTTGCTTTCTTTAATATCGTTTCCTATTCCAAAACAACGCCGAATATTGTAACGTTAGTATTGGATGTGGTTTTCGTTCTTTATTCAACCATCGTTCTGATTATTGTATTAAAGAATATTTACTTTGTATATCTCAAATTTTTCACAATATCCTTCGATTATTTTATTACTACCATGATGCTGCTGTTTGACCCTATGATCCCCAGAGATCAGGGACCGGTATTTTACTGGATCGCTTTGATTGCGGTACTGTTTTTGTTTCTTTTGAATCTTCTCAGATATTCCAGGAGCGGAACCATCTATGCCGGAATCCTTTCGCTCCTTTCCCCTCTGGGCATTTCCATTTATTTTGGGAATATAAGCGCGACCGATTTAATTTCTTATTTTATCGCTCTGTCTGTTATGCTGATAATAGGGTACTCCATAACAACATCCAACAAAAAAATGATGATTGAGGCCAATACGAAAAAAATGATGGAACGATATCTGCCCCATCAATTGGTCGGTGAACTGTATAAACAAAATGTCAGCCTTGAACCGGGCGGAAAAAATCAGAAAGTCACAATCCTCTTTTCTGATATCAGATCATTCACCTCAATATCAGAATCCATGTCCGCGGAAGATGTCGTGTCTTTTCTCAATGACTATTTATCAAGAATGACGGACGTGATATTTTCCAATCAGGGTACTATCGATAAGTTTATAGGCGATGCCATAATGACAATTTTCGGCGCTCCGATAAAAAGAGATGACGATGCTCTTCGCGCCGTAAGGACAGCTCTGTCGATGCATCAAGCATTAAAAGGATTCAACAGGAAATACCCGCATCTAAAGAAACCACTGGAGATCGGAATCGGTATTCATACAGGCGATGTTATCATTGGCAACATTGGTTCTGATAAACGGCTGGATTATACAGTTATCGGCGATAACGTTAATCTGACATCACGTATTGAGGGTCTGACACAGTACTATAAATGTCCCGTCCTGATAACCCAGACAACTTATGATGAACTTCATAAAGAGGGCATAACAGATTCGTTCCACATCAGGGAAGTTGATACTGTAATCGTAAAAGGAAAATCAAAGAGTATAAGAATTTATGAAGTAATGTATTTCGATAATGAAGACACTGCTGCTTTCGCCAGTTGAAAGATATCGCGGGTTCTCCGGCGGAAACAGCCAGGGGATGGAACAACGCCGATGCTCTCTGCAAGGAGAAAAGCATGCGGTTGCCAACGCAATTTGAACTTCTCAATGCCTATCGTGCCGGGGCGGGCAAAACCTGGGAATGTTGCTGGTATTGGAATGAACTCAATCCAAGTCCCGACAATTACTCGTATGGCACCAGCATCGAGACTGGCGGTAACCATGGCTTGTCGTGGGGTTATTTCAACGTACGGTGTGTTGTCCGCCATTAGCGCGGAGATGATTTTACCTCACCGTGTTCGGCGAACTATGCTGTGATCGCCTGGTGAGCCCGGCGCACTGTGGTCAAAGTTATTTGGTTTGAACTGACTTTTTTTTGTTGACCCGGCCCTCTGGCCGGCCTTATGATTAAAAAACTGGTTTTGCCTGTCCGTGATGAGGAGAGGAATCATAAACCAGGGAGGTTCCCATGGGCTTTTTCGGCAATTTAATCGGTTCAACAGACGATGAAGTCATCGCCAACGGTATACTCGGCAGAGGAGAAATCACAAAGGTCGACATCTCCGGCATGACCGTTCGGATGAACAATGGGCTGGCCCAGCGCAAGTGTACGTTTTCCATGATGGTGATGATCGACGGCGTCCCGGCGTTCCCGGCAACAGTAGTGCAGAGAGTTCAGGAGATCGTCATCCCGCAGCTCGCTCATGGCGCCGTAGTTCCCGTGCGTGTCGATCCCAAAGACCACAGCAAGGTGTTTATAGATTTTGCGTCCAAGTTGCCGGTTGTAACAGCGGCCAGGGACACCGGCGAGAATAGCGCGGCTTATGTTCTCGCACACGGAAAACCGATCAAGGTTATCCTTGTCGCCAGCCAGCCAATGAAGCTCAAAAACGCCGACGGCATCGATATGTATGCCCTGACTCTCACGGTTTACGAGGGAGTCGACACGCCATACCAATTGCAGGTTGGCAACCCGGTTCCCGCCTCAGCCCTGCCGCTTATGTACCCGGGCTCGAAACTCCATGCGAAGCTCAGCGCGGCGGGAAGCGCCGTAATCGACTGGGCGGCAGGAGCGGTTGCGGCAGTTGCAGTTCCGACAACCGGCCCCGTTGCAGGCAACCCGGTACCGGTCGCGGCCATACAAAAATGTCCTTTCTGCAGTACCAATATCGCGCCGGATAAAAACGGTAAATGTCCCAACTGCGGTGCAAGCCTGTAGCGGTCGTACGGAAAGCAGAAAACAGAAGAATTCTCATAAACCTGATAAAACCTGCGTACTGCGAATTATCAGTTAAGTGGAAAAATAGTCGTCTGTATGACAACGCTCACAAAGCACGATCTCTTATTCTACTTGAAAAATATGCCCGCCCCGCCCGATCGTCCTTTACTATGCTGAAATTCCTTTTTGAACCCATCCACGTCGGTCCGATTGAAATAAAAAACCGCATCTCCATGCCGGCCATGCACATGCACTACACCGACGACGGCTATGTCGGCGACCAGCTTGTTGAATTCTACGCGGCCCGCGCCCGGGGCGGCGCCGGTCTGATCATTGTCGGCGGCTGTTCCATGGACGATGTCGGCGGCGGGGATCGTTTCATCGGACTCAATGACGATAAATTCATTCCGGGTCTCAAGCGTCTGTGTGACGCGGTACACAAAGAAAATGTTAAGATCTTCGCTCAGCTATACCAGGCGGGAAAGTACGCGCCTTCGATGATGATCGGGAACCGCAAGGCCGTCAGCGCTTCGCCGCTGCGCTCCAAACTGACGGGAGAGACTCCTGTCGAGCTCGACCTTGAGGGCATTCAAAAAGTTCAGAATGATTTCGCCTCGTCAGCGCTGCGCGCAAAGCGGGCAGGATTCGACGGAGTTGAAATTATCTCTTCGGCCGGCTATCTCATCTGCCAGTTTCTATCGCCGGTATCGAACGTGCGAAAAGACGAATACGGCGGCAGTCTGGAGAACAGAATGCGTTTCGGAATCGAGACGATTCAGAAAGTGAGGGCGGCGGTGGGCGGCGATTTCGCCGTGACCGTGCGATTGTCGGGCAATGATTTTGTGCCGGGCGGCAACAACAACACACAGTGGCGTCAGATCGCAAAAGCTTTCGAGGCGGCCGGCGCGCACGGCTTCAACGTGACGGGCGGCTGGCATGAAACAAAGGTGCCGCAGCTGACAATGGGCGTTCCGAACGGAGCCTACACATATCTGGCCGCCGGCATCAAGAGCGCCGTTTCAATACCCGTCTTCGCCTCCAACCGCATCAACGATCCTCGCATGGGAGAAGAAATCCTCCGCCTGGGCCTGGCAGACATCATCAACTTCGGCCGGCCGCTCATCGCCGATCCGGAACTGCCCAACAAAGCTCATGAAGGAAAATTCGACGAAATCCGCAAATGCGTCGCCTGCAACCAGGGATGTTTTGATTCAATCTTTGCCGATCGTGCCGTATACTGCATGGTCAATCCCATGGCCGGCGCCGAGTATAAGACAAACATCACGAAGGCTGATCAAAGCAAACGCGTGGTTGTAGTGGGCGGCGGCGCTGCAGGCATGGAAGCGGCGATTACAGCCACACAGAGAGGCCACAGAGTGACGTTGTTTGAAAAAGACATAACCGGCGGACAGCTGCATCTGGCCGCAGCCTCCCCCGACCGGCGCGAATTCGAATCGCTCATCACCTATTTTGACGCCATGATGAAGTCAACCGGCGTTGATGTGCAGAAGCGCGAGGCGGACGAAAGTATTCTGGATTTGATAAAACCCGAGGTCGTGATTGTCGCCACCGGCGGAAAAGAGAACTCAATTCCGATTCCGGGAATGGACGCTCCGTACGTGCATTCGGCCTGGTCTGTCCTTCGCGGCTTACCGAAACTCGGCGCGAACATTGTCATCGTGGGAGGCGGGGCTGTTGGATGCGAACTTGCGGTGCTTCTGGCAAACGCCGGCACCATAGACGGCGACACAACTCGCTTCCTGATAGAAAACGAAGCGGAGGATTTCGAAACGATCCGAAATCTCATCATTCAGGGAACCAAGAATATCACGATTCTGGAGATGCTGCCGAAAATCGGACAGGACATCGGAGGCTCGACGCGCTGGACAATCATACAGGACCTGAAACGCCGGGGCGTCAAGATGCTGACAGATGCGAAGGCCCTCGAAATTTCAAAAAACGGCGTGCGGTACGAACGCAAGGGTAAGGAAGAATTTCTGGAAGCCGACATGATCGTGCGCGCCGTGGGCACCAGATCCAACAACGAACTCTATGAAAGAATCAAGCATCGCTATCCAAAAGTTACGCTGATCGGCGATGCGGTGAAACCGCGCAAGGTCACCGATGCAATCCGAGAGGGATTCGAAGCGGCGCTGTCAGTCTGAGCTTCAGGCAGTTCGAAAACAAAACCAGCCGGCAAAGCACAAAAGTCAATCCGATACCGGTAATCCCGGCAAACAGATTTCCTCTGTCGACCCGGCGCTTTATCCGGCAGGATGAAAAAAGCTGGAATAGGATTGCGAAATGCCGGGTATTGTTTCGTCTTATATAATATGCGGCCAAAATACCTGCACCTGCTGTATTCTACCATATTCGGGTTCGTGGTATCAGGCGCCGCGACAGCGTGCGTACAGCATCCCGCAAATAACAAAGAAGATATTGTCAGCCTGTCCGAATTGGTCGTGGCGGGTTGTGTGAGCAGCGCCTCGAAGGCCCAGGCAGGCCGGTCCTATTCCACCGGTTTTGAACAGCTGAGCGATTTCAACAACTTCTACATCGTCCCCCAGAATTATCAGAACACCGCCACGCATCAGCTGAGCGCCAGCGTTGTGCGAACCGGATCCAGCGCCCATCAGGCTCAGATTTTAGCCCGCGGACCGACCTGCCCCGTATGGCAGAATTGCAATCACAGAGGATACCCCACGATACAGCTTCATAAAACAGCCGCCGGCGGGCACAGCGGCATGCTCCTGATCGAATTCTATGTCTATATGACGGGCTTCACCATCAACAACAATGACTGGGTCAGTTTTGCCACTTTTTCCTCAGATGCATCCGATGCCTGGACGCGCGTTGTTCTTGTCAACCTGGGTCACCTCAACAACAGCGCTTCGGTCTTCACGACGCTTATGCATGTGCCTCTCATGGAACAGAGCGGGTGGACCTATCAGACAACAAACCCTGTCGATGCCTTCCCAATGAATGCCTGGAACAAAATCTCTGTTTGTCTCAACCTCAGCCCGACGAACGGCTCTGCGAAAGTCTGGCAGAATGGAACGCTTGTTTCATCCGCTCCTGTTCAGGGAGCCTGCGGAATTCTACAGCAGGCGCACTTCGGCCTGTACGCCTCTCCCACTCTTTCGGCCGGAACCATGTACAACGATGATCTGACAATTCAAGAAGTGAGCGCCTGCCCGTACTGATTATGGGAACCAGGCATGCCTATTTCGCGGGGTTTATCTTCGCCTTCTTCGCCCTGTCCACTGCGATATTTGCCCAGAGCGCAGATGTAAATGAAAGAACAGCGCACCAATATTTTCTGGGTGTGAGCGCTTCGTTCGACACGCTGCAGACGGATGACTTTCAGAGGGTCCGGCTCTTGAGAACAGACCCCCTTTCCGCGTATTTCAATCAATCGTATGCTCAGCTGAATGAACCGAAAACAACCGCTGCGGTGCCGGGTCTGTATTTCAAAGCCCTTGCTCCGGGAAAAAACTGGGGCGTCGAGATCCGGTACGAGAAATTTAAAGTATCGCGTGAAGTTCAGGGTGTCCTTGCGCTCTACCCGATCGGAGGGCTCGTTGAGCAGAATCAGCAGACGTATGCACGCTCTCTTTTCCAGTCGGAGTGGTTTTATTACATTGAATTGAGTCATAACCAGAGAATCGGCGCTTCTGCGGGTATTCTGCGAAATTCGATCCAGGTCAGCGAAACGGGATTGGACGCGGGTATGCAGTCGGGATCAACGGTGGTCAAAATCACAAACCGAACGGACAGCAATTCAGGCCTGGGCCCCCAGGCGGGACTGCGCTATGAACTGCAGTTCGGCGGGCGCTGGTCCGTGGAGGCTGCCGCGCGCTATTTTGTAATTACGGGAAACGATTCCGTGCGCAAGAATGTATTCAACGTCGGACTGGGTAACTTTCTAACAACCGCATCCGGCAATACTCCGGTGATGCACCGGGCCGGTTTCTCGATCAAGCCGCAGCTCAACTATGAATTGACTTCATCCTTGACCCTGAGCATGGGACTTGACTATATGAACGCGCGCGTAAGAGTGAAGGGATACAATCCGTATGTTCTGTTTGTATCCGGTCCTTCCGATCCTGCCCAGCTTCTTATGCAGACGATCCAGTACGGTGTGGGAGGAGCTCTGATAGATCGTGTGAATTACCGGCGGAATGTTAACGACTCCCGTCGGGGAATTTTTTTCTCAATCACCGCGGCATTCTGAGTCTCCAGATATTATCGAATTGACCGGTTCTGCTGAACGGCCTGTTTCATGGACAATTTTTTCTGAAACTCAGTTCATTCACCGTAAAAGACATTCAAAACGATGCCGAGTTCCTTTTCCGAAATGAGTCTATTCTCGCTCTTCAGTTTGTCCAATAGCTGCCGTCTGCCCATCTGAGGTTCGGCAGTTCTGAGCGAAAGAATCCTGTCGATGATCTCGCGCGAAATCGGCTGCGGCGTGCCGAAAAAAGACCGGTTCAGCTCTCCGATCAAGGCTTCCTTTGTGCGTCTGTCCGAGAGTTCGGCATCGTTAATTTTTTTCAGGGCAGCCTCATATTTCTTCTCAAGAACGTCAATCCGGTCCGCGAGAATGGCTATATCGTCGCGGCCGGCATGCGAAGTCGGATTATCCAGCGTTGTTATAATTCTGTTGCACAGCTCGTCTTCGTCTTTGAAAATCCCGGAAACTCGGATAAAAAGATTCCCGGTTGTGATCCGGAAATGATATTCTACCGTTTCTCCGGCAGAAAAGATGAGTCCGGCGGGAAGATTCGAGAGCACGTCACGATCGCCGCAGGCAAAGCGCGACGGTATGAGATGGATTTCCAGAGAATTCTCATCGATGAGAAAATCCATTGAGGCGAAACCGGCCGATTTCCAATTTGTGAAAGAATCGACAAAGCCCAGTATCCTGCCCGCCGTTTGTTCATCCGGCTCACGGCTCTGCCTGACCCCGAAAATTCTCCCGCCGGCATCCTTGAGAGTTAAAGAGTCCCGGCCGTTTTCCGATTCACGAGCGGTGATTTCCAGGCCTTTTTTTTCCCATACCGACGAAGCGTTCTGCGCAAAGGCGGAGACAAATGCAGCCAACAAGGCCAGAAGTACCGCGGATATTTCTGCTTTCATGGCTGCTGCCTCCGGTAGTTTATCAGAATTCGGTCAAAGGGCTGGACTATTTTATCCTTTTCAATGGAAACGATTTTGGCAATCGGTTCGCCCTGCACGGAGACGAATTCAATTTCGCCGATCAATTCATCGTCTTTACGGAAAATTCCCGCTCTGTCGCCGGGCTGCAAGCGGATCACCGGATTCATATATATTCGGATGCGGGTCGTATTTCTGGAATCTATGACATATCCTGTTTCCGGCTGAGTTTTTGTGAGATACTCGAAGGCATGGAGATAGGAATCGATCCGTTCGTTCTGCGCGCGCGAAGAGTCCGCAAATGCGTACATGGTTCTGTCGTAGAGCCTCTCCATACGGCCCTGAAAATCTCCGAGTCTGCCGATAATGTCGGGCATGGAATTCGTATAGGGAACATCTTTTAAAACCTTTATTAATTTTTCATGATCACTGCTGAGCTCGCGCAGCTCTGCAAACTCTTTTTCCGAAAGTCCCGCACGTCCGAGTTCGGGGCGGTAGCCTCCTGAAGGCTTTCCGCCGCCCGGCGGGACTCGCTTTGAGAGCAGGCCCGCCATGCGCCCTGTAAGCGTGGGATTGTACAGAGCTGTCAACTGATCGATCTTTATCTGTGTGAGCCGGTCGGAATTGTCTATTGTATTCAGGGCTCTGTCCATGCCTTCGCGGATTTGCCGGTTTGCCTGAGCAACCTGCTCTTCCAGCCGATTGACTTCCTCCTGCTCCTGCCGGATCTTTTTCGCATAGTCAGATTCAATGGCCGCAATTTCTTCTCTCGTTTTTCCCTGCTTCCGGGCTTCCGTAATTTTCTTGTCCCTTTCATTAAAAAGAGCCGCCAGCGCCTTTCTCGAACCGGCAAGTCTGGCTTCGCCGTTTTTTGCGGATTCCAGGATCTCTTTTAAATTTGTTCCCTGAAATTCAGTTACAATCACCTGGATCTGCTTTTCAGTCATGCGAAAGTAAGCAAAGGCCAGCGCCGCCAGAGCTGCAAGCACGGTCAGAAACAAACCAAGAATTATATAAGGACGAATGTTCCTGTTCTTTTTGGTTTTCTTGTATTCGCCTTCAAGCGAATAAATCTGGAGCTGGCCTTCGGCGCCCCGAACAACATCGTCGGGCAGAAAATGATCGGTGCGGGGCGTTTTCCTGATCTCGACTATTTCGTTTTCATTTCCCATATGCCGTTCCATTCCGCCGGAGTCTGTCCCTTTCTGGTGCGTTCACGGAAAACCCGCGCCGCCTTGAACCGCAGCCCCTTAAACTTTTCATAGGCCGCCGCCCATTCGCCGCGATAGTACAGTTCCAGGCCCTCCGAATATCTTTCCGTTTCCGTCAGCAGCCGGTCCGATAAATTGACGCGGGGGACGGGAAAATAAATACGCATTCCTGTGGTCTTTCCTTTTACCTGCACGGTATCCAGCTCAACAAAAAAGAAATCGCGGTTCTCGGTATTATTCTCAAGGTCGCGCTTCACAAACTCGGAGCAGACAACCGGCACACGGTAGATTCTTGTCAGGCCTTCCAGACGGGAGGCCGAATTGACGCGGTCACCGATGACGGTGTTCGTCATCCGAACGTTGGAGCCGATTGTGCCGTAAAAAACGTCTCCGCCGTCAATGCCCACGCCGACTTCCAGTAGAACGGCTCTGTAAATTCGCAGATCTTCCGGCGAAAGCGTGCCGTTCCGCTCCAGGAGTTCATCCTTTTTTCTCTTCATTTCAATCCGAAGTTCGCGCGCAACCTCCTGCACTTTGAACGCGGACTGCAGAGCCTGCAGGGATTTCAGAGGCACATGGTCGTCGTGGTCATCATCCGGCACACCGTAGATTGCCAGAAGCGCGTCGCCAATAATGGCAACGACGATGCCGTCATGGTCCTGAATTTTACGAATCGCCTTATCGTAGTGCAGATTCAAGAGTTTGATGATGTCCATGCCCAGAGTTTCCGTAATCAGAGTGAAACTCTTGATGTCCGAAAAAAGTATTGTCAGTTCTTTCTGCACGCCTTCCAGTTTAACCATGCGGTCCCTGTATGCTTTCTGAACAACATCCCGGTTTGTGAATTTCCGGAAAATCGTGATCAGATTGTCCACTGTGCTGGAAAGGGAATTGAATGCCATGCCCAGATACGTGATGTCGTCGTTGGGAGCTTTTCCCAGATCAATTACTTCCAGCTGCTGGTTTTGTATCATCTTCATGATGCTTCTGGTGATGACTCCAATGAAACGCAGTATGTCGCGGAAAACGTATATGCCGACAGCGGCGCTGCCCAGAGTGATCAGGATAATGAAAAATGTAATCCATCTGAAAATCTTCGTCTGTTCTTCGTAGAAAACCTGTTCCTCGACCGCCAGTATCAGGTAGGCGTCCCATTTTTGATTGTACTTGTATACGGAAAGAAGCGAGGTGTCTGCCAGGCTGATTTTCATGTATCCTTCTCGTTCCCCGGCCTGCATTTTTACAAAAGAAGCTGCGTCTGTAAATTCAGTCAATCGCGCCCGGGCGGTTCTGGACTGAAAGAGAACCTGCCTGTCAGATTTGACACCGATAAGAACGGCGCTCTTTCTGTTTTTGAGTTCAAAGTCCGCTTTGTCTTCAATGCCTTTGAGCGAGGCGTTGAGATCTTTGCTGAAACTGTAAATCTCGTTCTGAGTATTCGCAAATGTATTTAAGTCACGTAAGTCTTTAACCATGAGCTGTCGGAGCAGGTCGTTCAGCTGCGCCCTGTTCAGCACCAGATTGATATAATTCGAAGCAAAATTTGAGACCAGGATAATAACAGTAAATATCAGCGTTATCTTGATTGTTACGGGAAACACCCGCACACCGTTAACTTTTTGACCGAACATGTTCTTTACTGGGGGCGGCAAAGCAGATACCTTTTGATATTAATTAGTGAATAACAAGACCCACAGACGCAAGCTTTTTTTTAGATTGCAGGATTATCAATGCCTCTACTCATCGTCATCGAGACATCACACAATTCTGTCCAGCTATCGGCACCGTTTGATGTATCAGTAGCAAACACAGAGCAAATACAGAGTCGACGCACAGGCGGGATTGCCTCCGTTATTGTAAAAAGCCCCGGCTGTCTGGTCCGAGCCTCCGACGCGACCATTCCCAACTGTACTTGTGCCGTTCGAGCAACTCTGCCCCACCGGGAGGCCGCCTGCCGTTGTTGAGCTGAAACTCCACCAAACAGTTGTGACGGGCAGGATTCCGGCGGCTTCTGCAGTCGTCCCTTCCACACCGTTCAGGAGATCCGTCCAGTCATACTGGAAGAAAATACCCGTAGGACCGTGCACGGGGATACCGGCAGGAACGAAATACGTCGCCTGCATGCTGGCAATGTCATCTCCGGCATCGTCGATCGAGATAAAAGCATGCACGGTGGTACAGACATTGTTCGGAAACGTATATGAGCCTCGTGACGAGGAACAGGTTCCATCCGCTCCCGCTCTTCCCCCAATCGAGCCTGTGGTTGTGCTCATTGCCCTGAAGAGGTAAATCGGCCTGCTTAACCGGGCGGACTCCGCCAGAGTCACATCCAGAAGACTCAGCGGGGACAATTCCGGCTTCTGGCTTGAACAATGAGTCATCACCAGAAGAAAAAAGGCAAATCGGCTGAGACAGAGTTTATTGGTTTTCCCCGCCATACTGTTAATTAATCCGCCCATGTCATCTGACAAGGAATATTATTGTATTCGGGCGGCCGGCTTTTCTGTGTGATATCTTCAATACGCCCAGGGGACATAATGGGAGAAATAGCACTAAAAATATTCTTTTTACATAACACGGCCCAATTTTCTTTGAAAAGAACTTGACCTTCTAATGATTGACAATACCACTATAATGAAAGTAAGATACTGCCGGATCATAACTAAACGAAAATTTTGGCAGCAGAACGAAATTATTCTGTCACTACCTTCAAAAAAGTTCAACTCAGGCTTGACATTTTTTATTAAGGATAGCCTGAACATGATTCTAGCAGCGGGTATTGCAGAGCATCGTGAACCTGACGTGGATTCGTGTTGAATGATTGTGGCTCAAACACTTTATGGATGTGGAAACATTGTTTGATTTTCCCTGTTTCGTGACCGCAATTGAGGCAACCATGCTTACGCTGACAGGCCACCCGGTAGGCGGAGTAACAATGGTTCAGCGCGAAAATACGGGGAACCAGCAGGAAAGGTTCTTTGCCGATTTTTCCGCCCATCTGGGACTCCTGGCCAAAGACAGGCGGGGCCTTCTTGTTTTCGCCTCTTCCAAACGCTGTGCCGAAAGAATTGTCAGCCTCATGCTGGATCTTGCAGTTACCCAGAAGATTGACGGATCCATATCCCGCGATTGCATTGGCGAGATTCTTAACGCAGCCATGGGCATCGCGCGCAAGAACCACAAGGACAAATTTGATTTCACAATTCCGCATGTTGTTCAGGGAATCAATCATGAAATAAAAAGCCTGAACAAAGATGATGTTCAGAAGGCTGATATGATGTTCGAAGGCGAGCAGCTTACCCTGTATCTGCGCACTCGCGATTTGAGCGTCCCTGTGGGCATTCGATGACGACAGATGAAATTATCTCCAAACTGCATTCAGCGGTGCCCATGGTGGGTTGGTTCCGTATACACCTCAGCATGGTCGATCCGGCAGAAATAGATGCGATCGCCAGAAACAGCAAAGATGACGCTCGCCTCCTGGATTCCTATTTTCGTTTGCTGAGAGATGAGCCTGCAGTCACATCGCGTATCTTAAACGACGAGCGATTCACGCCAGATGCTCTTGCGAATCTTTTGCGCGCCAGCCTGGATTTTGAAGTCACAACCAGGCAGGCGAGCCTGCTGACAGCGCATTTAAGACTGCTGGAGCCGGAAAGAATGATCGGCCTATTCAGCCTGTTGTTGAAAAACCCCGATGATTGGCGGCTGGCGGCATACCTTCTGTATTCGCATCATGAGACGATCCTCGCTCTGGGCTGGCGCGCGCTTTTATCTGAAGCATCAGTGTTCCTTCAGATTATGAAGCACCTCCAGAAAGATGATCTGGATCATATGGTAAAAGGTAAAAGCGATTTCTACTGGGTGATAATAGATGTGGCCATGGAAACAAACGATCTATTTGTTCTTTCCTATCTGCGATCCACAGAGCGTCTTTTCCAGGAACAATATGAATCCAGGCTGGATGGGAAGACCAGGATTCTGCTTGACGAATTGTTTGAAAAGGAAGGTCCTTTCGGCCGCGAACGCATTAAGGAGATTATTCAGGGAGTGGAGCGCAACGCAAGAATCGATGCCATTTGTTATTTGAGAGACAGGGAATATGTGGTGAAATCAGACGTCAGGCTCATAACTTTCTGGGTCAGTGAGATTGGTGCAGGAGCTCTATGACGGACTCTGTTCATGCCAGGATGGCGCTTGTGTAATGGAAAGGCCTGCACAGAAGGGAGTGTATTTTTGATGAACATACTGATTGTTGATGATTCAGAAGTGATGCGCAAAATAGTGCGAAAGGTAGTGGAAGAAAACATGCCGGGCGCGAATCACTCTTACCTCGAAGCAAGCGATGGCATGTCTGCTCTGTCCCTGGCAGGTCCGCAGGCAGTGGACTTAATCCTTCTGGACTGGAATATGCCGGAACTTGACGGGCTGAGCGTCGTGAAAAAGCTCCGCAGCGATGAAGTGGACACTCCGATTATAATGGTAACTTCAAACGTCGGCCGGGACAAACTTATGGAGGCAATGGAAGCGGGAGTGACCACTTACATTGAGAAGCCTATCCGGGGCCAGGATTTATGGGAGAAGATAAAAGGATTTTTTTAAGATGACGAATATTGAAAATAATACCATACCATTGAACTTGAAGAAAGCACCGGCCGGGCAGATCCTTAATATCAAGGCAGGAGCCGATCTCCAGGATGGCTGAATCAGGAAATGTCTGTCATGAATCCGGATAGCATTGATTTCAAGCCTTCGCGCTTCACAATCCGGATCAAGCAACTCATTGTAATAACGGCCATTCTTGTAGCGTCTCTGACAGGTCTTATTCTCGCGGCCACCTACTTTTTTCGCTCGGACACGGAAGCCCGGGTTCAGGAAACGAATCTAAGGTTTGCGGAAATCGGAGCCTCTCGCGTCCACCTCGAGCTCCAAAACTATCGTATTATGGCTGAAGATCTGCTGCGCCGGAACGCCGAATTGGTTTCGACCGAAGAGCGCGGTATAGTTTTCTGCGCTCTGGCATCGTCGGCGGGCCAGGGTCTGCATTATAACCGCACCATCGTCGATGCCGACTTTATGGCAGTCCAGGGAGGACTTGATGGCATCGCTCGTCGGATCGGAGATGACGCGCGAGAATTTACGAAATCGTTTCGCGGAGGCCAGACTGCGTTAAACATTTCACCCTCCTTCAATATTCCTCTCCTGGGCCTGAGCTTTCCGCGTCGCGAAGGCGGCCTGCTCCTTGTGATTGTTGAACCAGGCGAATTGCTCAAGACGTTCAGCAATGTGGGAGCCACTGAGTCGTTTCTCGTCGATACAAAAGGGCGTGTGGTCGCGCATCCAACTTCCAATCTTGTTTTGTCGAGAGAAAACCTTTCAGCTCTGGGAATTGTTCAATTCATGCTTGCAGGCAACCTTGACAATGGCCAGGTACGTTATAGAGATTCGCGAGGTTACCAGCTGGGCTCCTATAAAAAGCTCGGCGCAGAGGGGCTGGCGATGATCGTCAGCACTCCCGAAGACCGGGCCTTTGAAGCCGTTTATGCCATCCAGAGACGTAATGTTTATATAACGATTGCTTTCCTGAATATGGCCATGCTTGTTGTTTTCTTTTTCTCCCGAAGATTCTCTGTGCCTATTATCAGACTTGTTGACGCCACGAAACAGATGGAAACCGGCGATTACAATGTGAAGATTCGACCGGCCGCCGGAGACGAAATTGGCATTCTCACAAACTCCTTTCTGAAAATGGCGAAAGTTATCAAAGATTACACGGACAATCTAGAACAGAAAGTGGATGATCGAACCCGGGAATTGCGCCAGGCCAAGCACGAAACCGATGACATTCTCAGCAATGTGAGTCAGGGTATAATAACAGTGAACAGGGATGGGATAATAAATTCCGAGTATTCTGCAATGGTGGAACGTATATTTGGGACAAAAAATATTGCCGGTCGCAGCATAGCCGATCTGGTAAAAGTCACTCCTGAAATAGAGGCGCTTCTGTCACGTTATCTAACCCAGCTTTTCACAAATTCATACGCATCGGAAGATATGGTAAGATCGCTCAACCCCCTGAGCGAATGGACTTATTCGCCTGAAAAAGGCACGGATACCTCTTTGAAATTTCTGCGCTTTACTTTTGCCCGAATATATGAACCGGAGCCGTTTGAGGCGGCAGCAAGAGAGAATCTGAATGTCGTCCCGAACAAAGGCAAACGCAGGAAGGTTGAAAAACTGATGGCTGTAATCGAGGACCGCACCGCGCATAACGAACTGGAGCGAGAACTCGAGAACAGACGGGCACAACAGTCGGCGAAAATTGAAATGTTTTACCAGATTCTCACTCTTGATTCCGCTGTCTTCTCGGACTTTGTGCGTGAGGGTTTGGAATCTCTGGACGAGGTCGAGGCAAAACTTGGATCCATGACTGCGGACCATGAACAAAACATCATTTTACTTCGTGCTGTGTCTCGCGAGGTGCACACTTTGAAAGGAAACGCGCGGGCCCTGAGTCTCGACCTGATCTCCCGTGTGGCGCACGAGCTTGAAGATGGATTTGCACGTTTGCTCGAAAGCGGCGGGGATTTCACTGCCAGTATGAAAGACGATGTCCTGCCGCGCCTGGTTATGCTGCGAGAGGAAGTTCAGGACGCTGTAAATCTGTTCAAGAAGATTGTTGAGTCGCGCGGCCCGCAAAGCCGCATATCGAGTGTCGACGATTCATCCATTGGGGAAATTTTACATAATGTAACGGAAAAAGAAGCCGGAGCCTTGGGCAAGGAGGTTTCTCTGAATTACGATAACCGGCTCCGGAATCCTCTTCCTGGTGTTCTTTTTTCAAAACTAAAGAGCGTACTGATTCATATTTTGCGCAATTCAGTCGGGCATGGGATTGAGGAGCCGGACACGCGTGAGCATGCGGGCAAGAATCGAGCCGGAAAAATTGTGGTCCAGATCTCCCTGTCGAGTAAATCAAAACGTTTGGCGGCATCGTGCTACCGAATCGTATGCGAGGATGACGGACGCGGACTGGATCCTCAGCTCATCCGGTCCAAAGCGATCGAGAAGGGACTGCTTAAACGTGCCGGGGCAGACAAAATGAATGATGAAGAATCAAGGGACTTGATTTTCCTGCCTGGATTCAGCACGGCTGCAACAATCACAGAAACGTCCGGTCGCGGCATGGGTATGGACATCGTCCGGCACGAACTGAAAGAACTGGGAGGAGAGATCCAGGTGGAAAGCGTCACAGGTCAATTCACGCGTTTCACAATTCTAATACCGGCAAAAGAATGGACGTCCGGGGCCCGCTCCCATTGAAAGTATTATTCGCTCAGACTGCATGAATAGTCCTATGAAAAAAACGATCATAGAGAATCTATTCCCGATCATCAATGTGTTCTCGGTCATTGTGTCGCTGCTCCTGCTTTTCCGGCAGATGTATACAGAAGAGCCAGGCCGGGGTGGCGTTTCCATCGGGAATGTAACTTACTCCCTGAAGCACGCACAGCGAAAAAGGGATGGTCAAACGATTTACTACGATCTGGAACGCACTGTGCCTGTTTTCCGCGGTGATACTATACGCACGGCAAGAGACTCAGAGGCTGAAATTACCTTCCAGGATGGCACACGTTTACGCATAGACCAGGTCAGTATGGTCATTTTAAACTCAGAAAAACAGAATATCAATGTAGAGCTGAAGTCCGGCTCATTGCGCGCTATGCGCCAGGACTCTGCCGGCTCATCCGGGTCTTTGCGCATAGAATCTCAGGGAACGTCAGTTCAGGTACAGGAGGGAGATATCGGTCTTGCGGCTCAGAATGGAGGCGAACTGACATTAAATGTAAACACCGGCAGGGCGGTTTTAACCGGCAGGAGCGATAATGAATCCGGCACCACCATGCAGGAAGGCAGTGTTGCTCATGTCACCGCCAGAGGAACCCAGGTTGCTGTGCAGCGGTTGATCCCTGTGGCGCCTCTGGACGGCGCGCGCCTCATTGCGCATGAGGATTCAGCCGAAATCACTTTTCGATGGGAAAACCATGATAATAATGCTGTTCTTTTTGAGATCAGCCGGTTCAATCAATTCAATTCCATATATACACAGCGAGTTGTGCGAGAAGCAGGTTTGAATCTGGCTCTCGAATCCGGGACCTACTTCTGGCGCGTCTCTGCTGCTGGCGATAAATCCGGAGGCCCTGAGCTGAGCAAAGCCATGAAGTTCACGGTCATAGCCAATCCAGCGCCGCGACTTTTTTCGCCTGACAATGGAGCGCTGATTCAGTCCCCGGATGCTTCCGCTCTTGTTGATTTTTCATGGAGCTCAAATCCACTCGCCGCCGCCTACGAAGTGGTTATCGCCCGCGATCCGGAATTCAAACAGGTGCTCCAGAGAATTGAGTGCGCCTCATCCAGCGTCACGCTTCCGATCGAACAGGGGCGCTATTACTGGCGCGTTTCAACCAGTGCCACCGAACCCGGCGCCGGGATGACCAGCCAGTCGCAATTGTTCGTTCTGGAAAAAAAAGCTGCCGCGCCCGTTCTCGTCAGGCCCATCGGCAATGAGCCTATTACACAGGCTTTGTTGGCGGATGAAGGAGCACTTTTCATCTGGCGTCAGGGATCAAATCGAGGAGCCTCAATTCTGCGCATCTCCCGCCAGTCATCCTTAACCGATACAGTTCTGGACCGACCTGTTGAAGGCAATTCTTTCAATTTTAAGCAGGTTCTGCCCCCCGGCCGGTATTACTGGTCCGTCAGCGCAAATACGGCGGGTGTCCGTTCAGAACCCGCCAGCTTTCTGGTTGTATCCACGGAGAAACCCGTCCTGCTGGAACCTGAAAGTGAGATCCATATTTTAGAGGGCATGCCCCGCCAATTCGCCTGGAAAGGCCAGACACCGGGATCGGCGTACAGACTGATGATTTCCCATGACAGGAGTTTTTCAAATCTCGCAGCCGAAAGAACTGCGAGCCGTGAGCGTGTCGTTGTGAATGATCTTAGCCCAGGTCATTACTTCTGGCAGGTCCAGGAACTGTCCCGACAGGGGAGAGTGCTCGTCACCAGTGAATCTCGCGGACTGGTTGTGGAGACAGTTGAACTTCCTCTGATAGCCGTCCCGGTTTTTCCCAGGGATGAAGAGACAATTGACATTGGGCAGACCGGATCTCTGAAGTTTCGCTGGGTAAGGACGGCGGGGGCAAGGAGTTACACAGTCCGGATTATTTCAACACAGGGAAATCCAATCCACACTTTCACAACAGAGCGAACCGAATACGAAATCAAGGATCTGAAAAGATTTTACCCCGGCGAGTTTTTATGGACCCTGACAGCATTGGATGACCGGCGGCAGGGTTCGCCTGTCACCAATCGATTTCGTATAATCTACGAACGCAAGCTTGGAGCGCCGGTTATCAACTCCCCCGAGGAACAGTATGTTCCTCAATAAGGTGAAAAAACCTGAAATCGGGAAGCAGCGGATACTTCTTCTTGTCCTGGCATACTTGATGACTGGTCCGGTATCCGGACAAACTCCACCCCCAGGTCACGTCTTTTTGACCTGGGAAGAAGTGAACGGCGCTTCCGGCTACCTGGTGAATGTCAAGAATCCTCTCGGTCGTCTTGAAGTGGATCGGAGAATCCAGGAAAACAAACTGGATTTCTTTCTGCCTGTGGGCGACTACTTATTTCGCGTCGCGGCCATTGATCCCTTCGGCCATCCGGGCGAATGGTCGGCCTGGAGAACGCTGCGGGTCAGACCCACTGGCACGCCTCAGGTGGAGAAACAACCGTCTCTTTTTTTTGAGGCAGGGGAAGGTCCGGAGGAAATAACGCTCAGGGGAAAGAACATCTTCCCGCAAACACGGGCCTTCCTCGTCGGCGGTGGCGGGGAGCTGATCCCTTTGAGCGTCCATCATGACGGAGATTCGCTGGTGATTTCCTTTACGCCGACTGCAGTCGGGCCTGGCAGGCATGATGTTATACTTGAGAATCCGGGCGGCTTGCGCACAACCATGCCAGCCCTCATTGAGATTCGAGGGGAGGTGTCTTTGCAGAATTCCGATCCATCAAAAATCGATCAAAGAAAAAAATCTATTTTCCCGCAAATCATCCTGCCTGGTTTTCCCGATATTTCAAAGGGCGATAAAAAGGGCTTTATATGGATGAGTGTTTTCGGACTCCTCTCGTCTGGCGCCTATGCGCAATGGTCGGCTGAGGAGAGATTGACCAGATCAACTCAGAACGATTTATTTTTCCAATTATTTCAAAATCCAGTATATTATCTGGCAATACGTCAATCTTTTTCGGGAAACTCGGCTCTATGGCCTCTGGCAGTGCTCTCTTATGTTCGGGGGAAAGATCAAATAGACCTGTGGAAAAAAAACGAAAGAAATAAAATATTACTGGGCGAGGCGGCCATTGCAATATGGACAATGCATTTCATGTATGTTTTTTCTCACCGCCAATTTTACGTTGGCGGCCAGATAAAGCTCGAGTCCAATCTGCCATTGTCGGGGAATTACCCCATTGCATGCGAACTGCAAATTGTCTGGAGATTTTAAATAATCTCCCTCGAATGTCCTGCGATACAGGCAGTCCTGTCATTCTCGCAGAGAATGTTGAATCATATCCGCTGATCTCCCAAAAAAAAGGCTCGCATTTCTGATCATGTTCAAAAATTCTCGGCAGAGAGGCGAAACATACATGTTCAAGAAAGTCGTAAAAGATGCCCGTGAGGCAGTGCGTGATATTCCCGACAGCTGCACGATCGCTCTGGGCGGTTTCGGCCTCTGCGGCATACCGGAGAACAGCATCGCGGCTCTGTCGGAAAGAGGCATCAAGAATCTCACCTGCATTTCCAACAATGCCGGCGTCGATGATTTCGGGCTGGGACTTCTTTTACAGAAACGCCAGATCAAAAAAATGATTTCCAGTTACGTGGGAGAGAACAAGCTTTTTGAGACGTTGGTGCTTTCCGGCGAGCTGGAGATCGAACTGACACCGCAGGGCACTCTTGCTGAAAAACTGCGGGCCGGCGGAGCGGGAATACCTGCTTTTTTTACGGCGACAGGAGTCGGAACGGTTGTCGCCGACGGCAAAGAAGTCCGCGAAATTGACGGACGCAAATATGTTCTGGAAAAAGCCCTGAAGGCCGACTTCGCCATCGTGAAAGCCTGGAAGGGCGATGCTATGGGAAATTTAATATACAGAAAAACTGCGCGGAACTTCAATCCGATGATCGCCACGTGCGGAAAGATCACCATCGCCGAAGTTGAGGAACTGGTTCCGGTCGGCACCTTCGATCCGGACAATGTGCACACGCCTGGCATTTATGTACAGAGAATTTTTCAGGGCGTCAATTATGAAAAACGCATTGAGAGAAAAACGATAACCGGTTAGCAATGAATCCGGAGTGTAAGAAAAGGAGATGAGGAGATCGCTGAGATGGGGGGATGAAATGAAAATTTTGTTATTTGAATTGAAATTCTAGAAATTTTATAGAATCATGATCAATATCAACATTTATTATTCAGCCTCTTACATCTCCTCATCCCCTTATATCTCCATATCCCCAATTTTACACAGATGAGAAGCAACACTAAACTAAGAATTAATTCGGGAGAATAACTTTATGGCCCTCACCCGCGAACAGATCGCACAGCGCATCGCGCAGGAACTCAGAGACGGATACTACGTGAATCTGGGAATCGGCATTCCGACTCTTGTGGCCAACTACATACCAAAGGACATTGAGGTCGTCATTCAGAGCGAGAACGGTCTTCTGGGAATGGGCCCCTATCCGTCTGAAAAAAATCTCGACGCCGATCTCATCAATGCAGGAAAAGAGACCGTCACCGCTATACCCAGCGCTTCGTTTTTTTCCAGCGCGGATTCTTTCGCCATGATACGCGGAGGACATGTCGACCTGACGGTGCTCGGCGCGATGGAAGTTGATGAAACCGGCAGCCTTGCCAACTGGATGATTCCCGGCAAGATGGTGAAGGGCATGGGCGGAGCGATGGATCTTGTCGCCGGTTCTCCCAATGTGATCGTGGCCATGCAGCATGTGGCAAAAGACGGCTCCAGCAAGGTTCTGCCGAAATGCACTCTGCCCCTGACCGGCGTCGGTGTGGTCAGAAAAATTGTGAGCGAACTCGCAGTGATTGACGTCACGCCGGAAGGACTTGTTTTAAAAGAAAGGGCGCCTGGAGTTTCCGTGGAGGAAATCGTCAAATCCACCGCGGCAAAACTCACGGTGCCTGGAGATGTTCCGGAAATGAAACTATAAGAAACATCAACCACAGAGGGCACAGAGAACTCGGAGATGAAAAATGCTGGGGAAATCGTCACAGACAAAGCTTTTCTCCCCTCTGTGACCCCTGAGCACTCTGTGGTTAATAAAGAATTTATTTAATTAAGGAGTATAAATATTATGGAAAGACTTGCAATTCTCGGCGGAGCGCGCTCCGATTTTCAGATCAAATGGTCCGACACCGGTAAAACCTTGCCGGATATTATGAAGGAAGTTACCGATGAGGCCCTGCAGAGCGCCGGGCTCGAACCGAAGGCCATCGACGGGGCTTTTGTTTCCACTCTTGCCACGAGCAAGGCCAGCGCTTACGAATTTTACAAAGAATCCAAAACCGAATGTTTCAACGGCCAGCAGCACATGGGCGGTTTCATGCCTTATCTCCTGCCGGGCTTCAACGGCCCCACGGCATCCGTGGAAGCGGCCTGCGCATCCGGCGGCGTTGCCGTCCGGCAGGCGCACGGATATCTCGCCGCGGGATTCGGAGATACAGCGATGGTTCTGGGCGTCGAACAGATGCGCACGATGAGCGCCGCGTCCATGGGAAAGGTTCTGGCCGCGGCCGCCGACATGACAATCGTCGACAAGAATTCGTCGTTTCCATTTCCCTGCCTCTTCGCAGAAGTGGGCCAGAAACTCATGGAAAAACACGGTCTGACGGAACAGCAGCTGGCGCGTGTTGTGCACAAGGCGTACGACAATGCACGTCGCAACCCAAAATCGCAGACACGCGGCGTGGATCGAAAAGGCGAGCCGGTGGCTTTTGATTTTGTTGCGAACGAATCCAAAACAAATCCCCGGTTCGCGCCTCCTCTGAAGGTAACGGACGCCTCTCAGGTAACGGACGGAGCCGCGGCTCTGATTCTCTGCACGGAAAAAACAGCAAAAGAAAAATACGGAATTAAAAATCCTGTCACGGTTCTCGGCTGGGGCTGGACTACCGACAACATCCGCCAGGGGGCGGATTATTTCCAGAAAAATCTGCCGAATTTCCCCGTGCCGCGAAAAGCGGCCGACGATGCGTATAAAATGGCCGGGCTTTCGCCGAAAGACATGAACGCCGCCGTCGTGCACGACTGCTTTTCGCCGACGGAGTGGATTCTGTACTACCTTCTTGGATTTGTTGATAAAATTGAGGATCTTCCGGCATTCGTAGACAAAGGCGAAATGGAAATGAAAGGCCGTATACCGGTCAATCCTTTCGGAGGCCTCATGGCTGACGGGCACCCTGTCGGCGCGACGGGCGTTCTTGAAATACTCAAAGCTTTTTTGCTTGTATCCGGCAAGGGCGGCGACTGCCAGGTGGAAAAAGCAAAAGACGGAAAGGTCATGGTGTACAATATCGGCGGCCGTTTCGTATCGAACGTCTGTCATATTGTCGGGCGATCCTAAGCCAGAAGGGCCGCGTCAACCTGTTATGCTTTCAGGCGCTTTCTCGTCATGAGCAAGTCGTTCGGTCAAAAGCAACCGTCGGCTGTCCCGGATAGCAGCAATTCGGGCGAATCGCATGTGGAGACCTACCTGCGATTCGCTCGGTCGCCTCAAGGGCCGCCAGACGATCCCCCCGCACCGTATCAAAAAAAATTGAACCAGATCGCGCGCGAACTGGGACCAGAAGCAGTCAGAGAATTGATCAACGCGCTCGAGGACGAGAATATAAACGTCCAGAAGGCCGCGGCGGAGGCTCTCGAAAACATCGGCGATCCCCGGACGCTGGAAAGCCTTGGCGTTTTGCTCACGCACAATGAAGAGTATGTGCGATATCTCGCAGAGGGTGTTATCAATGAACTCCTGCCTCTCGCCGACGAGCGCGCGCGGGATGCGGCTCTGAAAGCCTTGCAGAACGTCGACAATCCAGAAGCACAGCGGCGGCTGGCAGCGTTGATGGCAGAGACAAGCATGAATCTCTACTATATAGTTAGACAGTTTACCCGGAATTTTTTTCGCAAACACCCAACATTTCAAAAACTCCGAGATTTTATCAAAGATTGGTACTCAATTCCCATGAGCATCGCGATAATAGGGTGGTTCATCTCAATGGCATTTTACCCGCTTGCGCTCATGCTCTTTTTTAAAACGATCGCTGCCTTTATCGCGCTTGGAACTCTGGCCCTGACAATCTTCAGAGCCTACCGCGTTTACCATCCCGCCCTCGACCCCTCTACGGGCAAAAAGACCAGCCACTGGTTTGTCACTGTGATCTCGATTTTGTTTTTTGGTATTTTCCTGTGCTCGCTGGGGCCCATTGGAGTGCCCGGCCTTCTCACCTACATCAGCCCCATGCTCTGCCCCGACGGAATGGAGATCGACAGTGAAGTCGCCATGCGGCAGTGGGATCTGCCCGGATTGGTGGTCACCGTTTCGCAGGAACCAGTGTGTTCCGGCAAACAGGGAATGCACGAACCCGGAAAGGCCTGGCAGGTGCTGAGCGGAATGATCATGTATCTTCTTTACAGCAGCATGTGCCTGACCATCGTGTATGCTGTAAAAATAGCCGTAAAAAAACGTCCGTTTTTCGCGCTTCGCCCCTATGTCGGATTTTTCATTTCCCTTATTATCTTCGCCATTGCGCTGAATTTCACGCTGTTCGATCCTTTCTTTCGCGAGGTCATATCACTCCCTGTCAACTGGCTTATCTACGGTAACATATAGTTGGCCTGGCCCACGGCGAAAAATGCATGCCGTCTTAAAACCAGGTGCTTTTCCTGTAGGTTAAATATTCTTCGCCGAATTTTTCAATCAATAGTTTTTCTTCGTGCCGGCGCCGAATAAATATCGCGGGAGTTTCAATCATAAACAAAATGACAGAGCTTATGTATGCGCTGCAGGCAAGCGGGTAAAATATGTTCTCCAGTATGGAAAATAAATAAATGGGGTGCCGGAAATACCGGTAGATTCCTGTCTTGATCAATTTATGGTCGGGAATGATCCGCACATTTACACTGTAATGATCCTGAAGCTCATGAATGCAGATGATTCTCACAATCATAAGAATGACAAATCCCGCAGCGAAGAATATAGATAAGTAAATATTCAGTATATGACGCAAAAAAAGGATTTCAGAAAATATTAATACAGGAGTAAGCAAACCTGTGAGGATGAATAATACTGAAATTATTTTTGAGCTTTCCTCGCCTCCATGGCTCTGCCCTCTGTAAGCGTAAAATTCAACAACTCCTTTCAGCGTGGCCGAGAATGGAAAAAATAGAAAGGGATAATAATCAAAAAGAAAATCCAGCATAACTGAAATATCCGCCTTTTAAGACTTTAACATTCCGAAACTTTTTGTCCTTCAAAACCTGGTAAGCATCCGGGGATAAAACATCCCCCTGGTAACAGATAACAACGGTCTCTTTTTCGCGATCCAGTTGTTTCAGTTTATATTTCAGCAGCCATGGAGGAATTCTTATAGAACCATGTATTTCACTGCTGGGTATCCTGGGAAATCTTAAATCAATGATTTGTATTTCTTCATTCTGTTCGATTTTTTTTCTGAACTCTTCCTGAGATATGAAGATGGACTCATTGCTGTATTCAACAGGATTTTCTCTTATGTTTTTTACAACTTTTTCAAGGATACCAATAAAGCGTTTGACCTGTCTTTTATTGTTGTATCTTCCCAGAGTGATGCGCAGAAATCCAAAAATATAGTCGGCCGGAATTCCGCAGGCGGCAAGAACATGCGAAGGATCATTCCGCGGGCTGGAGCATGCAGCCCCGCTGGAGGAATCGACGCCGTGGCGGGAAAGCTCTTTGACGAGCATTTTTCCGTTTATATTCTGAAAACAGAAACCGGCGCTGCCGGGAGCTCTTTTTTCGGGATCGCCGACCAGTATGCTGCCGGGAATTTTAAATAATACATTTTCTATTATATATTTTTTTAATTTTATTAACTTCTGATTGTATTTATCTTTTTCTCTGTCATTGAGCTGGAAGGCTCTGGATAAACCCACTATATAAGGTATATTTTCTGTGCCGCTTCTGAGAGAGAATTCCTGCCCGCCTCCAAAAGTAACCGGCTGAATTTCGACGCCGGATTTGATGTACAGAACTCCAATTCCTTTGGGCGCGTAAATTTTGTGCCCCGAAAAAGAAACAAGATCGAACCTGCCTTCATCGAGGCGAAACTTCATAAAGGGCAGAGCCGCAACCGCGTCTAAATGGAACAGTACGCTGTGCCTTTTTAGAATTTCATAAATTTTTTCCAGATCCTGCACCGTGCCGATTTCGTTATTGGCGCAGATCATAGAAAACAAACCGGTAGCCGGGCCAATGGAATTTTCCAGCTGCTCCAGGTTTATATGTCCATGATGATTTACTGAAAGATAGGTTACACGAAATCCGGATTTTTCGAGCATTTGAGAAGTATGCAATACAGAACTGTGCTCTACTGAAGTGGTGATAATGTGGTTCTTTGGTTTTGTAAATCCCCGAGCCGCTCCGGTCAGCGCAAGATTGTTCGCCTCTGTGCCGGAGCCGGTGAAAATAATTTCATGCGAGCTGCAATGCAGAACTTTTGCAATTCTTTCGCGCGCCATTTCAATGCTTCCCCGGGCAATCAGGCCGTCGCGATGGATCGAGGAAGGATTGGCATACTCCCTGCTGAAATATTTTTTCATTTCTGACAATACCTGCCGCCGGGTTCTCGTTGTTGCGGCATTGTCAAGATATATACGCTTTTGAAACATAATTGTCCCGTTCCCCTCCTTTTCTGTAATGAATAGAACTTCGGCCGGCTTCCTGGTCATCGTGAGGAATTGATCTTCAAATCCTTGCAGGACCCTGTGTCAGTATTGAGTATGACGGAGGCGTAATCATGTCCTCCCCCTCTCACGTGCACAAGCTCCGTGCGCCACATCGGGTGACGACCGACTCGATCACGCAGCAAATTGACCCACAGATTGCGCCTACTCTGTTCATCGCGGAACGGCACATATTGACGACGATACTCACCGAGCGCCGCGATGATCACCGTCAGTTTGTCTGCCTGGTATGCAGGACTCGGCGCGAGCGCAGGGAGACAGGCCGCAAGCAGCCGCTCGGCAGTGGCTATATCCTCCGGCAATGGGCTCCAGTATCCTGGCGCATCCATCAGACCAACGCTCCGGGCCGCATCGGTCGGCAGAACAGTCCATTCCGGCGCCGCATCGCTCACTCTTTCACAGTTTCCCCTGCACATTCCCGCCACGCAGAGCCCCTGCAGGGCACAATCCGGCGGCCGCGTCGGCGGCGGCATCAACGGGCACGACACATTCGCGCAGTTTTTTCCAATCCATGCCGCGCGCCGTTCGATATATCGTCGACCGAAAACTCCAAGCGCCAGGCCGCTGTCACAGCAACCGTTGTCAGGGTCGACAAAAGGACCGGCAACGCATTCCGCGTCGATCGTACAGGCCAGTGGATGCGGCCCTCCTGGCAGAATGAAATATCGCATTTCAATGCCGTGTGAGTCTTTTTCGTGAGAACGTGTGCAGGCGGCAATCATACCAAAAGCCAGGAACTTGAAAACCAGGCAAGATTTTAAGCCCTCGGTCATTTCAGTGTGTCCCGAACATAATTCACGACCGATGATGCCCCTTGTGCCGGGAATATCCAGTGTTTTTTCATATTAAACGGAAGCCAAACCTTCTTCGGGCTGTACTGCCGAGTTTTCAACGTCCCGCAAGGATTATACAATATACATGACGTCCATCTGGCACGGCCCTGTGCGCGAGTCCGAAACCGCCGACTCTTCGATGAGTAATGTTCGCGCGAATGCATTGGATAGAAAACTCGAGATGATCCAGACGCCATCCGGCGGTCCCGTTACGTCTGTTGACAGGGCCCGGAAGAATATCGGACGTACTCCACATTATGGAAATAAGTCGTTCGCGGGGCATCGATAACCGCGCTGAATTCAAATCCGCGAAGGATGCGGCTTAAATACAGGCCGTATGATGAGGGCAAGAATTTGTCGGCAGGACATCAATCACTGCTTCTTTCTTTCAAAACTCAGACAGGGGTATTTCTGACCTGTTTTGAGTAACTTCCTGATGATTGTCCCAAACCACGGATGTTATTTCAGGTGGTCGACGTAAAACGGCATACCGGTCACTCTCACATATCTCTTTTCTTAAACATCCTGAGGCCGAACACAAGCGGCACTACAATCCAGACCGCCAGCAGTATCAGCGCAAACACTGCGCCGAACAATTCGCCAAGCGTGCGGGATACGACCGCTGTTGAAAATCCCATCAGCTGCAGCAGATTCGTCTGCGTCAGATAGACGAGCCGAACAAGATCCAGCGGATTGAGAACGAGCATCACAAAAATTGGTATCTCCAGCGGAAACTCGTTAGAGAACATTCCCGCCGAAAGAACCAACAGATCGTACAGAACATAAAAATAAAACCAGGTGAGCAGCGCCGCGGCCGGGATGACTTCTCTTTTTCGCACTGCGATACCCATCAGCAGCGAAAGCGAAACAAAAACCATCTGCAAGAAAAAAGAGAGCACCAGAAGAAAAAGCACCGACAGAACTCCCTTCCCCGCAAATATCAGACTGATTCCCAGACCGATAACAACACTCATGCCGAGCACTGCGGCCATTCCCAGCCATTTTCCGGCGAACACAGTCCTGCGGCTTATTCCGCGGGAAAGAAGAATCTGTATGAACGGCAGTGAATCGCGGAAAGAAAGCGCGCCAAATAACATCCCAAAAAGCGGAATGATGAGCAGCAGCAGATTCAGAAGGCTGGCGCTGGAACGGGGCGACTGCCCGGCAAAAAACAAAATTGCCGAGCTGAACACGGCCAGAGCCGCCGTATAAATAATCAGTCGATAGCTTCTCAGGCTGTCCCGGATTTCATACAGGACGATTATACGAAGTGTGCTCGACCTGGAATTATTCCCTTTACTCATAACCGCTTGCCTTCCACTCCCGGACCAGAGCCTCTTCAAGATTCGCCGAGCCGGATTTCTTTATGATTGCGTCGGGTTTCCCGCGCGTGATGATTTTTCCCTCCAGCATCAGGCAGAGCTCCTCGGAAAGTTCTTCTACTTCCTTCATTATATGCGAAGTAAAGAGAACCGCGGCGCCGCGCTTGCGGCAGTCGGAAATCCTGTTTTTCAAATAATACGCATTCAGTGGATCCAGACTCGCAGTCGGTTCATCAAGGATGTAGAGTTCCCGCTCCGACATGAAGCACTGCAGAAGATTGATTTTCTGTTTCATTCCGCGCGACAGATCATGAAATCTTTTCTTTAGAAAGCCGTTGATTCCCAGATCTTTTAATAGTTCATCGCGATGAACCGGAGGGTCCGCGGACAGGCTGTTAAAAAGATCGATCAGCTCTTCCACGCGTAAATTCTCCGGAAAATCCGGCGACTGAGGCATGTAGCCGGTTCTTGCCAGCGCGCCCGGCATGCCGGACGGATATTCAACGCCGTCCACGGCAATTGTGCCGGAATCCGGAATGACGAGTCCCAGGAGGCACTTTATCATTGTGCTCTTTCCGGATCCGTTCGGCCCCAGAAGCGCGAAATTCACAGGACCTTTGATTTCAAGATCAACGGCACAGAGAGCGAACATTTTTCCGAATTTCTTTGTCAGACTGCTGATTGATATATTCATTTTGAACCGGATAAATCTGAAGCTCGAAATAGAGGCTGCTCGTCCATGAGTTTTGTGGGAGTTATGACGGGAAAAGCCCTCTCGGCAAATTCCAGGAATTCCACAACGGGCGAATGCAGAAGAGTGATCAGTATTTCATATTTGGCGACCCAGTAGCCGAAAACCCGCACAGGAAAGTAGGGAACATCGCCCGTTCCGTCTTTGTTCAGATCATACCCCGTGTAAGCGCTCCAGTAATTGCGGCTGAAAAAATTGGTATTGTCCCTGGAATTTGTTGAAATATCAAAAACATTCCCGCGAATCTGATTGTCCGTAAACCGGTTTTGGTCTGAATTTCCAAAAATTCTCATGGCCCATCCGTTGTGATGGATATCATTTTTCTCAAACTCGTTTCTGCTGGAACTGTCCATAAACAGAGCAACCGAGTTGTTGGAAAGGCTGTTGCCGATAAAACGGCTCAATACGATGTCTTTGAGAAGCAGACCGTAGGCTGCGAAACCTTTGCTGTCGCGAAATTCATTGTTTTTAACAAGTATATGCCGCGAGTACATGAGCGCCACGCCCGTTTCATTGTGATGGAAAAGATTGTTTTCAAAAACATTCTCGTGCGAAAACATGAAATGCATCCCGTATCGCACATTATTGCGGCATTCATTGTTCAGAATGCGCATATTGGTGGAGAATTCAAAATAAAAACCGTCCCGGTGGCCTTCGATAAGATTGCCCGTCAGCCGAATATTGTCGCCGTTCCAGATATGGATGCCGTTTCCGCTGTGAATCTCATCGCCCGGTCTGCCTGTGATAATATTGTTTTCAAGCTCACAGCCTTTAACTTTTGCCAGAAAAATACTGTAGGTGTTGTTCAGCAGATGATTTGACTGGATTTTACAATTTCCGTGGGTTGCATATATTCCCGCAAATTCCTCAATTTCACTCTGGCCGCTGTTCTGAATTGTCAGATGATCGACCTGAACTCCCTCCGCCGCGATAATCAGAACATGACCCTGTCCGCCTCCGTCAAGCACGGCCCCTTCTTTGCCGGTGATTCGCAACGGGTGCGAAATCAGGAGACCGTGCACACGATGCACGCCTGTAGAAAAAACGATTGTGTCTCCAGGCAGTGAAGAGTCCACCGCCTTCTGTGGATTATGAAGGACACATTCCGGACACACTTCAAGCTCACGAGCCTGAACAGAGCAAATACAGATCAGAAAAACGAAAAGGGCGAAATAAATTGAATTTTTACCGGGGATGAAATGCATAATCAATATATTGTACTTATATATATTTTTATAATTTTTATAAATTTATATCTCAATTTCCAGGCATGGCCGAGCCTTTCCATTGTGACTTAAGTAAAGCATCCAGAGCCCGAACGTCTTCCTGTTTTCCCCCGAATTTTTCAATGGCCGAGCCGATTTGCGAGCCATCGCCAAAGGCAGCCATGCCGCCCCCCATGGGCGATCGAAGCCGGTCGGAATGAAGAAACAGGGCGGTCCTGTATTTCGATTCTTCAACGAGCGAGGCATCCAGCCACTCTGCCTCATCGGAAAAATTTTTCACCCAGCGGCGCTGGATATTATGAGGCGATTTGAATGTCCACTGGAGCATGCACTCCGTCGAATCGAAATGAAACCGTTTGCCGGTGTCGGTCATCGCCTGCGCCTGAAATCTGAAGTCCTGGATAATCATACCGCAGTGCGCGCACTTCTGCTGACCGGGCTCGATCAATTCCGGTTCGCGGGAGCAGGCAACGGCGAAAAATAACAGAAAAACTGATGCGATTTGTAATAGCTTCATTTCAGGAACACCACCGGAAGGATTATTCTTCTATTCTATTTTTAATGTACATTGCCCGTTCCATAACCAGGATGTAAATAAGGATTCCAAATCCGACAAGTATGAGAATCGCGCCGACATGAGGATAGCTGCAGGCAGATATGTTCAAAATCGTTTTGCAAAAAAGCAGAGGAGGCTGGTACGTCATGCCGGGCATTGAAATCGGCGCATCCGGACTGAGATTGTGTCCGTAGTTGTATCCCCATATATAGAAGTCCGTCATGCCCACAATCATTACAAGAATCATATTTACGATGCCGAGAACTATCATAAAAACGCGGGGGATCAGGAATGTCACAAACGCTCCGAATATCATGTAACCGAGAACATACGGCATATAAACGAGTTCCGGAATGCTGTGCGGATTGATTTCTTTCATTCCTATATAATGATTCAGAATATTAATATTCTGTATGTCGTGGGTTTGGCCGCCCGTCAGATTGCTGATCCAGACGAATAATGCCAGCCCTTCCGGATACTGCGGCGCCGACAGAGTGATCTGCCAGAGCGGAGCCAGGTAAGCGGTGAGCATCAAGACTCCGACCAGAAGAATCATAAATCGATGTGCTTTTGTTACTTTCTTTTTCCACATACAGTCACCTTCTTCATCTCAATACTTACAATATAACATCTTAAATACAAAACGCCCGCCCGCAGCTTTACTGCCGCAGACGGGCGCGCTTGCTCAACAATCAAAAAGGTTTTTTCAACCAGTTCTTATGTCAAGGAGATACTCTGATATAGTGCTGCATCTCCTGGTGCAGAGCCGAGCAGAAGTCCGTGCAATAGTAAGGGAACACTCCAGCCTTTTTGGCTTCATACTTTATCGTAAGCGTCTCACCGGGCATGATCAGCAGGTTTGGTTGATTGGACCCGAAGATTGAAAAACCATGAGGGATATCGTAATCCTGTTCCAGGTTCGTCACATGGAAATACGCAGTCTCGCCAACACGCAGGTCAATTCCTTCCGGCTTGAAATGCGAACGAATCGTAGTCATGTAAACATGAACGGCGCCGCCCTGTCTTACCACGCGAGCATCACTTTCCTGCTTGATCGCATAGGGATGATGGTTGTCTTCAAGCTGATAGATTCTGGCCGACTTTTCCATCAGAAGACTGGCCGGTATCATCTGAGCGTAGTGAGGCTCACCTGTTGTTGGAAAATCCAGAAGAAGTTCCGCGTTGGACCCGGAAATATCAAAAAGCTGCGCGCTCTGCGCCACTTCCATGCCGGTCGGCAGATATCTGTCTTTTGTGATTTTATTCAGCGCAACGAGATATTTTCCATAAGGATCCGCCGTATCGCCGCCGACCACGGAGAGGTGGCCGATGCTGTAGAATGCCGGAAGATGCTGCACAACTTCCCAGGTGCCCAGTTTCCATTTCACCACTTCAGAAGAAACGAAACAGGATGTGTAAGCAAATCCCTTGCCGTCGAATTCTGTATGGAGCGGACCGAGACAGGGCTTCTGAACTTCGCCGATCATGGTCGATTCGTATTTCAATACTGGAATAGAATCGATGACTTTGAGGAAGTTTGCAGGATCCTTGATTGCCTCGATCAACTTGGTGAAAGAATGCACAGTGATAGTGGCCGCGAGCTTTCCGCTGCCCACTATGTATTCGCCTGAAGGATCCACGTCAGATCCGTGAGGACTCTTGGGAGTCGGCATATAATAGGCAACGCCCGGACAATTTTTTGGATCCAGCATCTGAACACCGTTCAGAGTTTCCGTCACTGCTGGTTTGTTGTCTTCGCGGTAATTGTGAACATACGTTCCCGGGAAATTCACAGCCTTGCCCTGTGCCTGGCATTCTTCCGCTTTTTTCCAGTTGAATGCAAGTATATAGTCTTTGTCCTGGCGCGATGCGTTGATTTCCAGCATACTGCTCGCCTGCTCCGTATTGTACGTGGTGAAAAAACACCAGTCATGCGAAGGACCGCGGCCGCAGCGGGCCAGATCGTAGCTGAAAGCCGGCATAAGCACCTGAAGCTTGATAGCCATTTTTCCTTCTTTGGATACCGATACCATCGTGATGGTTCCTTTGAAGTTTTTTACATCAATGGGCATTGCTGCCTGAGGTACAGGCACAGAGAACCGGGTGGAAGCCATCAGGTATTCCGTGTTGTCCGTCAGATACGGCGAACCGTGATTACCGGCGCTGTTTGGAATTTCTATGATTTCTTCCGTGTGAAATTTCGTCAAATCGATTCGCGCGATTCGAGGAGTGTTGTTGCCGTTTATGAAGAGCCAACGTCCGTCCTGCTTTGCATTGGTAACGGAGAGCTGCGGATGGTGCGAATCGTCCCACGGAATAAAACCGTGCGAAGTATTCAGCATATTCTTTGTCTCTTCACTGTAGCCGTATCCGTTTTCAGGAAATACGGAAAATACGGGAATGGTGCGGAGGAATCGACCCGAAGGTATTCCGTGGACGCCGACCTGCCCGCTGAATCCGCCCGAGGTGAAAAGATACACTTCATCTTTATCTCCCGGACGCACATATACCCGCTCCGCAGCATCGGAAGCGAGTCCCGCCGCGCCTTTACCGCAATCAGCAATAAAAGCTGTCAGTAAAAACGGCAGGATGAATAGAATTGTCTGCAATATTCGTTTCATTTTTCTTTAATTTCCTCCTGTGTCATTTTTTCGGAAAAATTCCAACAATTGACGGGCCTGCTCTTGAGTAACCTGCTGATTGGCCATCTGGGCCATATTGTTTTCCATAACAAGCTCTATGGCGACCGGATCTTTCTGTATCATCTCAGTAGGATTGAGAATCATGTTCATGATCCATTCCGGCGCTCGTCTTTTTGTAACACCGGTAAGATTGGGACCGATGTATTTCTCGTTGATTTTATGGCAGGCTGTGCACTTGGCTAAAAATACGGTTTTTCCCGCTTCCGCCATGGCATCATCAATGGCTTCCAGTTTGACAGGCTCTGTAATGGGACCGATTCCCATGTTGACTGCCGCATCACCAGTTCCAGCTGTCTTTTTTTTACAGTTCACACCGATTAGAATTGCAACTACTATGACCGTAAGCATGGCGCTACGGTTCAAAAGTTTATTTGTCATTTCACCCTCCTAAAGTTGAATATGCCTTTTGGCACATTTTCCAGAATACAGGCTCTCTTGCCGAGCAAATTAAGACTCCAGTGGCCTAAATTTTTACCCAAATTTGTCATAAAAATCCTATGACAAATATCAATATTTCAGCCGATGATCCGGGGATCGTCGACTCGAAATAGTGCAACTCCAGCAACAACCAGGGCGCCGGCCTTGAGAGGGTCTCCGGCTTCCACTTTCATCTGTCTGCTCCCGCCCGAAAGTATCGATTCATCCACTTCGCAGCTGTCACGCAGAAGCGTTCCATTGGCCGGTATACGCTCTCCGCACAATACATGGATGCGATCTCCGCGGCGTATCTGATAAATGTAGATCAATTCTTCCGTATCGGCGGATGTCACTCTTCTGCAGTATGCCGGCAAATTGGCCCGATACCCAATCGCTTCAATGATGTGAACAATTTCCGAAACCCGAATTTTTTCCGGGCTAAACACAATTTCTGCTTTGTTGCTGTCAGGATTCATCCGGGCGCTGTCAATGCCTCCGATTTTTCTCAAAACCGTTTCAATCAACAGGAGGCTTGAATCACAGTGGATTCTGTCGATTTGAAGCGAGACAGTCTTCTTACCTTCTTCCGGTACTCCGGCAGCGTCGAATATCTCTACCGGTTTCTCAGCAGGAACAGGATCGTGGACCGGAAGGAGCGGCTCTAAAAGCGCAAGCTTTACATCTTTCAGTGAGACTGGATACGATTTCCTTTTTTTGTAGTAAGACGCAGCCCCTGCATCGTGTATGACCAGACAGGCACAGACACAGCCATTGCAGCAAAAAGTTTTCTCTTTACTGGCAACCTTCACAGAAAACGGAATTTCTGCTTCCGTACCGCAATGGAAACACGATGACTGCTTTGCTCTCACCCTTATCCAATACCATGAAAGCGCCTGTCTGTGTTATGATAAATATCATACACTTGTTCGTAAAGTTATCATTATAATAATGCACAGTTTTTCATAGTATTCTTGGATGAGTCCGCCGACCGGGTACAACTATGCTGTTGTAAAAGCGTTCATTGCAGCCGCTGTACTGTATGGAATTGCTGCAATGGCAGCGGGCCTCCTGGCATCTCTCCAGATAATTTATCCTGTCCTGAATTTCAGCACGCCTATGACTTCTTTCGGGCGGATTCGACCTTTTCACACCTGTACCGCCATTTTCGGATTTTCTCTTTCAATCGTCTTCGCGGCGATCTATCATTCCATGCAGCGTCTTCAGAAGACCCCGCTTTTTTCGACCAGGCTGGCGTGGATCCATTTTATCATTTATAATCTGACTGTCATTGCGGCGGATGTATCCCTGCTTTTTGGCAGGACACAGGGCAAGGAATTCGCGGAACTGGAATGGCCGTTTGACATCCTGATCATTGTATCGTGGCTGATCTTTGCGGTGAATTTTTTTGGAACTCTTTCAATACGCGGCGAGAAACAGATGTTCGTTTCAATCTGGTTCTATATGGCCTCCGTTATTGCATTTCCCATTCTTTTTATCGTCAACAATCTGGCCGTGCCCGCGGGATTTCTGAAATCGTATTCGATTTATTCGGGAGTCTTTGACGCGAATGTGCAGTGGTGGTACGGTCACAACCTTTTCGCCTTCATACTGACGGTTCCATTTCTGGGAATCATGTACTATTATTTTCCCAAACATATCAGGCAGCCAATTTATTCTCATCGTCTGTCCGTCGTGCATTTCTGGTCTATGATTGTTATTTTCATCTGGACGGGACCGCATCATCTGATATACTCTCCTCTCCCGGACTGGCTGCAGACGCTGGGAACCGCTTTCAGCATCATGCTGATTCTACCCTGCTGGGGAGCGCTGGTAAACGGTTTCCTGACGCTTTCGCAGGCGCGTGAAAAAATCCAGACCGATGCCGCTCTGAAATTCTTTATACTGGCGATTGTATTCTACGGTATGTCGACCTTTGAAGGTCCGATCATGTCCATCAAGACAGTCAACGGTTTTTCGCATTTTACCGACTGGACAATCGCGCATGTGCACAGCGGAACTATGGGCTGGGTCGGATTTATCAGTTTCGCAATGCTGTATTACCTTGTGCCGGTCATCTGGAACAGACGTCTGTATTCAGAGACTCTTGCCAACGTGCATTTCTGGTTTGGCATTATCGGCATCATGCTCTACGTCGTCTCAATGTGGAGCTCCGGTTTGACAGAGGGCGCCATGTGGCGGGCCTTTGATCCGAGCGGGCATCTTCAGTATCCGGACTGGATCATGATCACCGAGGTGCTCCGTCCTCTTCGTATCGGCCGCGCGATCGGAGGATCGCTTTATCTGGCGGGCTTTTTATTTCTGATCATCAATCTTTTGCTGACAGTTTTTTCGGCAAAAACGAAAATTCAAAATCCCGTCGAATCCGTCACAGGAAACCGCTGACTGTATGCAGAGATTCTTTAAAAAGCATTCAGAGATTGAGTCCAGGAGTCTCCTCTTTGCCGTTCTGATAACTTCGGCTGTTTTATTTGGCGGACTGATTGAAATCATTCCGATTTTTCTGATGGACTCCTCCTCAACAGTTGCGCGTATAGCAGCCGTTACTCCCTATTCACCGCTGGAACTGGCCGGACGGGATATTTATATTCGGGAGGGCTGCTCCTACTGCCATACACAGATGATACGATCGCTGAAATGGGAGACGGATCGCTTTGACCCGACTCATGCATACGGAGATGAACCGTACAGCAAAGGTGGAGAGTATGTGTATGACCATCCGTTCCTGTGGGGATCAAAGCGCACGGGACCGGACCTCGCCCATGAGTCCCAGATTCAGCCTTCAGCAGACTGGCACAAAACGCATCTCATAAATCCCCGTGTAACTTCAATAACATCAATTATGCCCGCCTATCCCTGGCTGTTCCAGGTTCAAATGGATCCGGCAGAAGTTCAGCGCAGCATGCGGGCCATGCAAAAAGCAGGCGTGCCCTATTCAGAATCAGATATTCAAGAAGCAGTATCCGACATTACCGGCAGGAGTGAAGGCGATGCGATCATTGCCTTTATCCTGAAACTGGGCCGAGACACAGCTGTCGTGAAGCCGAGATAAAGCTATAAATCCGATGAAGACAAATGCAAATGAAGTATTGCCGCCGCTGCTGCCGGATCCGGAATTTGACGGGATTCGTCAGGGCAGCAATGAATTTCCTTTCTGGTACAAAGCCTCATTCATTGGAATGATGGCAGTTGGTTTCATTTACCTCGTCTATTATCTTGTATTGTCAGGCTGGTCTTCAAAGAATGAATATCGCGAAGAAGTTCTGGAATACAACAGGCAGTACGGCACTTTCCTGTCCGAATACGGACCGCTCATACCTGAGGGAAATCCGCTCCGGGGAAATATTCAGGCGATTTCGGCCGGAAGGGATATTTTTAATGCGAAATGCGCTTCCTGCCACAAAGCAGATGCGACAGGATTGATCGGTCCAAATCTGACAGATGATATCTGGCTGCACGGCAACACCGAGTCAACGCTTTTCGAATTGATTATGAACGGAGTGGATCTGCCTTCAACCAGGCAAAGACCCAGCAGAGGCGCCATGCCGGCTCACAGAGCCATTCTTGCTCCGCAGAAAGTCTGGTCGGTGCTCGCCTGGCTGACTACGAAAAATAAAAATATCCGTCCCGATTAAAACCTGGCTTCCAGATTATTTTGCGCGTACCCGCGGATTCCGGCGATTGTCTAAAACCAGCGCTTTTCCGCTTCTGCTGGAAGTTTCTGGCCGGACAGTTTTGCCCGCTGGATGATCGTCCAGAATCCGCGGTATGTTGCGCGATCGTGCAGATCCCCTTCGTGCTGGATCGGACCCCAGTTTGCGTCCTGAGCCTGCAGAAGCACAGCGGTGCCCCGCTCCACTTCAGAATGCTCCGGCTGCATCGCCTCCACAATTGCGTCGATCTGCGTTGGATAGATAGACCACATTCTCATAAAGCCGAAATCATTGCGGGCTCGTTTTGCGTCTGCCCTTGTCTGATCATAATTCTTGAGGTCCAGTGTGACGTTGTGAGCCGGCACAACTCCATGAGCCAGAGCCGCCGCAACCACTGTTGCCTTCGCGCGGCGGAGAAGTTCGTGTTCAAACTGTCCGGGACTTTTCATATTTGAAAGAGCGATGGCCCCGTGGTGACCGGATATGAAATCCATAAGACCAAAATCGAGAACCTGAAGCCATGGCATGGCGGCGATTTCTTCCACGTCCCACAGAGCTCCATGAGTTTCAATCAGAACATGGATGGGAATTTCCCTCTTGAGGCCGGCTTTCTGCGCCGCATTCTGAATATACTCAATCATTTCCTTCACCTGGGAAGCAGCCGTTGGTTTTGGAATCGTAATATAGGCGAGTTTGTCTCCTGCGCCGGCAACAAGAATGTCGACGTCAGATTTCCAGAAGGAGTTGCTGTGATCATGAACTCGCGCGCCTGCCATTTTATACTTGTTGTGCTCTGAATTCGTCAGCTGGACGATCATTTTCGCATGTTCGACTTCTTTTCCGTGCGGCGCTCCGTCTTCACAGTCCTGCGTGATGTCAAAAACCGGGCCCTTTTCTTCCTGAAAAGAAAATGCTTTCATAATCATTTTCTCTGAACCGGCGAAATGCTCGCAGCTGGGGATTACGGGGAAAGGTTTTTCTCCTGGAAACAGCGCTTCGTTGGGATGAATCATATATTGCTCCGGAAAATCAAAAAGTATACTTTTCCGGTCATTTTTGAAAAAGGCCTCTGGAAGGCAAGTTGAAAAAAATTGGTTGAAGGCCTGGTCGATTTTAAACATTTTACCATAAAGCTAAGTCATGAAGGAAGCTCACGGTCACATAGCAAGATGAACCACACAGTTGAATTGACAGAACCCATTTCTCCGCGGCCCGGATACAGCGGAATTGAAGAGAAATCCGGACCCTTTCACTCTTTTCTGGAACACACGGCGACATTGCTGTTTCCTGGATTCCTGGCGGCCACAGTGTGGTTTTCCTGGAAGCAGATTCAGGCTATGGACAGGCTCTGGATGATCTGGCTGGCTTTTCCGGCAGGCTGGGCTTTGAGCGATTTTTTGTCCGGGATCGTTCACTGGGCCTGTGACACATACGGGACTGTGGAGACTCCGGTTGTCGGACAGTCCATGATACGGCCGTTTCGACTTCACCACAAATATCCCCGTGACATAACAACGCACAATCTTGTGATCACAATCGGCAATTCCTGCATCGCAGCAATACCGGTATTCATTCTAATTCTATATTATCTTTATTCCGGACGTCCCAGTGCAACCATGGCTTTCACCGGAATAACATTTTCTGTTATGGCCGCCGGCGTCGTCATGACGAATCAGTTTCATAAATGGGCGCATCTCGAAAAAAAGGGGAAACTGCTTCGGTTCTTTATGGCTCTGCATATCATACTGGATGAAGAACATCATGACCGGCACCATGAAGAGCCGCACACCACTCATTACTGTATAACCAACGGAATGCTCAACCCGATTCTTGAAAGGATCAAATTTTTTCGCGCAGCAGAGTGGTTTCTGGCCAGATTCGGCTTCAAAGCGCGCGCGGATGATGAACCATCCGCCGGCGAACGCTGATGTCCGGCTCCGGCTGGCTGATTTTTATCGGCGAAGCAATCCGTGATTCTTACCAGATCGTGCGAGGCAATCTTAGAACTGCCCTGATTGTCAATTCGCTCTTTTTTTTGGTTCTGATCTGCGTCTACACCGCCGCCGTATTCGCCGCGAGGCAGCTGGCCTATGACCGCGAATATCAGAATATACTCCTGAATCTGATCGCTATGCCGGTGACGGCCTGGATGCTGGCCGGTCTTATCCGATTCTATACTGAGTTTACCAGGGAAGGCAGCTCCAAAATATCTCTGCTTTTTCTGGGATACAGGAATTATTTTTACTTTCTTCTGTTCTGTTTTATTTATTATTTTTTCTATCTGACCCTTTTGAAATTTGCGCTGTTCACAGAGAATGAAGATTATTCGCTCATTTTCAAAATACGCACAGCAGCCGGGATTCCAATTTTCATCTGGACGCTGAACCGCCTTGTTTTTTCACCGATGTATCTGCGCGAGAAAAAGACAAGCATTCGTTTTGCTTTTAAATCGTCATTTCTTTTAACAAGCACCCGGTCCTGGCGCACCCTGGCCCTGACCCTGGTTCTCTCATTGATTCTGGCGGCAGGGCTCGCCGCCCTGGGTATCGGCGCTGTATTCACTCTTGCGCTTGTGATGACGGCCTATGTGCGGGCATTTGATTTTCATGTGAAAGCGGCAGAAGATAAGAAAAAAGAAAAATAAACGCAGCTAAACGAGGGGATGCTCTGCGACAGAGAGTGATTCTTTCCTCAATGAATCAACTTTGTATAATGATCCCGTCGGTCCAGGATTTCACGCACGTACGCGTACGGCTCCTCTCCGCGGCAGTAGCCGAACTGCACATCCTCGTCGTTGAAGTACTGAGGCTTCTGCAGATCCAGCAGCGACAGCTCCACATTGTCGAACCAGACATCTTTGCGTCGCCCGTTTTTCAAGGCCAGTTTCCTCGCATCCTCAACATGTCCGATTCCAGCATTGTAAGATCCAATGACAAATTTCAGGCGTTCGCCGGGATCCTGAATTTCCTTCCAGTACTCATCCAGCCACTTCAGATACACGACACCGACGCGGATGTTGTCCGGCCCGTCATAAATATTGTGGATGCCGAACTGCGCGGCCGTCTGCGGCATGAGCTGCATCACACCCATCGCCCCGGACCAGGACACGGCCAGCGG
>VFLI01000112.1 GCA_009885105.1 Spirochaetia bacterium | reverse complement strand
GGCTGCATATGCAGCCTATCAATCAGCGCTGTGGAACGGCAATATGATAGCCAGTTACAACTCGGGTATTGTCAAATTCGGGGAAGCAAATCGCGAATACCTGCGCGGATCCATGGATATCAGTTTTGATACCATGATATATCTGGAATCATTGAAAGAACTGCCCCAGCTTGCCGATGACGTGGAGCGGATGATGTCGGCAGAGATGCGCCATGCAATAAAATGGGCAGATACCAATTACAGAATGAAAACAGCGCCTGAAAAAATGGCAGAAATGGCATCCCTGCAGCAGCAGCTTGAAAATAAATGGGACGAATTTGAAAGCCTGGAGGGGAAAGACGCCGACCAGGAAAGAATCATGAAGGAAATTACGGAGCTGGAAGGAAAAGTCAGCTATCAAACCTTCCTTGAAAGTCCTAATTACACTCAGGCCAAGCGGATGAAAGGGGAAAGCATTACCAGGGAAGCTGAAAAGAAAATGGAAGAGGGGGCGCGGGCCAACCAGATAGGGGACACTTTTACTCTGGTCGTGGTTTTCTTCACGGTTTCTCTCTTCTTCGCTGGCATTTCTTCTGGATTGAAGAAGGAGAATATTCGTCTGGGGATGCTCGGCATTTCTGCCTTCATTTTCCTTTTGTCGGTGGTTCGAATGCTGCTCCTGCCCTTCGCATAAGGGCATTTGCATCGTCTGACCGGGTGAATAAAATGGAAAATGAAAAATACGACGGCTGCTATGACAGATTATTCGCCCGGTTCTACGACCGTTTCATGGATCGCACAGAAAAAGTAGTTCTGGCGCGAAGAAGAAAGCGCCTGCTGTCCGGTCTTACAGGCCGGATACTGGAAATCGGAAGCGGGACCGGGATAAATTTTCCGCTCTATGGGAAGGGCGCGCAGGTCATCGCGGCAGAGCCGTCAAAATCCATGATGGAAAAAGCCCTGGGACGGAAAACAGATGCTCAGAAAATTCATGAAGAAACCGGCAATCATGCGATGATCGATCTTGTTACGGCCGGCATCGGAGATGCGCGGCTCGACGAGATGATCGAGCCATCTTCGCTCGACGCTGTTGTATGCACTCTGGTGCTCTGCACAGTGCCGGATCTGAATCACACCGTTGAATTTGCAAGGTCGAAGCTGAAACCCGGAGGTAGGTTCATCGTGCTCGAACATGTCGTCGCGAAATCTCTGCCCGGCCGGATTCTGCAGAACTTACTCAATCCAGTCTGGAAAATTTTTGCCCGAGGATGCAATCTGAACCGCGATCCGGAAAAAGCGATCAAGGCGGCGGGCTTTGTCTTGCTGGAAGAGGAGCATTTTCGCAGATCGATGCCGTTCTACAGGGCCGTATTTGCAATGAGAACAGGCTCTGCCGGTGATTCGATTTAGGTAATCGGCATCTGGAGAAAGATATGAAAGCAAAGTCAGATGGAGATATTTCAGAGCTTAAATATTCGCTGAGTTTGTACCAGGACCTTGTGGAGACTTCTCAGGATCTGATCTGGCAGTGCGATGCAGAGGGACGGTATACTTTCTTAAATCCAGCCTGGGAAACAATTTTTGGATATACTGTTAAGGAAATGATGGGACGGAAATTTTCCGATTTTCAAACTCCCGAAACAGCGGCTCGGGATGCTGAACAATTCAGAAAACTGATGCAGGGCGGGATCGTAAAAGGATATGAGACGGTACATATCGGAAAAGATGGAAACGAAATCCATCTGGTTTTTAATGCGAAATATTTCCGCAGCGAAAGCGGGGAAGTCCTCGGCACACGCGGCACAGCATACGATATCACAGAGCGCAGGCGATACGAAAAGGCGATGCAAAGAAAAGATGATGAGCTGTCTGCGGCAATGTCAGAGATGGAGGCGACAAATGAGGAGCTTATCGCCACAAATGATGAGCTTATAAGAACAGAAACGTCGCTCAAGGAATCTCATGAGCGATTGCTGATAGTGCTGGAGAGTATTGATGCTCTTGTCTATATTTGTGATATGGAAACGTATGAGGTTTTGTTCATCAACAAATATGGCAGGGAAGAATGGGGCGACATAGTAGGCAAAAAATGCTGGCAGAGCCTGCAGAAGGGTCTGGATGGCCCCTGTTCCTTTTGCACCAACTACAGGTTGAGAACTGCGGACGGCACACCAACCGGCGTGTATGAATGGGAATTTCAAAATACAGTAAATAAAAAATGGTATGAATGCCGGGATAAAGCCGTCCTCTGGACTGATCATCGTTATGTCAGGATGGAGATCGCCACAGACATCACTGCGCGCAAACAGGCGGAAGAAAAACTGCTCTTTATCAGCAAAGCGATCGAAGCCACAAGCGAAGCAATCGGTATATCGGATAATACGGGACGACATATTTATCAAAATAAGGCGCTGTCCAATTTATTTGGTTACACAACTGCAGAAGAACTGCAGGCGGCAGGAGGAGGACCTGCAGTTGTTAAAGACCCCGAGGTGGCTGAAGAAATGTTTAAGAATATCATGAGCGGCCATTCCTGGTCCGGTGAGTTAGAGATGGTGACAAAAAGCGGCCGAGTTTTTCCTGCTTACGAGTATGCGGATTCGATAAAAGACAGCAATGGAGATATAGCAGGATTGATTGGAATAATAACGGATATTTCGGAGAGGAAACAGGCGGAGGATGAACGACTGAAGTATGAGAAGCAGATTCTTCATAACCAGAAATTGGAATCCCTCGGTATTCTTGCAGGAGGCATTGCGCACGATTTCAATAATCTGATGGGGGGTATTTTTGGGTATCTTGATCTGGCAAGCGGATGTTCCCGGGATCAAATTGTTCGCGATCATCTTGAAAAAGCTCTGTCCACAATCAACAGGGCGCGCGGACTGACCGGACAGCTGCTGACGTTTGCGAAGGGCGGCGCACCGATTCAGAAAGTAACGCAGCTAAAATCGTTCATACACGATACAATTCAGTTCGCCCTCAGCGGATCGAATGTCCTCTGTCGATTTGACATTTATCCGGATCTCTGGCCTTGCAGCATAGACCAGAATCAGATTGGACAGGTAATTGAAAACATTGTTATCAATGCTGCGCAGGCAATGCCCATGGGTGGAACCATCGATTTGACTGCCCGGAATATTGAAATCAGCGGAAGAGAGAATATTTCGCTTCCGAAGGGAAATTATGTGCGGATATCTATACGGGATTATGGCACAGGAATACCCGCGGATATTCTTTCGCGTATCTTTGATCCATTTTTTACAACAAAGACCAGCGGTCATGGACTGGGGCTGGCGACCTGCCATTCCATTATCGTTCGACACGGAGGACTTATTGATGTGGAATCAGAAACAGGCAAAGGCAGCACATTTCATATTACTCTGCCTGCTTCCTCAGAAATTCAGCCTGACGAATCTGAGACGGTCGACACGGCAAACAGAGGCAAAGGCAGAATACTGATAATGGATGATGAAGAAATAATGAGGGATACAATTTCGCAAATGCTTCTGGTTCTGGGATACTCAACCGTTTGCAAGAATGACGGCAGAGAAGCGATTGATTGCTTCGTTAAAGAAAAAAATGCAGGAAATCAAATGGCTGCAATGATTTTTGACCTCACAGTCCCGGGCGGATTGGGAGGAAAGGACGCTATAAAAGAAATTCGCAAAGTCGATTCAGAAATTCCCGTATTTGTAGTCAGCGGATATGCAGAAGATCCAATAATGAAAAATCCCGCCGATTATGGTTTTACTTCAAGTCTCAGCAAACCATTCACTCAGATTGAACTCAGCAGAATGCTGGCAGGATACTTAAGCAAAAATATCAATTAAATATACAATATTTGCAAACTGCTTAACTCATGGGTTCAGAGTTTTTCTACATCGCCCGCGGCAGACTTCCGATTTCCACAACCGATGCCAGGAAAGCTTCCGCCGCCGCCTGACAGCTGTTCAAAGACCCGCCCAGCCAGATCGCGGCAAAGTTTGTTTCCGTAGGCGGCGTGAAAAGTTTGATCTTGCGCACGTTTGCAGCTTTCATCGCCTGATCGAATGAGTAGGTCGCTTCAAGGGGAGGCGCCACCAGATACGCCATCGAATCTCCGGGAGAAAGGCCGGCCTGCGCGGATAGATAATAACCCAGACTGGATATCACATGCGGAAAAACGGCTATGCTTCCGTCATCGTTGGCGGAATAGAAGCAGGCGTCCGTTTCCAGGCATTGAATCGCCGATCGCATGCCTTCCTGTACGATATCCGGGTCTGCGCCGGCCAGAACTCCAAGAATTTCTCCGGACAGTTTCCCGGACGCATGGCGCGAACCGGCATAAAACGATTTTGCGAAAATAACATCAACAGGCGAATTTTTGGTAGCCTCGTCGAGCGCCACGTACGTCGGATCGTCCTGATCGACAGTGATCAGTCCCAGGGAAGAATGCTTCTTGCGATTGCCGCCGTAGGCCTCGATGATTTCCGGATCGGCATTGGGTATGAACTGCACGCTCAGAATTGTCGGTATGATCGGTTCGAGTATCATGGGATTTTCTCCACCAATTGTTCTCTTTTCTGTGCTTCGCGATAGGCGACCGTGCCTGCGGCTTTGAGTTCTGCGCTGGCCGTGAGATCCAGACCGACGCCGGACGTATTTTGCGCGATCATCGCCTGCGCGAGAAGCGCCAGCCGCTTTGCCGCCTGTGCCGGTACCGTGCCGCGGTCGTGGATGTTGGACATCATGTTGCGATTGGCGTCTGAATTGCCGATTTTTGGATTGTAAACCATGTACGCGGAAAGTCCGTCGCCGGTGCCGAGTCCCGGCCGCTCTCCCAGAAGAATCACCGCAACACGCGCCTGCGATATCTGGCCGATTTCGTCCTCAAGCCAGACGCGCGCGAATTTCGCCCCGACGGGTTCGGCGCAGGAGATGCCGAGATTTTTGCATTCATTGAGCAGACTGTTCGTGAGAAGCATGCCTGATTTCATACAGGCTTCCGCGGACAGACCGTCGGCCAGGATGATCTGAATATCGTTTCCTTTCCTGGATTTTTCCTGAAGCAATTGAAGCGATGCATCATTCAGCCGCCGTCCGAGATCGGGACGAAGCAGATATTGATGATGATTTTCTACTTTTGTGCGCAGCGAAAGAATGCCCTGTTTTTCAAACCAGTCATCCGGCAGTTCTGACGCGACCGCTGCATGCGCCACGGCAAGTTCGGCCTGAAACTGCAAGACCAGATCTGTGGGATACCGGTTTCCGCAGCGTCCGACCGCCAGCATGGCCGTTGTGTATTTCACGGCTTCCACTTTGAATTTTTCGAGAGCCGCTGTGTCGGGAGCAGCTGAAATGGAAGCCGGTCTTTGCTTTAAACCCGGCTCTGCAAAGCGGCTCTGAAATTTTGCGATCGGAGCTTCGTCGTGACGGATCTTGAGACTGGCAACCATGCTTCTTGTGATGCTCATACTATCAGCTCCGGTCGTCCAAAGTTTTTTCCCGGTTTCCCGTCCGACAGGATTCCTCTTTCATTCAGCCATTTTTCAAATTCCGGCGTTGGTTTTTTTCCGAGCAGCGATCTGACAGACTGTATGTCGTGGTAGGAAGTGGACTGATAGTTCAGCATGATGTCGTCGCCGAAGGGCAGGGACATCAGGTAGCTGCATTCGGCTGATGCAAGAAGGACTTTGAGACTTTCGAGTTCATTCTGGCTCATCCCGGAATGGTAGGTATAACAGGCGTCGCATCCCATCGGAAGCGAAAGCAGTTTGCCCATAAAGTGATCTTCCAATCCGGCGCGCGTGATCTGCGGCCCGTCCTCCAGATACTCAGGTCCGATAAAACCGACGACGGTGTTCACAAGAAACGGCTGGTATCGCCGCGCGAATCCGTAACATCTGGCTTCCAGAGTAACCTGATCGGCGCCGTGGTGAGCTTCTGAAGAAAGCGCCGAACCCTGGCCTGTTTCAAAATACATACGGTTCGGCCCCTTCGTCGAGCCCTTCTTCTTCATCATATCCCAGGCTTCGTCCATGAGCGACACGGAAATGCCGAAAGCTCTGTTTCCCTTTTCGCTGCCGGAGAATGACTGGAACATCAAATCCATCGGACAGCCGATCTCCAGAGCCTTCATCTGCACGGTCACATGCGAAAGGACGCAGTTCTGTGTTGGAATTCTATTTCGCCGCGTCAGTTCGCCCAGATGTTTTAAGATTTCAGCTGTAGATTCCGCCGAGTCCGTGGCGGGATTCACGCCGATGACGGCGTCGCCGCAGGCGTAGGAAAGACCTTCGCGGGCGCTGTAGAGGATTCCCTGGATGTTATCCGTGGGATGATTGGGCTGCACTCTCGAAGAAACGCGGCCGTCCATTCCCAGAGTGTTGTTGGCCTTGACCACTACTTTGCATTTTTTCCCGGCCGTCATTAGATCGAGATTCGACATCAGTTTGCATACGGCCGCCGCCATTTCGGGCGTCAGTCCCGGCGATACGGCGGCGATGTCCTCGCTCGTGGTTTC
>VFLI01000028.1 GCA_009885105.1 Spirochaetia bacterium | reverse complement strand
GCGACCTGCCGCTGCGGCTCTGGCGGCGCCTCCTTTGTGAGAATCGTTATCTGCTGACCCGCGGATACAATCTGCAGTCTCGGCTGGACGAGCTCGCCGCCGGGCACAATCGTGCGAAAGGTATAGTAACCGGGAGCCGGAACGGTCGCTCGCGCCAATCCGTTTTCATCGGTGACGAATTTTGCTTTGATTTCCAAAATGACAATCTGCACATCGGGAATATTTTTTCCCGTCTGCGGATCGAAAACGCGGATAGTAAAATCAAGCGCGAAAAGAGACACTGGCAGGAAATAGACCGCTGCCACGAGGAGCAGCCAGCGCCGGGACCGGAATATTGTCTGAAAAAATTTCATTGGCTCGGCCCAATCCCCGGAACATCTATTTCATACATCTCAAGACAGAAGAGCGGATAATCACTGAACGGGCATGGCTGCTGTGTGATGGTCAGCGAACACAATCTCGTTCCGTACGATGGCGGATTCTCCGGCACGATCAGGGGATACCCGGGGCGGTTGCCGCACTGTTTCGCTTTGAATTCAATGGCCGCGTATATTTCACTCCAGGCGTTCGGTGTTTTTTCTGTGTCTTTTTCAGCCTGACATTCGATTAAAATCGAAGCGGACAGAGCCAGTATCAGAGCGAAGGGCCGGATGTATTTCATCGAGTCCGTCCCGGGAGTGGATTTTGAGCCGGCTGTGTTTTTTCACGGGCTTTATCCAGCGCTCTTTGCTTTTCTCTTTTCTTTCTTTCTTCTTCCTGGGCAAGCCTCTCTTCTTCAGTCAGAAATTTTATGATATCGCCCCGTACGCGAAGCACAGAAACCCTTCCCAGTATGCTGTAATAATGCGTTTCATGCCAGTAGCGGATATGAATCATCGTATCGCCTTCCAGTTTCTGGACAGGCACTCCTATCGCGTATTCCGGACTCAGGGGCGGCGTTACTGGAATAATATTGAAAAGAAAAAAAACGGATGATTCTCCTTCCTCTTCACAGCCGCCCCGGTATGTCGACGAATCTTCAAATCGAACAGGCGGGGCCTGTGCCGTATCGGACGGTTTGTAATCCGGTTTTTCTTTTTCCTTCTCTTTTTCAATTTCGCGCCGGGCGGCTTCTGTGGAATCGTAACAGACGATTTTATACGGCGCACCGTGGGTCAGAGTCGCCTCCGCAACAAAACCGGCATTGTCCCGGTCGCCGCCCCTGGATACAATGCCGCCGGGAAAACAGTTGATGGACAGAGAAGCGAACATCAATCCGGCAAGCGAAAGACCGAAATATGTCAATGCCGGCGTCCGCGAACGGGCGTGAACAGACACTGATATATGCCGGAACGTATTCGATTCGCTTTTATTAACGTTCATTAAAAGCTCTCTTTTTATTCTTTGTCAAACTGGACAACATCCGCTTTCAAATAGAACCTGTGGCGGGTGAGCAGAAGAATGATTGTGCGGTCCGTGAAATATCTGAGATTGATCAGGGCATCTCCGCCTTTCTCCTCAAGAAGAATGCGTTCTGCCTCATCCACGGGAGGCCTGCCCAGCGGCACGCCGATGATGCCCAGATCGAAACTCCACCAGCTGACGGTGGTTTCCGCCGTGCCCAGAACATGGAACTTCCTGCCTTCCATCGGCATGTTTGCCGCGGTGATTCCCGCCGATGCTCCCGCGCACTGCATGGAGAAAGCCAGCGCGAACAGCGCGGGAATCAGCGCGGCCTTTTTCCAGTGCGAGCCATTATTTATTTTTGAGTTCATGATCAATCCTCATCCTTTTTTTTGCGGGCTGTCATCAGGTTTGATTCGCCTGGATGGAATCTGTATCCAATTCCAAAGGGCAGAGGCCTGATGCCTTCTGAATTTTTGTAGATTTCTCTGAGATCGGCCTGATACCGGAGAGCAAAAAGCGGTATTGGTCGGGTGTACGCGCCATAAAACCTGCATTCCCAGTAATCGGGGCTGAAACTGCTTATAGGCATACCTGAATCGTCCTGAATGATAAAATCGCTCTCATTGAGAATGAATTCTCGAATCCTGCTGAATATATTACTGTGCATAAGGTAGGACGCCGCTTTCAAGAATGTTCTGTACGGTCCCCTTTTTTTCAGAAAACGGATCAGCAGATCATTTTTTGCCAGCCCTTGATTGGAGGCATCCTGACTGAAAAAAGTGACAGCCTGAATCTCTGATTTTCCAGGTCTCGAAAACAGAACGCGAATACCCGGCACAAATAATAATTTCGTTTCTTTTTCTGCCTTCTCTTTATCCGCATCTTCTCGACCGGTTTCCTGTTTGTCACTGACTTCTTTTCCTTCCACGGGAGATTTAACAGGAGGAATGGCATCCGGCGATTCGACAGGAGCGCTTTCCAGTTCCGGTAAACTGTATTCTCCGTCGTGGAGTTCACCGTCCGACCCCACGTATACATTGTAGACGTTCAGAACACGATTGCCTGTTCGAGCCACAAACATCGTCAGTATGGGACCGGTGCCCAGATCGGTTCCAGAAAGATCTCGAGCCATATGCTTTGTTTGAAAAAACGAAAAATTCAGAATGCTGGAGAGGGATTTTTCGACCATTCTTAAATAATTGGGAATTTCAGTCACGGGCATGTTTATCAGATCGGGCGGCCGGCCGGTTTTTTCCAGCCCGACGAGGTAGTATTCCGGAGCATCCGGAAAAAAGGTGAATATATTCAGGAAATCTGGTCCGCTGAAAGGATACAGAACAGGACTGCCGCTGACAACGGATTCCGGGAACTCCTGCATCGCCCAGGTTCTCATGGGAGAGAGCAGTTCCGATTCCACTTTTTCCCAGCTGTCGGAAAGGAATTCTTTGTGCTTGATTTCTTCTTTGCGGCCGGCCAGTTCCGCCATCCGGCTGCCTTCCTCAATGTCCATGCCGGCCAGAAATTTTCCTACATCGTTCCAGTAAGCGTCGTAGTTATTTGCCGTGTTTTGCGAGGAAAGACCGGAAGGCCGGTTCGTGCGCTGGCAGAATACCGGACTCAGCACAATCAGCGCGCCTGCAATTAAAACTGAAGAAAAACGAGAAAGCAGACGCAGCGCTTCCAAACCCGGCTCCGGCTTTTTCGCCGAGGAATTGCGCTCCCTGTTCGATTTGCATTCATTGATTTTCATTAGCACTTTCCTTCTGAGCAATTATCCTTTCAAAAAAAGCAAATACATCGGTAAGCTGACCGTTCCAGAATCTATAGTCGTGTCCGCCTCCGGGAACCGGATGATACTCCACGGTCACACCCGGCATTTTTCGCAGAGCTTCATAGAAGATCCGGCTCTGTTCTTCCGGGATGATGCGGTCCGCAAGCCCGTGTGAAAGATACAGAGGCATTTTCCACTCTCCCGCCCTGGCAGCCGGATTGTCTCTGCCGGTCCAGCGGCTGCGGAAACTTGAAATGGGTCCGTAGACCAGGGTCATCAGATTGTCTGTCGGCATAAGCGCTTGATCATAATCTCCGGACAGCGCCGCGCCTGCCACGAACAGTCCCGGATTCTCCAGGGCCGTCAGAGCCACACCCCTGCCTCCCGTTGAAAGTCCCAGCAGCACACTGGCGGAACCTTGTAAAAATATATTATGTTTTTTTTGCATATCTGGAAGGAAATGATTTTTTATAAAATCTCCGCCCGGCAGAGGGTTCCATTTCAGAGTTGTCTGGGGATAGTAAGAGCTTTCATACAGTGTTTTGAGCATTTCCGGAAGCACCAGGGCATACCCATGCTGTTGAGCCAGTGCGGCAAGAGAGGAATTCTCTATCCAGCCGGTTTTGGGATAATTCCATCCGGGCAGAACCAGAATGGTTCTGCGGTGATAAGAATCGGGAAAAAATACATCATACGCAACTCCCTGGATGTTCAGATTCCTGTTCCAGCCCCGGTTCAGACCCGCAGGCGGCGGTATGTTTGCCAGATCGTTTTGAGGTGAGGCGGCATTTCTCTGGCACCGGGAGGAAGGCAACAGGATGAACAGGATGAACAGGATTGCTGAAGACCAATGATTTACTGATCCTGAAAATCCTGCCCGTCCTGTTAAAGCTCTTCCTGCCCCAACTCTGTGTTCTCCGTGGCTCCGTGGCAAAATTAGTTTATGCATTGTGTCTCCCGACATCCCGGCTGGAATATTTTTGCAATACACGGGTCAGCGCATTCTCCATCTTTATGCCGGTCTGGTTGGCCAGGCAGAGCAGAACAAAGAGAACATCGCCCATTTCATCTTCCATTGCTTCTGCGGAAATATCGTCACCGGGCTTGGGACTGAGTCCGCCGTACTTTCTGGCAAATATTCTGGCCAGTTCGCCGGTTTCCTCGGTCAGCCTGGCCAGATTTGTCATTTCCGGATAGTATCCTGCACCGGTACTGCGGATCCAGTCATCGACAGCAGATTGGGCTTCCTGCAGTGTAGTTTCGCTTTTCATCGGCGTTTTCTTTTATTTCTTCCAGAAGAGGCTTTTTTCTTTTTTCCCGGTTTCGTCGGGCCTGATTTTTTTCCTGTTCCCGAGGATCGTTTTTTACCCGGCGGGATCTTTTTCACCGGGGACGGCAGAGCCGGCGCCGGCTCTGCCCGATGGGCCGTTTTCGGAGCGGCCAATGCAACCGGCACCGGGAGCGGATATTTTTCTTTCAGAAAATCGACGATTGTCGAAATGTTTTCATATCCCAGCACCAGATTGAAATGCCCGGGCTCGTCAAATATCAAATCACGGCCCTGGCCAAAATACGCCAGATTGAAGGGAATGATGCATTCATCCTGCCAGGCGCAGAACGGTGTGAATGAAGGAAAGAGCAGAGCGTTGAGTCGATTGAGCAGCAGATACTCGCTTCCAACTGCCAGATCCCTTAGCGCCGGAATGAACTGCAAATACAGATACAGCCTGGAACCATGAAAGGGTGTGCCGAGCGCGATCAGGTGCTGAATTCGCTGACGGGCGGCATCCGGAAGGGCCAGACCGGCAAGGCTTCCACCGCCGTGTCCGATTATTATGCCGTTCCGAATATTTTCATGTTCCAGCATGGCGGCAAAGCGGCGCGCCTTTTCCCGCAAACCCCGCAAAGGATTGCCCGCTTCGAATACATAGACAGGGAATCCGGCCCAGGTCAGATTAGCCCTGAGACGGAAATACAGCAGAGGCCGGCACAGAGCCTCTGTGACAATTATGATCGGCGGGCGTCCTTTGCCCGGGTTTCTCTGGAAATTCCAGAATAATCCAAAAGGCATGTGCAATAAAAATAAAAGAAAATAAAAAAATTCCTTTATCCAGCCGAAAATCAATCGAAATGTAGAAACAGGCATGGGAAATTCCAATCCTAACAGCAATTCTTATCCTATGGCTGGAAATCAATTCATATTAAGTCCTTCCGGCATACTGGATCGGCTGGCAGCCCGGATGTTGGTGGAGGAAATCGGCCGTCTGGCTGAGAGTCATGACGTGATTTCGGTGGACTGTGCCAGAATCGAACCGGCCCTGTATGAAGGACTGGATGAGTTTCGAACCGCTGCGGAAAAACTCCGCATAAAAGGCAGGCGTTTTCAGCTGGAATTCACAAACATTCCGGAACCGATGCTCGTCCAGATGCAGCTCTGCGATCTTCCGGTTTCCGGGAATCAGATGACTCTGGAAATCGCAGAAAAATCGGATGAAATCCGCAGTACTGCCCCGGCAAAAAAAATGGTGATCATCTGCCATAAATGCGAATACTCTATCCGCCTTCCCGGCGCCGGTCTGTATGCCTGTCCAAACTGCGGAATGCATTTTTACTGCGATCGATTCGGAGAAGCGGCTTTTTACGAATCTCTGCGCAAACTTCTATGAAACTGCAGGCCTTCTGCGTCCTGGGTGTTGTTGTCTCTCTCTACGGCGCGCTTCTTGTCGGCAAAACCCGACGCTATGACGGCAATCTCTCTGCTCTGACCGGATTTGGCTGCCTGAGCGACACAGTCTGCTACGCGAGGGATAACAGGCAAGTTCTTCCCCAGAACTCGGTTGTATTTCGCACGGGCGGTTACGACGGACAGTTTTACTATTACATAGCCGCTTCTATTTATTCCGGCAGTCGTGCAGTCGTCGATTCAATTCCCTTTCGCTATTCCAGGATCGGATATCCTCTGCTGACCGGCTGGGCTTATCTCATATCTCCCGATGCGCTTTTGCCTGCCATGATAATACTGCCCGTCATCGCGCATCTGGCCGTTTCATTGATGCTGCTACTGTATGGATATGGCAGTCGTCCTGGAGATACTGCAAATTTTTTTGCCGCATTTGTATTCGCGGTCAATCCGTTTTCTCTGCTGTGCTTTGCGCTGAATCTGGCCGACGGCCTGGCTCTTTCTCTTATGACGGCAGCTCTGCTTCTGTACAGGATCGGGCCCCGGTCATTCCTGCCGATATTTTTTCTGTCTTCTGCATCGCTGCTTACGAAGGAGACGTTCTCGATAATCCCGGTTTCTTTTGCTGCGGCGCATTTCTTTTTTATTCTGCGAAGGCGCGAGGACAGAAAAGAACACCTTCAATCAACAGTTCTATGGATGTCTTCGCTGATTCCAGCAGCTGTCTGGTGGGCTGTCTGCGGTCTCACGCCGGCGCTTATTGCCGAACACGGCAGCGGTCTTTTTTCTGGTTTGACGGATTATCTGAAAAATCCCGACGCGCTGTTTTCCGGCCGCGGCTTTTTACTGCTGATGATTGTCGCTTACATCGCCGTATTGCCGGTCCTGGTTCGGGCTCTCGCCTCAAAGGGGGAGACAGGAATGACTGTTTTTTCTCTCGCTATGGCAATCGGACTGATACTGAACCTGGGATTGGTGTTCAAAGCCTCTCATGAATACTGGGACAATTTTGCCAACATCGCAAGGCTCTTCATGCCGGGGTTGATTCCGATCGTTTTTATCCCGATAACAGTTCCGCTGCGCTTCGGTCGTCTGGCCGGAAGAATGGCGGCAATTGCAATATGCATATTGTGTATATTATTTACATCTATCATTTTTCGAAATGAAACCATGCATCGACCCGCGCCCTGGGAAGTTCTTACCAGGGAATAAAAAAAATATCGACAGAGGAACGAGTCTGTTCGAGATTTGCAATCCATACTGTTTTTTGAATGTTTGGATTCTTTATTTAACGGAACGGCTCTGCGAATGAAACCTGCTTCGATCGAAAATTTGACTGACCTGACTTTCAGCTATCAATTGTATGATCTTTACACGGAGGATATCAATCACCTCCGATCTGCAATAGGCAGGGTGGGAGATTTTGTGAATCCTGTTGATTCGCTCCGCGGGCCTTTACAGGCGGTGATTTTCGAAATGGCGGCCAATGCTCTCAAAGCTCTTTACAAGCGCGCCTATTTTGAATACATGCTCATTCCTCTGGGAATGGACGATCTGCCGTACCCGGACTGGCTGGATCTGTTTCGAACGGAAATTCAGGTCCATCGAGCGGAGAATTTTTCATATCTCTGCCGAGAAAAAGGCATCTCAATTCACGTAACCGGCACACTGCATGATAAAAATATTTTTCGGATTGATGTTGCGAACGATGGAGTGCCCACGGAGCCTGAATGGAAGCGCATTCAATCTTCGCTGGAAACGGCGCGGCAGCTGGAAAGCCTCATCCCGATTCTGGAGCTCGAACGAGAAGACGGCAGCCAGGAAGGGGCCGGACTGGGGCTGCCCCTGATTATCATGAGCCTGAAGGGCGCGGGGATCGATCCGGGTAATTTTTCACTTTTTGTTGAGGGAATGAAGACAGTCGCAAGGCTGGACATCCCGATTGAATTCGACCCCGTTGCCGCGTCGGAACCATTGCGGGTTATGAACCGGAACAAAGAGACACTGGCTCATGTTTGGAGTCTGTTCCGTCAGATAGATCTTTCCATTATTCGATTCGATCTGAACGGCGTTCCTCTGTCTGCGTCCAAACACATGCTGGCCAACCTGAGAATCCCGCCGGACCGTTACGAAGAGTTTCGAACCCTTCTTCCGGAAAAAATGCTGCAGGACCTGTTCCAGGGTCCGCAGAGTGTGAAGAATATCAAACGGATTTCAAACTATCGCATCTATGTGGATACATTTGACAAGAAAGAGCGGATCCTCTTCAACGTGAGCGGTATTCTGGAAGGTAACGCTGTAAACACGCTCTGGCAGGAGGTGACACTGTCGGGTAAAGGACTCCAGCTGGATGAGGGGACCTTCAATGGAAATCTGAAACTGCATGCTATTCTTGCGCCATACATACCTCAACTGGTTCTCGCCAAAGCGCGGGAAATGGCAGAAATCGGGCGGCGGACCATGCCGGAGGAAGTCAAAGAGATTACCGTGATGTTTGCCGATCTGGTAGGCTTCACAGCAAAATCAGAGTCGATGCGCCCGCAGATGGTAGTGGAACTTCTGAACCTGGTCCACAATACCATGGTAATGTCGATCAAGAGATTCAAGGGGACCGTAGATAAATTCATGGGGGATGCGGTCATGGCGCTTTTTGACCTGCCGGAGCATGCCTGCGCCGCCGCGATCGAGATACAGAACAATTTCAGGGTTATCAATGAGTTCCGCAAAGAGGCGGGAGATGAGAGCATTCTGCTTCGCATAGGAATCAACACAGGTTCCGTGATCATGGCTGATATCGGGACGGAAGAACGCCGCGACTGGACTGCCCTGGGCGATACCGTGAACACGGCGTCACGAATTGAGAAAAAAGCGCAGCCAGGCAGCATTCTTATCTCGGATGCATCGCTGCAGAAAGCCAACGGATTGATCCGCCGGCGAAACCGGTACATTCTCAAGGTCAAAGGGAAAAAAGACACCATCATGGTTCACACAATAACTTCCGTTTTTTTTACTAACAATGGATCGACTCAGGAACTGTCTATGATCTACGACGAAACTTCCTGAAAAGGGCCCGCTGGAATGCCCGCTCGCCGCCGGGATACCTTGAAATTGATCAGATAAACAAATCCAGAAGGTGCATGATAGAACGCCCAAACCAGGTTTTATCAAACAGAGGGCGCGGGTCCACAGGATTGGTATAAAGCGAATCCTCTCCCGCAGCGGTCTTCTCATTCACTTTCGCCAGTATCTTTCTGTATCTTGCGCGCAGGGCATCCACGTAATAATTCGCGATGACTGCGCTGCCGGTTGAGCCCGGATGGATACCGTCCAGAGAAAAAAATCCTCCGGTGAAGCGCGAATTGACTGAAAGGCCCGTGTTCTGCGATGCCGCGTTTTTCAAGGAATATCCGTATCGGTGGATGTCCCTGAAAAGACTTTCCATGTCCGCATGAGCCCAGCCGTTTGCCGCGGCCTGAATGCGGATCTCCCTGTTGAATTTACTCAAACGGTCCTGAATCGTTTCGCGGTCCGCCAGAGCAATCTGTCTGTCAGAATCGAGCGAATACTCATCCCAGAAGGCCCCGCTGCCTTCATCGTACGCCATGTCAGCCGGATCCGGAATGTTTCCGACAATCACTCCCTGAGTGATGCCCGCGCTCTGTTTCTGGCTGATCCTCCCGGCGATGGTTCTGTATGCGTCGATGAAAGATTTAAGAGGTGTCAGCAGACCGGCGTTTCTGTGCAAGGACGCGCCCAGGATGTCTTTATTCCCGATCCAGAGCGAGAAAAAACTGGGATTCCGATTCAGGGCCTGGTTCAGCTGACTGGCGCCGTCGCCGCCGAGAATCAGGCGGTGATGAATATCAGCGCTGCCGGCCGCGCCGATCAGCGACTGCGCGCCTTCTCCCGCCAGAGAGAAATTGTTCAATCCTTCCTGCGAATCGTAGGACCGGCGGCAGCCTGTTATCGCACAGTACCAACTGTGCCATTTTATCGCATCCCGCGAAAGATCCTCCAGATTTACAGGGTAGCCGGGCGATCGGATCTGAGGGACTTCAAATCGTGCGTTCATGAGATGAGAAAGGCGGGCCGGATACGACTGCAGCTGACGTCCTTCATCGACGCTGCAGCTCTGAAAACCCTGACTGAAAGAGTCACCCGCCGCGACGTACCTTCCAAAAAAAGCCGTCACCCGGTTGTTCAGCGCAGGAGGAGGTTTTCTGTTTGCCGATACAGGCCGCAGGCCGGTCAGCAGTATAACGGAGAACAGCGCAAAAAAAAATACTCGGCGCACCTGCATGGCTTATGCGATATCGGGAATTTTTTTTGCCGGCGCATGGAGAAAAACGGGGCGGTATTCCGGAAGGATGCTGCCGATGATATTGTCGATTTCCGATCTCGTGTCCGATTTGGATACAAGCTCCAGCTCGGCGATGCGGGCCGTAAGAGTCGACAGATTCATATTCCGCGACAGAGCGATATGAATCTTTTTATGGCGCGTGGGCTGTATGCCTTCCCCTGCGAGAAGGAGCTCTTCAAAAAGTTTTTCCCCGGGGCGCAGTCCGATGTAGCGTATTTCAATATCTTTGTAAGGCACCAGTCCGGCAAACCGTATCATATCCTCGGCGAGATCTTTGATTTTGACCGGCTCGCCCATGTCCAGGATGAATATTTCGCCTTCCTCGCCCATGACGCCCGCCTGAATCACAAGTCCTGCCGCCTCCGTGATTGTCATAAAATAACGGATAATCTCCGGGTGGGTTACCGTCACCGGTCCTCCGGAGGATATCTGCCGTTTGAACAGCGGTATCACCGATCCGTTGGATCCCAGAACATTTCCGAATCGAACCGTGATGAATTTCGTGTCCGAAGTCCGCGCGAGATTCTGTATGTACAGTTCTGCGATGCGCTTGGTCGCACCCATGATATTCACCGGATTGACAGCTTTGTCCGTCGAGATCATGACGAATCTTTCCACTCCGGCGTCGCGCGCGGCGTTCGCCACGTTTCTTGTTCCGATTATGTTGTTCATCACGGCCTCGCCGGGATTGAGTTCCATCATGGGAACGTGCTTGTAAGCGGCGCAGTGAAATACGGCATGAATTTCATGCTGCTTGAAAAGCCGTGCCAGCATTTCCGGATTGCGTAAATCGCCGATCGCGGAGACAATGGAAGTCCGGGTGATCCCGTTCATATGGTATACCGACGAGTTGTGAAGTTCGTAATCGATATCGTACAGCGGCGTTTCGGCGGAATCCAGAAGGATCATGACACCAGGATGAAACATCATCAGCTGCCGGCAGACCTCAGCTCCAATGGACCCGCCGGATCCGGTGACGAGAATGGTTTTGTTTTCCAGAACCTTGCGTATGTCGTCGGTTTCCAGGCGTACCACATCGCGGCCCAGGAGATCTTCGAGGCTGATGTCGCGCAGAGCGTTTCCGATATCCGGACGCGCCAGAATGTCGCTCAGGGGAGGGAGTGTTTTGCAGATAACGCCCTTTTCTTCGCAGTCGCGGTAAATCTGACGGATCAGACTTCCCGGAAGTTTTGTTGTGATGATGATTTCTTCCACTTTATGCGCGTTTATGGTTTTCTCAAGATCGGCGATTTTGCCGAGCACGGGCAGTCCCTGGATATGTCCCCCCAGTTTGGAGTGATCATCGTCCAGAAATCCAACGGGCAGAAGCTGATAGGACTGATTGGTGCGAAGCTCCGTCACAAGACGGTTGCCGGCCGGCCCCGCGCCGATCAGCAGAGTTTTTTTTCCGCTGCGGGCCCGGCGCAGAAAAACCAGATCTCGCAGAATCCTCCAGCTGAAACTTCGAAAACTCAGAAAAAGAAACAACAGGATGCCGTCCAGAACCAGCACACTGCGAGAAATTCCCTCCAATCTGTTGTAAAAAATCAACGACAGAACTCCGGCCAGAGTGGAAATGAGCCCCACTTTCAATATCAGGAAAAGATCATGAATCGACGCATAGGCCCACAGACTGCGGTACAGGCCCATGATCACAAAAAGGCATCCCCGGGTTGCCGTATAGATGACAGCGATATTTAGAAATTCATCATAACCGGAAAATGTTTCCCACTGATGCGGAATAAAACCGTCGAACCGGAGGGCGCTGGCTGTGTAAAATGAGAGCGCCGAAAGAAAAACGTCAATTGGCAGAATCGCGTATCTTCTATGCTTCTGAATATACTGGAATATTTTCTCGGCAGAAACCATATGGTATTACTCTAAGTTAATCGAGATACAACACCTTTGACGTAAGTTTCTTCAAATTTAACAGAGGTTTTCAAAAGATTCCTGAAAAAGCTGGGAATTTGACATTTTCATTGAGAATCTTCCTATAGATAGAGATCGGCAGGATGCTCAGGACGAGAAGATGATTTTATGATTTTTTTATTTTTACACCGACTGTCAGGAAGAGGAGGATTCTTCTATATCTCTGAAACCGGTTCCGCGTCTGTGCGCCTGCTTGGCTTTGCTTCTCAAAGCACGTTCGTGCCTTTTTTGTGCGATATTTTTTCTGACAGATCGCGGCTTTCTCAATTTTTTCATAATAATTTCTGCGCTGGATATTTTTTACCAGTTTTTAGTGTTCGACAAGAAGGGCAAGTCAATATTTGCCCTGACCCGGTCTGTCGAATATGCTCACCCGTGTAACTATAGACTCTTCGGCACTGAGACATAACGTGGAGATTCTCAGCGGAATCTGTGCGGACAGCCAGTTTATGGCCGTCGTAAAATCCAATGCCTACGGTCATGGTTTGAATAAAATCGTGCCTATGCTTTCCGGATCGGTGGACCGATTCGGCGTGAATTCTATTGAAGAGGCCTGCATCGTCCGAGAAATGGATCCGGAAACGTCCATACTCATCATGGGCATGAATGATCCGGCCGACTATCCGGAAATCCCTCCGTCCTGTCCGTTGGTGCTCTCCAGCCTGGACCATATTCGTGAACTGATGCTGATCCGGCCGACCGTTCCCTTCCATCTGAAAGTTGACACCGGCATGTCGCGCCTGGGACAGAGCGGCAGTACTTTTCGCAAGGTTCTGGATTTTCTGTCGGAAAATCCGCAGATGCCCTGGTCGGGGCTTATGACGCATTTTGCCAACGTGGAGGATGTCACGGATCAGTCCTACGCAAAGGAACAGCTGGATAATTTTTCTGAAGCGGTAAAACTTGCACAACTGGCCTCGTGCGGAAGAAAACTGAGATTCCACTGCGCGGCCAGCTCCGCGGCTCTGATTCTGCCGGAATCGAGAATGGATATTGTTCGTTTCGGCATTTCCCTGTACGGTTTCTGGCCCTCCGTATCGACCCGAATTTCCGCCCACGGCATGTACGGCCAGCTTCCGGAGCTTCGTCCCGTTCTCTCCTGGACGACAAAGATCGTTCATATCAACCGCATAGAATCAGGCCGGAACATAGGATATGGCTGCACGGTCCGGCTCCCGTATGAAGCTTCCATCGCCGTTTTGCCTGTGGGCTATTTTGAAGGCTACGAACGCTCGCTATCCAACCGCTCGCACGTTCTGATTCGCGGCAAACGCGCAAGGCTTGTGGGCCGAGTATGCATGAACATGATCATGGTCGATGTGACCCATATTGAAAACGCCCGGCCCGGCGACGAGGCCGTGCTGATAGGCGCGTCAGAATCAGAAAAAATCACCGCAGAAGATCTGGCCGATCTGACAGGGACGATTCAGTATGAAGTTGTTTCGAGAATTCAAAAAGATATAGCGCGTTTTGTAGTTTAGACGCTTGAGGCTCAAAACGCCTTGCTGATCGGCGCGGACGGGTCTGAAAAATTTATTGCTTTTTACTCAATCGAATGATTGTATTCAACTCTGCGGCGATTCTTGAGGTATATTTAGAGAATTCAATATTTTCAGGCGCGTCATATTCGGTCCACTTCCCGCCTGAAAAACAGAGCACTCTGCGTTCGCCCGATACCAGGTAAAAATCATTTCTGGCAGAAGAAGTCCGGGACCGCGAAACATTCACGGAAACGACCTTTATGTCCGCAATTTGAGAAAAATCGATTCTTTCCGTCGAGAATATACCGTGCACAATTATATAATTTTCTTTAATATTTACATCAAGCCTGCTTATGTCGTGTCCAAATATCAAAAACATAATCCCGCCGGCGGTAACCAGGCTGAACAAAAATGAAGCAACAAGCTTGAGCCACGAAAACTTGATCTTCAAGGGAAGGGACCATTTAGAATTTTCCCAGGCGAGCAGCAAATAAATACAGACTGAAACTGTACAAACAACTACAATGTAGCAGGACCAGTGCAAAGTGAATAGACTGAATCCCCAGGGCTGTTCTGCAAAGCTGTAATTATGGTAGGAAGACGGGAATAACGGCCGCAGTGATGCTGCAATAATTTGAATTGTAGAATTTCCTTCCATAATGTCAATTTTCAGGCCGTTTTTTTCCCCTTGGTCGGGCCGATAATATTCTTATAGCATAAAATCAATCCTGTAATTCCTGTCCATCCAGTTAATACTCTTTATAATATGGAAACTTCAAATTTAAGCAAGATCGTTCCGGTTCCCTCGCGAAGTCCGGAAAAAGGAATCGAGGGCTGGGTTATCTTCACAATTTCCGCGCCCGATCTGGATCCGGATCATATTACTATGGAAATCGACATTCAGCCGGACAGAACCTACACGATGGGCAATGAAAAAATCTGGCAGATCCATTCCACGCATTCCGCCACCGAATCCCTGGAAGAACATTTCACTCAACTTCTGATGCGGCTTCTTCCAATCCGGAAAAAACTCAGGTCCATCGCGCGCAGAGCCAAGCTGGAATTTTACTGCTTCCTGGTGAAAAAACCGAAATCAACTGCATTCTTTGAAATTTCGCCGAAACACGCTCTCTTTACCGGCTACATCGGCGCGCACCTGGCCATCGACGTTGCCGAAAAAGGAGATGAATTTCAGGGATAGTCCGCCGCCAGAATTTTAGCGACATCGTCCGCTTCCAGATCTTTCATTTCCACGATCCGGTCCGCCGCCTTCTCATACCAGGCAAAACGGCGGCGCAGAAGTTCATCGTACTCCCCGATCAGATCCGGCCGCCCGGAATCCCGGCCCGATTTGGACTGCAGCCATTTCATGTCGCGTTGGATGTAGACGACAGTGCAGAACGATTTCAAGAGATCAGCCTTCCTCTCGGAATACTTTTCCGTCGATCCGGGACCGGATGAATCCGGCGCTTCCACCAGAATTCCGCCGCCGCAGTCGATGATGATATTCTTCATGGCCTTGAGCTTTTCCAGAACTTCATATTCCCGGTCGCGGAAATTTTTCCAGCCGTAGCGGCTGACAATCGTATCCACCGTCAGTCCGCCGGCCTCATAGGTGACCAGAGTGTCCGTGGACAGGACGACCCGGTTTGTCAGTTTTCCGAATTTGCGCGAGATTTTTGATTTCCCCGCGCCCCGGCCGCCCACAAGCGCAATGCACGATTTTTGCACGCGTCAAATTGAAATCAGGATACGCAGGGGAAAAGGCATTTTTAACGACAGACGAAGTAAATGGCGCCGGCAATTGTCGCAAAAAAAGCCATCGTTAAGAAAAGATTGAATGCAATGCGAATTTTCTCAAAATAATACAGGTGACTGTTTGAGATATCCCCGATCAAGGCCCAACCTTGCAGACGCTCTTCTTTTTCGCTCATTTTCCTGACTTCTGTTATATATCTGAGGCGGTAATACTCTGGTCGCATGAGCATAACTGCGTCATTGTTACCTGCTGCTGAAAATCCCTCATATGGGACAATCCAGCTTATTCCGCCCAGTGTCAGATAGAAATCTGATCGGCCGTTATACAATTCTGTAATTTCTCCTGTAATGACCAGCATTTTGCTGGAGATGCTTGAGCCAAACCTGCCCCACAGATAGGGAATAAAATACAGGAAAACTGGACCGATGGCAAGCGGTATTAAATCTATTAGAACTTCATCGATACCAAGTGAGAAAAAAGCATTGATCGAACCCAGGATATCATTTATGCCCAGGAATTTCAGAAGCAGGCAAAAGAAGTAAATGAAGAAGAAAAGCCAGAACGGTAGGAGCGCAATTGTGCCGGCAGAAAAAAATCGGAATCCTTTTTTTTCTGCTTCCGTCATCGGCCGTTCATAAATTTTTTGAAGTTCTAAATGCATATGTCAGAGTACTCGCCGGTGTTCAATTCTATTAGATTCCCCGCAAATCGCCGATGTTCTCAATCATCTCCGGCACGTCTTCATACAGTTTGTGAAGTTCTGCGTCTTTGATCTTGAGTGTGTTTATGGCGAAAGGACTGATCGATTCCGTCAGGCCGCCCGCATCGACGCCGACTCCAGCGGACAGCACCAGTATGTTGGCCAGATGAACGACACTGCACAGTTCCGGATTGATCACAGCCTGATCCGGTCTGTCACGAAGCCCGACGGCCTCAACCAGCTCGTCCGGAAAATTCCAGATTCTTAAAAGCTTCCCGCCGATTTCAATGTTCGTGTAACCCAGATATTTTTTCTCCAAATTGGTAAACTTAAGACTCGGATCGGCGTCCATTTCCATGGCGATCTGCCGGTGGATTTTGCGAAAAAAATGAATGAGCACAACTTTACCCGTGTCATGCAGAAGACCGGCCGTGTACGCGATATCCGCCGCGGTCTTAATTTTTTTCAGCCTGGCAATGCGCGAGGACATTTCCGCGACAAGGAGACTGTGATCCCACAGTTCCAGTCCGTTCAGTTTGTACGCGTCCAGATCGACTTTCAGTATGCCTTTGGAGGCGATTATCAGTATAATATCTTTTACAGTGTTCAGCCCCAGCGTCACAATCGCCTCCTGAACAGACCGAATGCGGCCAGACGGCCTGAAATATGCGGAATTTGATAGTTTGATAAGACTTGCCGTTATGGCGGAATCTCTGGAAATTTCATCCGCAAGAGCCTTGATATCAACATCCGGATTTGTGGCCAGACGGATCACGCGCGTCGCGATCGACGGCAGCGTCGGCAGCTGCTGTATATCTGCGAGCAGGGCATCAATGCGGGCTTTCATTTCATCGGCGCTCATGATCAAGTCCTGTAAATATATTTTTCGCTTCCATTTGAGCGAAGCAGAATACGTCCATCGTCCAGATAAAGAGTGATAGTTCTTCCAGAGGTGCCCCCTGTTTCTTCTATTGAAATCGGAATTTTCAGACCGGCCAGAGCTTCATGCACGGCGCGCACATTGTCCGGCCCCACATTTTTTAGAAAACTGGACTGCATGGCGTCAAACATGGAGGCGCCTCCAAAAATCCGCGCCGTAACATCCGCCGGATTGAGATCCAGTTTCTTTAAATCCGCGACCAGGCTCTCAACAGCGGGTTTTGCGTATTTTCCGCGATGGACAATGCGTCCGGGAGGCGCGTCCGCAAGGAGCACATGCGCGATCCCTCCGGCTCTTTTTTCAACCGAGTACAGAACCACGCCCACACAGGAGCCCAGAGTGGTTCGGATGGCATCGGGTTTGCGTCCTGTTTTCCATTCCGCTACGCCCACATGTATCAAATTTCCGTTGAAATTATCCAGAGATCCTCTCCCGGTGCCGTGCACATGAATCTGAAAATTCCGTGCTGACAGCTGAGGCCTTTTATTTTTTTTGCCTCTGAGGCTCGTTCCATTGAAAAAATCGACCTTGAAAACTTCCAGCAAAAAAACAAAGATTTCTCAATCGATCTCAGATAAAAAAAATCATACAAAACAGGCCGTTTCCATACCGGCCTTTCAGTATAAATCCGGCAAAACCACAATAGTGGTTCTTGGCACGGCCCATGTATCGGCCCGGTCAGTGGATGATGTGCGCCGCTTTTTTTCTAAATTGAAACCGGATGCGGTATGTGTGGAACTCTGCCAGCCCAGGCATGAGGCCATGAGAGATCCGGACCGCTGGCGTAAGCTGGACATGACACGCATTGTGAAAGAAAAGAAAGTTGGGCTTCTGGCCAGCTCTTTAATACTTTCCTCCTTCCAGAAAAAAATCGGCGAGAACACCGGCGTAAAGCCCGGTATGGAGATGCTGGCGGCCTGCGAACTGGCGGAGTTAGCCGGGAAAAAACTCATTTTTGCAGACAGAGAAATCCGTATCACACTGGGGCGCGCCTGGGGCAGACTGGGTTTTTTCAGTAAAATGTGGCTGGGCAGCACACTTGCCGCTTCTCTTCTTGTGAGAGAGGATATCGACGAAGAATCAATCGAGAAAATGAAACAGGAAGATGTGCTGTCGGATCTTTTTGCGAATCTTCCCCGGCGCTACCAGCATGTAAAAGAAGTAATCATCGATGAAAGAGACACCTATCTGGCCCAGAAAATAAAAAATACGGCCCGGGATCTGAACCTGGACGGCAAAGCTCATAAAATTCTGGCGGTTGTGGGGGCCGGGCATCTGTCCGGTATTGAACGTCACCTCACTGAGAACCGGGAAACGGACCTGGAGCATCTGCATATACTTCCGCCCAAACGGATCTGGCGCACGGTCTTCACCTGGCTTTCTTTCTCGGCCGTGATTGGTTTTTTTCTGTTCTATCTGAAGGAGGGCGGAGACGCCGTAAAGGCCTTCGGCGTCTATGCGGTCTGCCGAAGCGCGGGCGCGGGCATCGGCGCCCTGATAGCACGGGCCAATATCTTTTCATTTCTTGCCACGGTTGTGATGGCGCCGATTTCGCCGGTCATTGTGGGTTCACGTCTCTGGATGTACCCGGCGCTCACGGAACTCTGGCGAAACAAACCGCGTGTCGAAGATTTTGAGAACATTGCAGATGACACGCAGACTCTGCCGGGATTTTTCAAATCGCTGTACCGCAACCGCGTCATGCATCTTTTCTGGATTATTTTTATGGTATCGACAGGCCTGACCGTCGGCAACCTTATTCTTGTCAAATTCGCCTATGACTGGGCGTCGAGAGGTTTCAAATGACACAATTCAGCAGAAATTTCATGGACAGTGGCAGGCCCTTGCGCTTTTTGTAAAAAAAGCATCGTCGAATAAATTCGCCGGATAACGTCAATGAGTATTAATGTACACGCAGTTCACAAAAGGCCTGGAGCATGAAAAAAGTTTCTGATTTAAAAATAAAAATATTCGCAGACGGCGCGGACCGCGGCGGCATGTTAGAAATGTATAAAAAGCCGTTTGTCAGCGGATTCACAACGAATCCCACCTTGATGAACAAAGCTGGTATCACAGATTATCGAAGTTTCGCAAAGGAAATGCTGTCTCTCATTCCAGACAGGCCGATTTCTTTTGAAGTATTTGCCGACGATTTTCCGGAAATGAAACGGCAGGCCCTGGAGATCGCTTCCTGGGGAAAAAATGTCTATGTAAAAATTCCAGTCATGAACACAAAAAGAGAACCGGCTTACGACTTGATCGCGCAGCTTACCGCACAGGGTGTGAAGCTCAATGTCACCGCTGTGATGACCGTCAAACAAACGGAGCTCATAATGGGCTCGCTGAAAAACACTTCCGGCGCCTATGTGTCGATTTTTGCGGGAAGGGTTGCGGATACGGGTGTCGATCCGGTGCCGCACATGAAAGAAGCCTTGAAATTTGTCGTTAAGGAACCCAGAGCTGAGCTTCTCTGGGCGTCACCGCGTGAACTTCTGAATATTTTTCAGGCCGATGAAATCGGATGCCACATAATTACTGTAACAAACGACATCATCAAAAAGCTGGACACTGTCGGCAAAGACCTGGACGAATTCTCTCTTGATACGGTAAAAATGTTCTATGCTGACGCCACAAGCGCCGGTTTCAAACTTTAGTCCGGTTCGGAGAACCTGACGATTAATCCAGTATTTCGGCACCTTAGAAGTTTATGGCCTGATGCCCGAACCGGAGCGACCCGACTGTATTATGGAAGAAACCGGCATTCATCCTGTTACAAAGGCAACCCGTTGAGAATCTCGGCCCGATTCAGGCAGAAAATTAATGAGACATAATACCGCCCAGGGGCCGGAACCAGCTGTCTAAATTGTAGTTGTCACCCAGCGCCTCTCTACAGAAATAACCATAACTAATCTAAGAGGGATATGAATGTTCCATAAAATTACGAATTCCTTAAAACGAGGCCCCTCCATTGTGAGCGGCGGCGTTTTTTTTCTGATGACTTTATTTCTCGCTCCGGCATCAATTTTTGCCAGTGAAGCGGAATTGAAGCTTCCGGATCTTTCGAAGGTCCGATTTCTGCATGATTCGGTCGACGGCAAAACTCTTCTCTTTCTGGGAATGATAGTCTGCGCGATCGGTCTGCTGTTTGGTTTCATCCAGTATATTCAGATACGCAATCTGGCCGTGCATAAATCCATGCGCGAAATTTCTGAACTGATTTATGAAACCTGCAAGACGTACCTGCTGGGACAGGGTCGATTCCTGATGATTCTCTGGGTATTTATCGCCGCCATCATGATCTACTATTTTGGCTGGCTGGTGAAAACCGGCGAGGGCACACACGGTTTCTCGACTGGAAAAATTCTTCTGATTCTGGCCTGCAGTCTGATCGGTATCGGCGGCAGCTACGGCGTGGCCTGGTTCGGCATCCGGATCAATACCTTCGCCAATTCCCGGACGGCTTTTGCAAGCCTTCGAGGTAAACCATTCTGGACATATGCGATCCCGCTGAAAGCCGGAATGAGCATCGGACTGGTTCTGATTTCCATCGAGCTTCTGCTCATGCTCTGCATTCTTCTTCTAATCCCGCCGGATCTGGCCGGACCGTGCTTCATCGGTTTTGCCATCGGCGAATCTCTGGGCGCCTCCGCCCTTCGAATCGCCGGCGGTATCTTCACCAAGATCGCCGATATTGGATCGGATCTGATGAAGATCGTCTTCAAGATTAAGGAAGACGACGCCAGAAATCCCGGCGTGATCGCGGATTGCACGGGCGACAATGCCGGCGATTCCGTCGGCCCGACCGCTGACGGTTTTGAAACCTACGGTGTAACCGGTGTGGCTCTGATATCTTTTATTCTTCTCGCGGTTCTCGGCGCGGATGAGGCTGCCAAAGAAAAAGTTCAATCCATGCTGCTCGTATGGATATTCGTAATGAGAATTGTGATGGTTCTGGCAAGTCTCGGTTCGTACCTCGTCAACGCCTTCCTGGCAAAAATCATGTACAGCACAAAAGACAAAATGAATTTCGAGCATCCGCTGACGATTCTTGTCTGGCTGACTTCCATCGTATCCGTCATTCTGACCTTCATTGTTTCCCGTGTACTGATTCCGGAACTGGGCGACGGCACCATGTGGTGGAAGCTCTCCGTCATCATATCCTGCGGAACGCTGGCCGGCGCGATCATTCCGGAAATGGTCAAGGTCTTCACCTCGATGGATTCCGGCCACGTGCGCGAGGTTCTCTCCGCTTCTAAAGAAGGCGGGGCCTCCCTCAATATTCTCTCCGGCCTGACAGCCGGTAATTTCAGCGCCTACTGGATGGGTATCGTGATTATTTCTCTGATGGGAATCGCGTACGGCGTCAGCACCACATTTCCGGCAGGCGAGGGCGCTCTGATGATCGCTCCTTCTGTATTCGCTTTCGGTCTTGTGGCCTTTGGATTTCTGGGCATGGGCCCGGTGACGATCGCCGTGGATTCCTACGGTCCGGTTACGGACAACGCGCAGTCCGTGTACGAGCTTTCTTTGATTGAAAACATCAAGGGTGTAAAAGAAGAAATCAAAAAAGATTTCGGATTCGAGCCCAATTTCGACAAAGCAAAAGATTATCTGGAAGCAAACGACGGCGCCGGAAACACCTTCAAGGCAACGGCAAAACCCGTTCTGATCGGCACGGCTGTTGTGGGCGCGACCACGATGATTTTCTCTATCATCATGATTCTGACTCAGGGACTCAAACCTGAGCTGCTGATGAATCTTTCTGTTATGCATCCTCCGTTCCTGCTGGGACTGATTGCCGGCGGCGCGGTGATCTACTGGTTCTCCGGAGCCTCGACCCAGGCGGTCGTGACCGGCGCATACAGAGCCGTGGAATACATCAAAGCCAACATCAAACTGGAAGGCGTTGAAAAAGCTTCTGTGGAAGATTCCAAGAAAGTCGTGGCCATCTGCACGAATTACGCGCAGAAAGGCATGTTCAACATCTTCCTGACCGTGTTCTTCAGCACGCTGGCTTTCGCTTTCCTGGAAGAGTATTTCTTCATTGGATATCTGATTTCGATTGCGATTTTCGGACTGTTTCAGGCTATCTTCATGGCAAACGCCGGCGGCGCCTGGGACAATGCGAAGAAACTGGTCGAGGTCGAACTCAAGCAGAAGGGAACTCCTCTGCACGATGCGACCGTTGTCGGCGACACCGTGGGAGACCCGTTTAAGGACACTTCCTCTGTGGCGATGAATCCGGTGATCAAGTTCACGACGCTGTTCGGTCTTCTGGCTGTGGAATTGGCCGTGGAAATGAATGCCACGCACATGACCACTCTGAAGCTCATTCTGTCGGGAATCTTTTTCCTGATCTCCGCAACGTTCGTCTGGAGATCGTTCTACGCAATGCGGATTAAAGCGGAAAATTAAATTCCGACTCGAGTCCTTGCAGAAAAAGCCGCCCCTCCGGGCGGCTTTTTTATTTTAAAAAGAATTCCCGGCGGTTTTTCTCCTGATTGACAGTCCGGCGGAAAATTTAATTCTGATATCATCGGAACACTCGAACTACTTCTCTACGGATTTTTGGCGATCCTTCTGGCCAGAATCGCCGCTTTCTGCCTGCGTGTACGGACGTTTTACAAAAGAAAAATGCTGCGGGACGTGAAGCTGTTCTTTCATGAATACTGGCAGTGGCGGTATTTCAAGGGAAACGTGCAGGGATACGCGCTGGGGTTCGGATCTGTGTCATCCTATCTTGCTGTCCAGATTGCCGCCCGGACCATTGTCGACACGCCCCTTCAAACCGCTCTGAGCGGGTCTCCCGTGCTTGTGATATTTATTATTCTGGGACTGGCGGCGCTTCTTGCCTACAATATCTGGAAGGCTGTCGAACAACAGCGCGGCACGCTGGAGATGTGCGATCATCTCGACCGCCTGCGCTGGTTTCGCATTTATAAAGATTCGCTGGCTTTCGTGCAGAGTATCCCCGTATTGCAGCAGGGCGCCTGGCAGTGGGCCGATTTTGGTATTTCACTGGTTAAGAGCGCATCCGATTCCCTGGTGGAAAGACTCGTGGAACATGGCATCCGAAAAGAGCTGGCCTCAATAGCCGGCGTTGTCGCCGCCGAATACGCGGTTCGTCTGGCGCTTGTGCTGGCTGCTCTCGCACTGACGGGATTGCTGTAATAGATCGCGCCGTTTATCGCGTCAATTCGCGCAGCGTGTGAATTTCAGAATCGCTGTAGGGCCTGCCGTCGCCGTGAAAAAGATCGTGGAACCAGATTCCGGTTCTGTCCGCGCCGCCGGGATCGTCCCAGCTGTATATCGTCTGTGTTTTTCCGTTTACCAGTCCCCAGTTGTAGCAGCCGACATTTTCTCTCTTGAAAATCGGCAGATGCGTTTGAATTGAGCTGCCGCTCGTGCGAGCCATGTACTCCGTGCAGATCAGCGGTCGACCGTAAATTTTTAATTCCTGTATCTGCCTCTGCAGAGAATCGGCATTTTCATAGTTGTGAAAAGTGATCACATCGGAAAGTTCGATCAGGCGAGGATTCAGCCGCCTGTTTGGAAAATAGACGCCCGCGGTCAGAGGCTGGTCCGGACCGATATCACGCGTCCAGGAAAACGCATCGTAACAGAGTTTCATTGTGGCCGGCAGGAGAGTTTGAAAGCGGATAAACTTCACAATGAGCGGCAGCCATTTCGCATACCAGGGGCGTGCCAGCGTCAACAGAAAGATATTTCCGATTTCGTTGTAGACATCCCACATGAGCACCCTTCTGTCGCGCGCGAAAGCCGATATCACGGTGCGGACATAATTCTCCAGACGCGGTCTTTCTTTCTGCGACGACGCAGCCTTCAACCCGGGCGACTGCACCCAGCCGGAATTGTGAATGCCCGGAACAGGAGCCGGCTGAGGTCCGATGGCGGGATTCGGCAGCCAGCAGTCGTCAAACAGCACGAAGGTTGTTCGAATTCCAAGGCCCGAGGCAATTTCAAGGTACCGGTTCACGCGTTCGAGAAAACCGTCTGAATCCTGTTCATAGGCCAGATCGTGCAGATAGACGCGGACCGTATTCATGCCGATGCCCGCGGCCAGAGCCAGTTCCTTCTGGATGAGCGCAGCATCAAACGAATTGGCCTGCCACATCTCAAGCTGGTTTACGGCATTGCTCGGAATGAAATTACAGCCAACCGGCCAGGGAAGAGCGGAGAACCAGGCGTTTGCGCGTTCGGCGGTCCAGCGATTTGATGAGGTCCGGGATTCAGTTTTCATTTTTTGATTTACATTCGCGCTGGGAATAATTGTCAATAGAAAACCTTCGCAGTATCAGGGGTGCGCCCGCCGACTCCAAACCTGTTTTTTTTCCCTTGACACTGCCTTAGATCCGTTGTGAATGGAATACTCCCCTCTACAATACTATGGAATCAAAATTGTATAGATTTATAACCATTTTATTTGCCATTAGCTTTTTGCATTTGTCCGGATGCATACAGAATCAGCGTGAAAATGCCGTGATGGCGCTTCCCGACAGTCAGGACCGGGGTGTTCTGGGTCTGGGGATTTTGAGGAAGATCGCCGGACAGTGGAGCGGCCCTGTTTCCACCGTCACACCGGCCGGAAGTTTTGACCGATGGTTTGTAGATTTTCGCCCCGTATCCGCCGGCCAGGTGTCGCAGTATTCGACGCCGGATGCAAGCACGGCGAATTATCTGAGCTTTTTCATCGTGAAGCACGACAATCGACTAAAAGTTGCGATGCGAACGGAGGGCGTTTTCCAGAACAAAGGATGCGTCACGTACGAGGTCATGGACAGTGTAAACGAGGGCCGTGGATACTATCGATTTTCCGATTTCAACGTCGGCGACAAACGCGCCTACACGGAATTTACTTTTAAAGACGATGAATTTATTATGGAAGTTTATACAAATAAATTCAACAGATTGAGCTCTGTGGAGCTGCATGCCCGGTGGCAGGCAAGACTCGGCAGCAGGGAAGCCGCGGATGCTGCGATAAAACATTTCAATTTTCCTCAGCCCGTCGCCGTGAAGGATTTTTCTGATGTTTTCAGAAACATGCCGGAAACAATTTACTACACATTTGAGAATGATCCCTACAGTTCTAGAACGCAACCGTATGTGGGGAATATCACCGTGAACATCAGCATTGACAGCAGCATACGCACGCAGAACAATCATAAACTTTTTTTATTGCTGACGACACAGTCGCTTTTCGACGGTCTCCGGTACATCCCCGATAATCTAAAATATATTTCCAAATATTCATATCTTCCTGTGAATGCCAGGACTCATACTTTTACGAATGTCCACCCCGGCAGGTACTATCTGTATTCCTATATTGACACAAATAATGATCAAAAATATCTGACGGGCGACTTTATGAGTTCCGATTTGAACAACACAATTGTTCTCGCCGAAAGAGGGAATGTCACAGCAAATACAATTGTGAATTTTGCTGTACCATAAAAAGAAGCAGCAACTGGCGGAGCTTGTTACATAACATGAGCCTGAGCGATTTATTCGGATTCAAAAAAGAAACGGCTGAGAAGAGATTTTCTCAGGAACAGGCGAAACTGGTGCGTATTGTTCGCAGCAGTTCCGATATGCCGCAGCGACTCGAAGCTCTCAGGTCAATTGTATACCTGCCTGCTGTAAAAGATCTCCTCGAAGCCGGCGGCCCGAATGACCTGACGCCGGAAATCCGGCAGCTCGTCGTCTCTCATCTCGCCTCTCTCGGATTTTTCACAGAATTCTTAAAAATTTTCAGCAAAGAGCCCGAGGCGCTGGAGGCAGTTATTCAATGTTCAGAAAGCTCGGCGCTGGAAAACGCGCTCGCTGCCGCAGCAGATCTGCCGAAAACATTGCGATCGGCGCTTTTGAAGCGGATCGATGATCCGGCCCGGCTGACGACTGCTCTGTCTCAAATAGAATCGGTAAAGATACTAAAGACGCTTGTTGCCGAAATCAGTCCGGCCCGCGTCGACAAAATGATCGACTCAGCCGATCAGAAATTGGCGCCTATTCTGCTCAGCCGTATCAATAAAGAATCGCGGCTGAAGGAGCTCGCCGAAAATGGCACACCGGCGGTGAGACAGGCGGCGCTGAATTTTATTAAAGATCGTGAGTTCCTCAAAAAAGCCGCCGGAGCAAAAAACGAAGAATCCGTCCGTGAAGCCGCCCGGGCACGATTTGAATCAACACGTCCGGTCTATTATGAATACCAGGCTCATATGGACTGTCCGGAATGCCGCGGCCCCATGATACTAAACTACCCGGCCCTGAAAGCTCCATGCGCTTCCTGCGGTTCAGCAGTCAATATTGGTGAAAAATTCTGGGCTCGTCTTTTTCGCGCTTCAGAAACCAGCGGTGTTTTCATCATGGGGCAGCGCGTCGGTGTGGAGCCCGGGAAGAAGAGACCGCCTCACTGTCCGGATTGCGGCCAGGTTTTAAATACGGATGATATCCCGAATGATACGGACGGATTTTTTGCGTGCGATTCATGCAAAAAATCGCAGGCCGTTTTCCCGGCGCCTTCCTGGATGAAAAAAATGACAAAGGGCGATAAAAAATCCCCCGTTCAGATACTGTGCGCAGAAAAAGAATCCGGGGAAGATGCAGCAGCATCGCCGCCGTCGCCAATCGCCTTCTCCTGCATCAGCTGCGGAGGAAGTCTTAAGCTCAGCGCGGATACACCGCGAATCCTCACCTGCGAATACTGCCAGACCCAGCAATTCCTTCCCGGAGCCCTCTGGCATGCAATACATCCGGTCAAAAAAATCCGTAAGTGGTACATAAAATATGAGTGATCCCAAATCAGCTCTCATTACAGGCGCTTCCAGAGGGATCGGACTGGAAATTGTTCGAAAGCTGGCGGCGCGAAAAGTGAAAGTGATTCTCACGGCTCGCAGCGAATCTGCCGGGCAGAAGGCGGCTCTTCTCACCTGTAAAATAGGCGATGTTGATTTCATTCAAATGGATGTCTCGGATGCGCAGAGCATACGCAGGGCGGCTGAAGAGTTCTCACTGACAGGATTATCGCTCGATATTCTGATAAACAACGCGGGCATACTCGTCCCGGAAGGCCGCATCAATGAGATGGACATCGACGTTCTGAAAAAAACACTGGAAACAAATTCCATCGGACCAATTCGCGTGATTCAGGCTTTTCTGCCTTTTATGAAAAATAATTCCTGCATAGTCAACATTTCCAGCGGACTTGGATCTCTGAGCGAGATGGGATCCTATTCGCCCGCGTACAGCATTTCAAAAACAGTCCTGAACGCGGTGACAAAGCAGTTCTCCGCCGCTCTGGAAGAGAGAGGAATCGCAGTGAATTCAATCTGTCCGGGCTGGGTGAAATCCGACATGGGAGGCAGCGGCGCGCCGCGATCGCTGGAGCAGGGCGCCGACACCGCCGTCTGGCTGGCCCTGGATGCGCGCCGCGATATTACCGGAAAGTTTTTTAGAGACCGGAAAGAGATCAGCTGGTAGACAGAAACGGAGAAACTGAGAACCGCCGATACCCGGCAGTCATCCTTCTACTTTTTTTCCATCAACAGGAGATGCTTGATATGGTCCACAAACAGTTTTCTGTAATCCTTTTCTTTGGACAGAACTTCCAGCGATGGAACCGATGTGCGTGAAAAAAGTTCCGTTGTGACAGCAGGATTTCCCGAGCGCAAAATCCCCCAGCCGGCGGCGCTTTGAAAAATATTCTCAATTCTGCTGAACAGTTCTTTTCGAAGCTTCTCGCTGCGGCCCTGTGAACTGAAGGCGGCGGCGCTTGCCACAACCATCTGATTGGAGTTTGTCTCCCAGATATCGCAGTAGAGATTCAGCAGCGCTTCAATGTTTTTCACCGGGTCCGAAAATTTTACTTTATCCAGGCCCTGTATGACCTTCTGATAGACTGTTCTCAGGATTTCTTCCACCAGAGCCTCTTTGTTCTTAAAAAAACTGTAGAGAGTTCCCCGCGCCACATCCGCGGCGTTGGCAATATCTTCAAATTTTACCGCGTCGAATCCCAGTTTTGAGAACATCCGGGAGGAATCTTCCATAATACGGCCTTTGATCAGCGCCCGGCGTCTTTCCACGCGAGTTATTTCGTCTTTTTTTCCACCTGGCATAGCCACCTCAATATTGCGCAATACTCTGCTTTTTTTCAAATGTACCGCTTGACAGAAAACCGGCCCGGCACAAACTTGAACACAGTGTTCAAATATAGGAATTGCGTCCAAAATTGAACAGTTAAAACTGCGAGCGCTGCCGTCAATATTATTTACTTCTAAATAAGGAATAAACGACGGCAGTTATGCAATGGAGAATACGTATGAATAGAATTGCAATCGGGAAAAGTCAGATTCTCATCTTCTGGGATACAATCCGATCGTTCTGCATCTGGTTTTTGATGATACTATCCACACTTGTAATCGGTGTGGCGGCGAATTCCCTGGCTCTGCTTCGAGCTTCCAATGCAGTCCATCATGTCGCCCGGGCCTGGGGAAGGACAATGGCATTCATATCCGGTGTCCGTATTACAGTCCATGGTAAAGAAAAATTATATAAAAGCGATACGGCCATCGTCCTGTCAAACCACCAGGGCATGCAGGATATTTTAGTGATGTATAGTTTTCTGAGTAAGCAATTCCGATGGATGGCAAAAGCGTCTCTGTTTCGTATCCCGGTTGTAGGGTCGGCCATGGCCGGAGCCGGTTATATTCCCGTTGAGAGAGGAGACAAGAAAAAATCACTGCAGTCCCTCATGCAGGCAGCGGCACAGATTAGAGCTGGCAAATCGATCATCATGTTTCCGGAAGGCACGATAGGGACCAAAGACGGGAGAATGATTCCGTTTAAAAAGGGCAGTTTCATACTGGCAAAAAAATCAAACGTGACAATCCAGCCGATCTCCATCTGGGGAACGCACGATGCCATTCCGGATCAACCGCAGAACTTCATGCCTCGCATATATCCGGGCGCCGTGCATGTGCATGTGCATGATCCGATCGCTCCGGAAGAATACGAGGCAATGAGCGCAGAGGAACTTTCCCTGCATGTTCGGAATATCATTGAGGCGCCTATCCTGGAACACTTTGCGCGTCAGAATGAACTGGAACGCGTGAATATACGCATTGGAGAAGATGTCGGCGTTCAACTGTATCGCTGATTTTCGCAAAAATCCGATTACAGCTCCACAGTCTCGTTTTCAAACACAGTCTTTGCCGATTTGCTGATCTGCGCTGCATTCTTGCCCGTATTGACGATTTTTACATTGCCGCGGATTTCCACCGGCCGGTCAAACATCACCGGTCCCTGCACCTCGAACTTTCCGGCCCGGAGAAGAGAAGGCACGACCGGAAACAGCGCGTCAAAATCGTTGATGTTTTTATAGTTCCCGTCCAGAATAACCTCCGGATCCTCTTTGCGATCCGGATGAATCACAAGCGAAAGATCCTTTTCGCGAAGAATACAGGCATCGCTGCGGCGAACCAGAAGATCGGCGCAGGTTTTAACCGGCGAAAATCTCTCGCGCGGAACAATTATGACGCGCGATCTTTCAAACTGGCCGACGGCCGAACCCATCGCCGTTTCCAGCTGAAGCACTTTTTCGCCGCCGGTTTCTTTCGGATTGACGATCAGAGAAAGATTGAAATTTCCTTTTTTCAGCCTGTCGCGGAGCGACTCAAGATTGATCCAGAGATTGTTTATATTAAAATACGCGAATCGTTTCACGTCCTGAAAATCTTTTAAATGCGCGTTTTCCACCTGCGCCGTTTCCAGAAGCTCGATGTGTCCGGTCTCTCCTTTTTCCATGATGCGCCGGTAAAGAACGCCGCCTTTCAAGTCGGAAATCGTTTTGGGCGTCACCTCCGCGCAGTAATCCAGTTTTTCGCCGGACAGATATGAATAAATTCTCTCATCTATAACGGCCCCGAGATTGTCGCCGTTGGAGAGAAAAGCTGTTCTGTACCCGGACGCAAGCAACTGATCGAGAATGCCTGTGATCTTCAAGGAAAGATAAATATCGCCGTGGCCCGGCGGACACCACGATTCGGACGAACCGTCGCCGACGGGCATCAGATCGGAAACTCGTATCCGGGGCACCATGTTCTGCATAAAATCCACCGGGATCGAACCCGGGCAGGTCAGGTTGATTTCTTTCACGCCGGGCTGCGCGAGAGTGTCCTCGCGCGTGTTGAATGAATTCATGAGAATCAGCGGTATGGCGCCGTACCGGACGCGGGCTGCAGTCATCTGATCCAGAGTGATCTCAAGAAATGATTTTTGATTCTTGATGTTGATGAGTGATTTGGCCTTCGAGAGGCCCATCGAGGTTCCCAGTCCTCCGTTGAGCTTGACGACAAGCAGGTCCCGCATTTTATGCGCACGGCCGGCCGGCAGTTCTTCCAGCCTCACAGAATCTTCTGTATTTAGATCGCCTATTTCATTCCAGGGAATTTTTCCGGAATAGCCCTCCGCGATCAGAGAAACACGACGCAAAAATTCTTCGATCACATCCGTGTGAATTTTTTGATCCTGCATGCGTGATCGGATTGCTTCTGATGCTTTTTGATAGTCCATAGTCGAAATTCTCTGACCACTGATAGTTTTTCTACTATTTTTCCGGAGGAAGAAACCGCTAATGGACGCCAATGAACGCGAATTTGCTTACTGTATTGATATTTTAGCGTTAATTCGCCCTTTCAGGGTTGTTTTATCCACCGGAAATCGGCGCCGGGGAGACGGTCTCTTCGCACAAATGTCAGATCAAAGGCCTCTGTTTCCCAGCTGCGAAATCGGACCCAGAGCTCCACGCTTCTATCTCCCTGGTTCTGCATCGATCCGTCTTCCTGACGGCGCGGCCTGGGCAGCACAGCGGTAAACTGGTAATAGTAAATGCGACGGCCTTCCAGAAGCGCCGTAAGAACACCGCGGCTTTCCGGATTTGGAACGAACCGATCAGCGGCCACAGGATAGCGTTTTTTCCAGAGATCCGGCAGTTTTTCCAGAAGAGCTGCGTATGTGGGCAGAGCCGCCGCCGGTTGTGCGAATAACGAATGATCGGACAGTGGAAATAGAAAGAAATCAATCGCAGAGACGCAGAGAACGAGAAGGACGCCGAGAAGAGAAGAAAAGGAACGAGACGAAGTGAACAATCGTCCCGGAACGTTTGTTGAGTCGTTCTGTTTTTTCTTTTCCTTCATTCTCATCTTGCTCTGCGCCTCGGCGGTGAAATTTGCCAATCGACACGCACAACTCAATGTCCTTCGAAGCTGAGAAGAGCATGCACGGGGACACCCATATCCAGGATTTTTCTGGATCCGCCGAGATCCGGCAGATCAATGATGGCCGCGGCCTCATGAATCACTCCACCCATACGCTGGATCAATTTGGCCGCTGCGACCATCGTCCCGCCCGTTGCAATCAAATCGTCAAAGAGAACAACACGGCTGCCCTTTGGGCAGGCATCCGTATGGACTTCTATCGCCGCCGATCCGTACTCCAGAGTGTACTCTTCACTGTAGGTTTTATAGGGAAGCTTGCCTTTTTTACGGATCGGGATGAATCCACAGTTCAATTCGTAAGCAATGGTAACACCCAGCAGAAATCCCCGCGCATCAATGCCGGCGATTATGTCCACATTCTGGCTTATATAACGCTGAGCAAAAGCATCCATTGTGCCCCGGAGCGCTTTTGCATTCTGAAAAATCGGGGTGATATCCCGGAACATGACTCCTTTTTCCGGCCAATCAGGCACGGTTCGAACAAAAGATTTGATATAATTGCGGTCTGCGTCCATTTGGATAAGGCTCTGTTCTCAGGTATCGGTGTCAATGGTAAATTTGTTTGATAAGACAATACTTACGGCGTACATAAATGATAATATAAGATTCTTGCAGGATGTCCGGGAGACTTTGGAAGGCCGGGGGCTAAAATTCATGCGCTGAGAGGATAAAAACGAACTGCCGGTTTCACCGAGTCAATGTGATCTCCAGTCCTTCTCTTTTTAGAATTTCCAGGAAAGGATCGCCACGCTGCCGACGGAAATTCGTCAACACGAAAATTAACATATTGAAATCCCGGATATAGTAATATTTGATAGAAAGCGGCGTTTCCGAAAAGAAAAACAGAGACTTCCCGGAGCTTTACTTTCAACTGAAAAAACTGGCTGGCGCTGCTTAAAAAAAGGCGCGATTCATGACCCCGCCGATTACGGTCAGACGTCCGACAGTCGCTTTCGTTTGGGAAGTTCACGAATTGCGCGGGAAATATTTTTGGCAGCTTTTGAATCTTTGCCTTTGAGCTTTTCGCGCTGGGACATGGCTTCGGTTTCATGGACCAGTTTACGGTAGCTCTCAAACCGCGCCGCATCCAGCACGCAGTCTACGACGGCCTGCGTGACAGCGCAGTCCGGCTCGGCCGAGTGCCGGCAGTCGCGGAAGCGGCATGAGCGTGCGAGTTCGGCGATGTCCGGAAAGGCGTCTGCCACGCCGGAGTCCGCTTCCCAGAGCTGAAGTTCCCGCATTCCGGGATTGTCGATGACGAAGCCGCCGGTATCAAGTCTGAACATGCGCCGCGAGGTCGTGGTGTGGCGGCCTCTGGAATCGTCGCCGCGAACAGCGGCCGTTTTCTGAATTTCCCAGCCAAGGAGCGCATTGATAAGCGTCGATTTACCCGCGCCGGACGAACCCAGAAAGACGACTGTCGTCCCCGGTCCGATCAGATTTCGCACAGCGCCGATGCCGCTGTTCCGCGGAACACAGACCGACAGCACCGTCGCGCCACCGGCGGCACGACGCGCCAGGCTTATCTGTTCGGCAAGATCGCCTGCCAGGTCCTCTTTGGTCAGAATGACGATCGGCATTGCTCCGCCCGCCCGGACGAGCGCGATCGTCCGTTCAATCCGTCGCAGATTGAAATCGCCGTCCAGTCCCTGAATTATGAAGGCATAGTCAATATTGGCGGCAATCAACTGTTCCCGCACAACATCGCCCGGAACCTTTCGTGAAAGCACTGTGGCGCGATCCAGGAGCCCGGCAATCCGACCCGCGTCGGTCAGAGCCACCCAGTCGCCAACGGCCAGCCAGGCGGACGATGGCGTGTCAGTTCGCGGCAGAGGACCCCACACGTAACCGGCTGCGGTCAACGAGAGATGTCTGCCCCTGGAGAGATTGACGATTCTGCCCGGTCTGGTGTCTGGAAATTTCCGCGCCAATTCGCGTTGACGCGCTTTCGTCCAGCCCAGATCGGAAAGAAGAGCGCTCGCCTCTTCCGACAATGATGTCTCATCTGCGCCCGCCATGCCGCCTCACTCCACTTCCTAAAACTCCGATCAGCCCGCAAACGGTAAGAGCCCGGATGAACATGCAGCGGCATGTCGCGGTGCGATTGATTTTACAGGAAACTACTGAGGGTATAGATATACGGCAACCTTCCCGTCAATACCAAAACACGCTGGTAATCTCGTACCTGCATAAGTGCTGCTACCGGATGCTGGCGGGAAGGGAGACTTTTTAAGGCTGGGCTGAATTTTCCGCACGGGACAAAAAATTGTTGCCGAGCCTGGCAAGGAGTGAATTCCAACATGATCATGACGAAATCTATTCGCCGGTGTTTGAAAAAATGGCGCCCGTGGGCGTTGGACCGGAAGAAAAGCCGTATCATGCCCGTTTCCTCAAATGCCCCCTGAGCGGCGTCTATTACAATTACGAAAACCGGCAGCAGGGAATCGGGAACACCGGCGAGTATGATCAAATCGATCGCTTTACTGAAACGGAAAACGGAATTCTCAAGCCTATCTTAGAGGCGGCGGACGGGAAGGGACTTTTGCAGGCCGTCAGAAACAACACGGCCGTGCCGTCGCCCGAGGTGCATCAGGCCGTTTATGAATGTTTTGGAATGAGAAGCTGGAAGAACGGAATTTATGATCTGACCGTCTGGGACGCTTCCGTGTTTATTCAACTGCCCGGCGAAGTTGATCAACGTGAACCCGGCATCGGTGACCTATCTGGAGCAGGACCGATTCGGCGGCACGGGCGAAACCGTTTCCGTTGATGAATTTTTGAAAGGATGCCAAATCGTATGGTTGACCGGAGTTCGCCCAACAGTAATAACCACTCTCTGCAAAAGCATACCCGTTAATTTGCATAAAAATGCTTGATTCCGATCAATGGCTTTTTTGTGGGCATTTTTTTACTTCTACTTCTGCACTCTATTTGTGCTTATATTTTAGCTATCTGTGTTTATAATTGATATTTTTTACTTTTCCTTCCAGAAACTTGGATATCGATCCGGCTTCCGGACATTCCTGATGAAAAAGATTCGGGAAAGCTTACATTTTCATGAAAATTCACCGGCTGGCACAATTCATGCAATAATGAGATTACATAAAGAGGATCATTCATGAAAAAACTACTACTCATCGCATTACTTATCAGTTCTTTTCTGCCGGCTTTCGCAAGCGGCGGCGGAACTTCATCCAAACCTCTGACAGGGGCCTATCCGATTGTTCTGGCTCACGGAATTCTGGGATTTGACGACACTCAGGGCCTGGCAGGCGGTCTCGTGAAATACTGGGGAGGTCTGGATTCGTATCTGCGCTCCCAGGGAGTTCCGGTGCTGACGCCGGGAATGACGGCCATGAACGACAATGTTCTTCGCGGCAATCAGCTAAAAAGTCAGATCAACACCTGGATGGCGGCCAATGGTTACACAAAAGTTCATATTATGGGACATTCGCAGGGCGGTCTGACAGCACGTTATATGGTAACCAATCTGGGCATGGCCTCTAAAGTAAGAAGCATCACCACCATCAACTCAGTCCATCGCGGCTCTCCAATCGCCGATATCGGACTGGCTGTGATTCCGAGCTGGTTGCAGCCTTTTGTCGCAACCGTTCTCAATATGTTCGGCAGGCTTGTGTATCACGGCGGTCAGCAGGACATAATTGTCATGACTCGATCATTGACCACGGGAGCGATGGCCTCATTCAACACTTCGACGCCTAACGTGAGTACGATTAAGTATTTCTCTTACGGCAGCAAAATGGCCTGGGCGGATCCAATTCAGCATCCGATTATGGTCCTGACATATCCAATCTGCTGGACCGGCGGCGTGTTCAACGGCCAGGGCGGCGACAATGACGGCGTGGTTCCGGTTTCGTCACAGAAATGGGGAACCTGGATGGGATACCCTTCCTACGGCATCCTGACAACGGGGATCGATCATCTTGAAGCGACAAACCTGGGATACTGGGGACAGAACTTCTACGATGCACAGGGCTATTATCTGAAAATGGCGACCAACGCCAAAGCAAACCAATAGCAGCATTGTGCAGGCTCCCTGGTTCGGACGGTCGCGAAGACGCGCCGGACTTCCTCACCAGGAAACCTGCACAATGTGAACGTTAAGAAAAAGATGGAAGAGTGTAAAAAGCGGGGCGGGTTGCCTCGCTTTTTTGTTTGTGATTGCCATATACATGCATATGCATGTATATGGGTATTATGAGAACGACGATTGAAATACCCCGCGCCCTCCGCCAGAAGCTTGTGGGCGAGGCGTCCCGGCGTAATATTAAGGGATATTCGGCAATCATCACCGAAGCGCTGGAATTCTTTTTCGATTCGAAAGAACGCACCGGCGAACCGGGAAGAAAGAAAATCGTGAATTCACTGGCGGGGAGTCTCTCCGCCGGTGAATATAATGAGGAAATGAAAAGAATCAAGAGCGCGAGGCAGAATTGGAGAAAAAAGTAATCCTCGATACAGGGGCAATTATCGATTTTTTCGCCGATCGAGGAGATTCAAATACTGTAAAAAAATTGCTTATTGACGGCCGGGCGGTAATTTCTTCGATCAGTGTCTATGAATTATTTGCCGGTGTCAGTTCGAAAAAACATCTCGAACAGCGCGAAAAATTTCTGACACTCTGTGATATCGCCGACCTGGACGCGAAAACTGCCCGAATGGCGGCCGGTTTATTTACGGAATTAAAGAAATCCGGAATAACGATCGACAATGAAGATATTTTGATCGCAGCCACCTGTGTTTCGCAGCATTGCCTGCTCGTGACGACGAATCGGAAACATTTTTCTTTGTTTAAGCATGTGGAGTTTTACGAATAGGGTTCAACTATGGCCGGCAGGGAAGGGGTTCAACAAACTTCCAATGGTCCTCGTACGCTTTTTTATTCTTCCCCCGTTATCAGAGTTCCGACGCCGGCGTCAGTGAAAAGTTCCAGCAGAAGCGCGCTGGGGATGCGGCCGTCGATGATATGAGCGCGCCGGACTCCTCTGTCCACCGCATGCAGGCAGCACTCCACCTTGGGGATCATTCCTCCGCTGATCGCGCCTTCATGAATCAGTTCGCGCGCGCGAAGGGGCGTCAGACGCTGTATCGTTTTGTCGTTGAGAAGAACGCCCGGAGTGTCCGTGAGCAGAATCAGTTTTTCCGCCCGGAGCGCCGCGGCAACCGCTCCCGCCATTGTGTCCGCGTTTACGTTCAGGCTTTTTCCATCCGCATCCACCGCCACCGGGGCAATAACAGGTATATACCCGCCGTTTTCAATCGTCGTGATCACATCCGGATTGATACCCTCGGGAAGAATATTTCCGACCCGTCCCATATCGACGGAGTGAACGTGACCGTCCGCATTTTTTCTCAGAATCGTATGCCTGGCCGCAACCGCAAAGCTGCCGTCCTTGCCGGAGATTCCGACAGCCTTGCCGCCTTCACGCTGGATTAAGGAAACGATTTCTTTATTGATGGAACCGCACAGGACCATCTCGACGACTTCCATCGCGGCATCGTCTGTGACACGCTGGCCGTCTATAAATTCCGATTTGATCTCAAGGTCGTTCAGCATGCGGCTGATTTTAGGGCCGCCGCCGTGAACGATCACGGGCTTTATTCCGACGTACTGCAGAAGAACAATATCGCGCGCAAAATTCTGGCCCAGTTCGCTTTTTTCCATGGCCGCGCCGCCGTATTTGATTACAACGGTGCGTCCGGCGAACTGGCGGATATAGGGCAGGGCTTCCTGTAAAAAACGGACTCTCTGCGAATCAGGATCCACCTTCTTTCTCCAGGATCTCGATGAAATTCAGGATGGAACTCTTGTCCTTTTCAAGATTGTGCGCGTACAGCTCGGCGATGGCATTCTCAATGATTCCACCAATAAAGAGAGTCTGGCTCTTCACTTCGATTTCATAGTTCCGGCCCGATTTTCCGTTTTCCTCCGCATAGTAATGCGAGACTCCGGTGACGGTGAACAGAGAATCAAGATTTCCTCCCGGCACAACCCGGAATGTGTGCAGATGGGAAGCAAGATTGAATTCGGAATCTTCCACAAGCGTGCTGGCGCCAGACGGCATAAGAGTGGTCAGAACAGAGGGCAGAGAGTCGGCGATGGAAATATGCCGGGTCTGTTTGAGAATGTCGCCTTCGCGTTCTTCTTTGACTGTCGTCACATTTTTGAGCTCCGGAAATTTATCCAGATGTTTGTAACGTTCCTCACGGGCTTTGAGAAGCGTCTCCAGAGGATATTCGAATTTCTGATCTACGGTTATTTTTTTCATGGGTCCTGACAGCTCTTTCTGAATCGTTAGCTTTTCCCTGGTATTTCATATGTCCAGTCGAAAAATTCCTTCCCAGTCCGGCGGAGGCGGATTTTCAATAAAGCTCCGGCACCGATCCACATACATTTCAGAGAGGGGATCCTGGCCCAGAGTCCCGTTGATTTTTTCAAATCCGTACAGGGCGCTTTCGAAATTCTTCAGCCTGTACTCCTGCAGGGCTTTGTCCCAGAAAGCCGCGACGCCTGAAAATATGTGCGCAGTTTTTTCGTCCGTGACAAGCTGATAGATTCGTGTGATCCCCGTTCTGCCACGGACCTGAATCAGGTCGACTTCACGGCAGATCAGGTCGGTGCGAGATTCGCGCAGGGCCGCTTCTGAAAACAGTACGGAAGAATGGTATATTTTTGTAAGTTTCTCCAGACGGGATGCAAGGTTTACGGTGTCTCCCACAGCTGTATAGTCCTGCCTCTGAGCGGATCCAATGTTGCCGACAATGGCCGGTCCGCAGTGCACAGCCACGGAAATTTCAAACACCGGCCGGTTCTCCGCCGTCCTCTTTTTATTCAGAGTCTCTGCATGGCGGATCATATCAAAGGCAGCGCGAAGAGCATTCCTGGAATCATTCAGGTCCGCATTCGGAACGCCAAAAAGCGCCATCAGAGAATCGCCCATGAACTTGTCCACAATGCCGTTACGGCCGTTGACCACACCCACCATCTCCTCAAAAAATTCATTCAGCAGCTCCACGAGGAGCGCCGGATTCAGAGTTTCCGCGATTCTGGTGAATCCCTGAATATCCGCGAACAGAACGGAAACATTCTGGCTGCGCGGTTTGGGCGATTCGGACTGATCGATAACTTCCTGAATGACTTTTGCCGGAACATATTTCTGGAATACCTTTCTGATATGCTGCTCTTTTTTGCGCGACAGCACAGTGTCTCTGTACGATCCCACATTTTGAAATGCCGAGTATGCCTGGTTCATCATGCCGCGAAAAAAAAGTGTGTCGCTGACCGGATCGCGCCGGCGAAAAGCGGTGTCTCCCAGAGAAACAATGAAAAGAACATCATTATTGCCTGCTGCCATTACCGGGACCCAGATGTCCGGATTTTCAGTCATATCTTTATTGTCAGAACGAAATCGATTGGCCAGGCCCGCATGTTCCGTGCTGATTGTGTTTGCAAAATAAAATGGTTCTTTATTCTGCCGCATCCAGAGAAGTATATCCGTCGCGGCGATATAGCTTTCTTTTTCCGTGATTTCTTCAATGCCCGTATCATTCATTCGAAGAGCAAATTCCCTTTCCAGTTTCCGGCTGTCCTGATCCGGCGTCAGAATCGATCCGGAACCAATTCGCATTACTTTCATGAGAGTCCGGAGCAGTCCTTTTTTGAGCTCGTCCGGGTCCAGGCTGGAGTTCAGCACACGTCCGATTTCATACAGAGCGTTGAGTTCAGAGATTTTGCGGTCCAGCTCCCGGTTGGTGCGAACAAGATCCTGCATATTCTTCATGTTTTCAATCAAGAGACTCGTATGCGAAGAAATATTGTTGAGAAATTCCAGATCGTCCGCAAGGAATCCGTGCGCGGACCGCGAATTGACAACCTCTATCACGCCGATGACCTGGTTTCGCGCGATAATCGGCGATACGATCATATCCTTTGTAACCTGATTCAGAGCTTCATCCACCTCGCGGAAAATCCTGGCATCCGTCGAGACATCGCGGATGAGTTCGCTTTTTGCGCTCTGAACAACGCTTCCCGCTATTCCTTTGCCCGGCGGGATGCGGATTTCCCGAAGTTCACTGTCCTTTGTGCCGGTGGACACCACATTGAAATACAGCTCTCCCGTTCTTGCATCGACCAGAAGAAGCGAGGCCCCGGACCCGGCCGTGGCTTCCTTGGCCATGTCCATAATGATCTGCAGGACGCTCTGCAGGTCAGCCGCAAGCAGGATTTTCTGGTTCAGTTTTGTAATGGTTTCATAGTGATTGAGAAGACGGCTGCGGGCTTCCAGATTCTTTATGACTTCCAGAAAGATTTTTAAAAGCAGGCCGGTGCGTATACGACCGCCCTCAATGTGGGGAGAAATCGTGGATGCCAGGCTGACTGCGCTTTTTACAGCGAGCGCCTCATCCGGAGTGATGGCTTCCGGCGCTTTTCCCACCAGTAGTTCATAGTCCATCATTGGATAGGAAGTGGACGGTTCCGTGAATTCCCCGGAAGAATACACATTCTGGCCGTCCTTTTTCAATACAAGACCCGCGCCGGGGATATCCAGCTGGAGCAGTTTTAGAATTCCAGAGAGAATCGGATCGAGAATATCAGACGAGGCCGCGCTCATGCATGCCTTCCTGATGCATATGCCGCTCTGCAGCTGGAAAACAGAATATTATTCATGGACAGAACGGCATGTCCGGTAATATATTCATATAGAGGAACCGAAAATATGGGGGAGCACTCAATGAAATCAAAATACATCATATCGATATTATCGCTTTTATTCATATTCTCCCTGGTTCTGTCCAGCGTATTTCTTGTCTGCAAGACACCCCCTCAGCCCAATCTTGAAAGAGACCAGAAATGCGGAGACTGCCTCAGTCAGCCGTCCGGGGAAGTCTGCACTGAGCTGGGAACACTAAAAAACGACTGCATGGCAATCTGTCACAACGTGAGGATACTGTGCCACAACGCCTGTCCCTGCAAAAGATAAGCTTTTTCGAAATCAACCGATAACAGGACGCTTACAGCGTGCCCGCATGATCGTAATCTGGAGATTCATGGAAATGCACCCTGTAGGAGTACTTGCCGATAGCCGACTGCATGGTGTGCAGAAGCAATGTGGCAATTGTCATCGGGCCGACTCCGCCGGGTACCGGAGAAATCAGGGAGGCCTTCTTATAGCAGGATTCAAAATCCACATCGCCCAGATTCCCCTCATTGAATCCGGCATCGACCACAATGGCGCCTTCTTTAATCCATTCCCCCCGAATCAGTCTGGGTTTTCCCGCGCCGACAACGACAAGGTCGGCCTGACGCAGATGCTCTGAGAGATCCCGCGTCTGGATATGGCAGATGGTGACAGTGCAGCTGCGGTTCAGGAGCATCATGGCCATGGGACGTCCCAGAATATCGGATGCGCCGACCACAACGGCATTCTTTCCGGGCAGATGAACTTTATAATAATCGAGCAGCTGCAGAATGCCGGCGGGAGTGCACGGCGCGTATGCCGGAAGACCGGCGCAGATTTTTCCAAAGCTGTATGAAGTCACGCCGTCCACGTCTTTTTCCGGTTTGATCCTGTCAAAACATGCCCGTTCATCCACCTGCTGGGGTACAGGATGCTGCAGTAGAATTCCATTAACGGCCGGATCCGCGTTGAGTTCATCGATCAGGGAGAGAACATCCTCTGTAGCAGCGCTCTGGGGAAGAGAAAGAAAACGCGAACCCATGCTGATCGATTCGCAGGCCTTGATTTTCATGCGGACGTACGATTGCGATGCAGGATTTTCTCCCACAAGAATGGCCGCCAGCACCGGCACCGGCTCGCCTGATTCAATCAGGTGATCCATAGTTCTTGACAAGAACTGCTTCATGCGCTCGCCCAGAGCGCGGCCGTCGAGTATTTTGGGGTCCATAGAATGAAAATGATGACGAGATTTCAAAAGACGCAAAGGGATCGGCGCTGTCAAGAAATTGTTGCGCCCTGATCCGGGTCAGTCAGATTGTACCGTCAGAGCGGGCGCCGGTCAATGAACAATCTTCTTCACCATTATCTGGAGTTAAAGAATAAATATCGAGCCTACGATACCAAGGATGCGCTGAAGCGGATGCAGACGCTGCGTCTGGCGGCCCAGGAACTGACAGAAAAAGGGTATCCCATTGCCTTTGAGATTCTGGGCAGCATCAATTTCGGCATTGTGGAGCCTTCGTCGGATGCTGACTGCATTCTTCTGCACAAATGCGATTTGCATGCGGATTCAGGCGAATGCCACCCGCACTGCTCGAACATGATTTTTGAAAAAGAAGAAATCATGCGAATACTGAGACGAAAGCCGGAGAACGAATCATTCCGAATCGAACTGCTGGACACAGTCAATGTGCGGTATATTGAAAAATCTATCGAGCAGGGCGTGGATATCAATGATGAAAGGATCTACCGATTTCTTTTTTATCGCAATACAGGCCGGCCTGTCAACCGGCCTCAGTTCATCAAATACATTCGGATGCTGGAAGAGAACACGGAGCTGATGCGTCGATTTGGAGACTGGGCGTCCGAAGCGCTGGAATCTTATATCCATACGCCCCGCCACCGGTTCTCTTTCAGCAAATACAATGAGAGGATTATCAGCCGGGGATTGAATCTGCCGGTCGACCTGGCGCAGGAACTGAAACTATATCTGGAACAGAAGGCCTAACGCCGCGTCAGTATAAAGATTATATTTCACGCAGAGGGCGCAGAGATACGCAGAGGAAAGAGGAAATCAAGCTCAGACGTGATCGAGATGCCGTACATCCTGGCCCGTTGTCAGGCGCACCAGTTCTTCCGCTATGTTGACGGACACATCGCCGATTCTCTCCAGACTCAGAAGGATGCGGTACAGATCCGCGAATTCCAGACGGCTCATTGATTTGTCCGCCAGAAACTTATGAAACATTTCATTGCAGCGTCGGTTCACCTCGAGTTCCACCTCCTGGCAGGATCCAAAAAACCGTTCCTTCTCTTCTACAAGAGATTCCACGGCCATGCCGACTATTGTGGTCACCCGGGCCAGAATCAGCGAAAGATCCTCATCTTCGGCAAAAATACTTTTCCGGATCACGCCCCGGCTGTAGGCACGGGCTATATTCACAATCTGATCGCAGATTCTTTCAAGAGAACGGTTGATCCGAATCGCGGACAGAGCGAAACGCAGAGGATCGTGCTTCAGAACAAGCGAGTCGTTGGAAGAATTCATTCCCATCTCCCTGCGGGAATTGACCGCATCCAGAATTGCAGTCTGTGAAATGTTGTCGTTCTCTTTTTCCAGATCATCGATCATATCATCTTTTGAGATGATCTGCCGGGCCAGTTCATAATCGCCTTTCTCCAGGCAGTCCCCCAGAAGAAATATCTGCTCCAGAGTCAGCTCGCCCATTTTGTTCAGATTCTTTTTGAGATAGTTGTATTTTGTTATCATTGCAATGCACCCGTTTGCCGGAAGCGCGGTCTGCCAGGCTCGGGAAGAAGTTCATACGCCGCTTCCGGGGTTGTGACGGAACCAATACTGTATCCCGATTTTCGGCCAGAAAGGATGAAAGCCGTTTCATTGTCAAACGCTGTGCCGATTTCCATGCTTTGTTGAATTTCCTGCGCTCAATTTTCGAAAAGTCATTTCATAAAATTACTTGCGGCCGCGCAGACCGGATGAGGTTATATTATAGTATTACGAACCGGAGAAATAGATTATGAAATTATTGAAATCATACCTTCCCGCAAAAGCATCTCTTTCCATTATTCTTCTCATTGTTCTTTCCTCTTTGCAGTGCCAGAAGAATGAAGCAACTCAAAGCCAGGCAGCGGAAAAAATAAAAGCGGGGGCTCTCATTGTCGATGTGCGCACACCGGAAGAATTTCAGAACGGCCACTTTCCCGGCGCCGTCAACATCCCGGTTGACCAGGTCGAAAATCGTCTGGGCGAATTTGGCGCCAGAGAAAAGCCTGTTGTTGTGTACTGCCGTTCCGGCAATCGCAGCGGCAGAGCTCAGAAACTGCTGATTTCGAAGGGCTGGGTGGATGTGACCAACGGCGGCGCTCTGAGTGAAATGCTCCGTCTGTCAAACTGACGGACCTGAAAATCATAGGAAATTCGTTGAATCTACAGGTAAAACACCGGGTCGAATCGTCGGATTCCGCCCCATTTACTGATTGACAAAATCCAACTATTATCAATACTGTCTTGGGGGATAAACCTATGGCAGAGCAGGTCAAGGATCGTCCGGTATTTCAATTTCCGGACAGAGTCACCGAGAAAAACGAATCAAGAAAAACTCACGACCGGGGGCTTTTGCTCTGGCGTGTTCTTCTTCTTGAGGAGGAAGTTCGCAGCGGCGTCGTGCGGCTGATGAAACAGCCCTTCATGAAAGTTTACATGGAGCATCCGGAACGGTACATAGAAAACGGACCGCGCATGGTAAGGGATATTGCCAGCCTGATACAGAGCGCCGGCCGGCACCATCTGCAGAGTCTTTCGGGATTTTCTATCCGGGTCACTGCACGATATGTAAAAGAGCTGCGTTTGATGAACGATCGCGCTCACAGTTTCTCCTTTGACATCCTGCACCAGATCTTCCAGTTGATCGGCGCCAAACGAACCCTCCGCGAAGCAGAGCAGGTAATCCTGGACATGGGAACGCATCAGGAAAAGACCAGCATTTCGTCCGTGGACCGGGATATGCTGGTTCAGAAATTCCGCGCCTTTGTATTTCTTTCCAGAAAGATAGTTTCATCGCGCACTCTGCGCGAAGCCGTTGAGAAACGCGATGAATTTATAGTGGAAGCGTCGCTGGCCAATCAGCAGGTCACACTGACATGCCTGGACAGCATCTTCCGATTCTGCGTCGCGCAGATTCTGCTGTCGCGCAAGTACCGCTGCGATACTCTGATCGTAGAATGGCTGCGCGAGTACAGCCTGGATCCGGAACACATGGTGCGGGTTGCGAAATACATTCCTTATGACACCAGTTTTCTGGCTTTCCGTTCTCAGTACAAAAGCGGGATCATCGCTCTGAAGACGGAGCAGACAGCCGGGTCCGGGGATTCGGACACACAGCTTCTCAGGTCGCTCGGGATATTCTATACATCGTGGGTTTCCAAAGTCAGCGAATTGATAGCCTGAATGCTCTGATGCGGCAGCGCAGCAGGGCGCTCCGTCAGAATGCGCCGGAATTGAATCACAAACAGAATGATTCCCTGGATTTTGGTTTCAAAGACTTACCGCCGGAGGCGGCGCATCCATTGAATTTCCCTTTTTTCTCGAAGTTTCAAATTTTTCGTTAAAAGGAATCTCAATTCTGGCAATTGTTGCGTCAGGCGCTTTGATAATACGAAAGAGCGATGTGTCGATTTTTTCCGCCTTCATCAGAATAAGATTCAGGGCAAATCCAAGTCCTTCGCCTTCCGCATCGTCAGCATGCTCCTGATAATAATCAATTATATTGGTATACTGCATCCCGAATTCTAGTTTCTGACGGATCCGCCTTTCGTCGTCAGGCAGGAGCGGCCGGTTGTTCATAACCTCGATACGCAGACCGTCCGGAGTATGCGTAATCACGATTTTAACAAAGTATCCTCTCTCCAGCGCTTTCGCAGCGTATTCTTTCATCCAGTCAATGTTGTGCGTCTGTTCCTTGAACAGCTGTCTTCCCTTACGGTGCTGCTCCGGGTCGGCAATGTCCATTCCGCTTTCTTCAAAAAAAATATGCTTCATGTTCGCCTTGGTTCCGTTCGTCGCCAGCTCCACGATGCAGGCAAAAAGACTTTCCTGGAGATGGGATTTTTCGTAACGGTCCAGAATGCTCTTCAATGCGTACTGAAGTTTGTCCTCGGTGGCCTCGTCCACGCAGGGTGAAACAATTTCAATGGCCTTCCCGTCATTGATCGCGATCAGGAGATGTTTTTCTATTTCAAAATATGCCATATGCATCTCCTTCCTTTGAATAATTTCATCCGTCTACAATCTGCTGTCGGCGCGGGCATGATGAGACATAATTTTACACTGACGCTCAGTCTAAATATTAAGATATCTTAGTTTAAATCATTCAAATCGACAAATCTTTTTTTCACAAGAAGAAAAAATGAGGACTCTGTGCGTCGGGGGACGCGCAAATCAATCTTGACGGAGCGTCTTTTTCGTATTTTTTGACATCATGGCAATGCAAAAAGGCAAACTCTCAATACACACAGAAAACATTCTTCCGGTCATCAAAAAATGGCTGTATTCGGAGAAGGAAATCTTCCTGCGCGAAATGGTTTCCAATGCTGTGGATGCCATTTCAAAAGTTAAAAAAATCGCCATGTCGGAAGAGATTTTCGGCGCCGACGATTCTGACTATCAGGTGAACATAATAATAGACCGCGAGAAGGGCGTGCTTGAATTTACCGACAACGGCATCGGTATGACCGCGGAGGAGATTCAGAAATACATCACGCAGATCGCATTCTCCGGAGCGGAAGATTTTGTAAAAAAATATCAGGAATCGGGCGATAAATCGGCTTCCGGCATCATCGGAAATTTCGGGCTTGGTTTCTATTCAAGCTTCATGATCGCCAAACGGGTTGAGATCGACACGCGCAGCTTCACACCTGGCGCGGCTGCGGCCTTCTGGTCCGGCGACGGCGGCGAAGATTATGAAATAGGCGAGGGCACCCGCGAAAAACGCGGCACGACGATCCGGCTTTTTATTGACGACGATCAGAAAGACATACTGGACAAAGTGCGGATCAACGATCTGGTTCGCAAATATTGCGATTTCCTTCCGATTCCAATACTCGTCGACGGCGTGCAGGTCAACAAACAGAATCCGCTCTGGGCAAAACAGCCTTCTTCCTTAAAGCGGGAAGACTACCTGGAGTTTTACCGCTATCTTTTCCCTTTTCAGGGCGATCCTCTTTTCTACGTGCATCTGAATGTCGACTATCCATTCCGGCTGCAGGGCATACTGTACTTTCCACATCTGGCTCATGAACTGGATGTCAATCGCAGCAACGTAAAGATTTACTGCAAACAGGTATTCGTCACCGACGAGGCGCAGGAACTCATCCCGAAATTTCTCACGGTTCTTCAGGGTGTCGTGGATCTGCCTGACCTTCCCCTGAATGTTTCGCGGTCCTACATTCAGAACGAGCCTCAGATCAAGAAGATTTCATCGCACATCATCAAAAAAGTATCCGACCGTCTGAATGAGGAGCACAAAAACAGCCCCGAGGAGTATCTGAAAATCTGGAACGAGATCGCGCCATTTGTAAAATTCGGCATGCTCAGCGATGAACGCTTTTATGAACAGGCGAAGGAATCTCTTGTATTCGAAATCGCCGGCGAGGAACCCAGGAAATACGTCACGATCGACGAATACACGATTCAGAATTCGACGAAGGTGGCCGGTAAAATATTTTACGTCTCCGATCTGCGCAGCCAGGGCGGCGCGCTTAAGATGCTTCAGGGGCAGGGCATACAGTCGGTTCTGATGAACATGATGATCGACTCGCATTTCATGCAGTTCATTGAGTCAAAGATCAAAGAAAAATTTGTCCGCGTCGACGCGGAGATTTCGGACCACATAATTGATAAGGAAGGCGGATCCAAACTCGTCGACGCCGACAGCAAAAAAAACGAAGAGCGTCTGGCGGAAATTTTCAAGACGGCGGTGAACAATCCGAAAGTGCAGATCCGGGTGGAGTCGCTCAAATCCGACGATATTCCTGTCATGATTCTTCTGCCGGAATCCATGCGCCGTTTCTCGGAAATGTCGGCTTTCATGAGCCGCGAAGCGCCGGCGTTCCCGGAGGAGCACACGCTCGTCATCAATATGAAAAGTCCGCTGATTCAGTCCCTGGCAAAAGTTCAGATCATCGGAGGCGGCGGAGAGTCAAAAACAGAAAAAGTCGCCCGGCAGCTGTACAGAATCGCGCGGCTTTCTCAGGGCGGAGTCAGCCCCGCGGACCTGGAAACATTTATTTCAGAAAGTTATAAATTTTTGAAAGATGTTGTCTGAAACCGGGCCGGCTGACGCGCATCAGAACCGGCAGCCAAAATGAGTTAAGAAATCGGCCAAAAGAGAAATCGGCAGACCGACCACGGTAAAATAATCCCCGTGTATCTGCTCGATGTATCGCGCTCCCAGTTCCTGAATTCCGTAGGCTCCCGCTTTGTCGAGCGGCTCTCCGGTTTTTATGTAGTCCCGGATGTTTTTTTCCGACAGTACTTTCATCCAGACAGATGTCCGTCTGTGTCCGATTCTTTTTTCTCCCGTCTGCATTTTCAGAACGCACAGACCGGTATAGACCTCGTGCACGCGGCCGGAAAGACTCTTCAGCATCTGCTCCGCTTCTTCCTTGTGAGCCGGCTTGCCGAGAATATGTCCGTCCAGAACAACAACCGTATCGCAGCCGATAACCAGTCCGCGCCGGGCTTTTGACGCGGAGGCTTTGCGGAGGGACAGCTCTTCCACCATTCGTCCCGGATCATTTCCACTCCAGGTTTCATCCGCACGGACATTTTCCTTCTTGAAAGGGATGCCCATCATCCGGAGAAGATGTGAGCGGCGCGGCGACCGGGAGGCAAGAATGATTGGACAATCGACGGACATAAAAATCGTTTGTTTGCGGAGCGGCTGCATGGCAACACATATTCTTCACCGACGGACCATTGTCTCAGTTCTGTTATTTTCAACACTGCTGTACTGCGGTCCCAACAGCGCTCAGGAGAAACCTTCCTCCAGAGACTGCCCGAGTCTGACTGTGCCGGCCGATATGAAGTGCATACCCGGCGGGCCCTTCATCCGGGGCAGCGACAGAGAGAGCATTGAGGAAGACACAAAGGAAAAAGTGCGCGATGAAGCCCCCCAGTCGACGGTCATTGTGGATGTATTTTTTATGGATACAAATGAGACGACGTACTCGGAATACCAGGAGTGCTTTCGCGCGAAGGGATGTTCCGCGGCAGGACCCGTGTATAAAGATTACGACGGACCCCGCATGCCGATGATGGGTCTGAACTGGTTTCAGGCGCGCGACTACTGCAAATGGAAAGGGAAAAGACTGCCGACGGAAGCGGAATGGGAAAAAGCCGCCCGCGGCGAAACCGGAGATCTGTATCCCTGGGGAAACGAACCGGCCGACTGCACGAGAGCAATCATTCAGGAGAAAGGACAGAAGGGCTGCGGCACCGGAAAAACCTGGAATGTAGGGTCGCGTCCTGTTTACCGGTACGGACTCAATGACATGGCGGGCAATTCCTGGGAATGGGTGAACGACTGGTACAGTCCTTCGTACACACAGTGCGGCGCCGGATGCGCCGGTCCCAATCCGCAGGGTCCCTGCGCCGGTCTTGAAACCTGTCCTGGAAATCCGGAGAAGATTGTGCGCGGCGGGTCATGGTGGTGGGATGCGGAATACACACTGGGATCAAACCGGCGGCCGCATTTTCCGTCGAACAGGCCCTACCACCATTTTGGCTTTCGCTGCGCGAAATCGCCGAGCTGACTGTCGCGACACTTCCTCCGGCGGTCAGAATGGAACTGCTCGCGCGGCTGCGCGGCCGTATCCTGAGGATTACTGGAAAATTGTTGAAATCTGAAAAGATTGTGGAAATTCTGTCAAAAGAAGTGTCAGTCATGTGCTGAGTACAGAGTGTAAATGATGTGGTTATATTCTCAACGAGGTACAAACCGGCCGGATAGGTAACAAAATTAACCTGGTGGATTGGTAACAAATTCAACATTGGCATCTGGAGGATGCCAATGCCCTGGATGGAGACCAATGTGACCGAAGAAAGAATGAAATTCGTCGTGGCCTGGAAGGCCGGCGGATGGACAATGACCGAACTCTGCCATGAATTCCAAATCAGCAGAAAAACTGGATACAAGTATTTAGAGCGGTATGAAACTGAGGGCATCGACGGCCTCAAAGATCACTCACATACCGCACATCATCAACCTCACAAAACGCGCGATAAAATCATCGAGCTCGTAGTCGAAGAACGCGGGAAACACCCTTCGTGGGGTCCGCAAACATTGCTTGCAAGACTGAGAGGCCGGTATCCCGGAATCAAAGACTGGCCGGCGCCAAGCACAGTCGGCGAAATCCTGAAACGCGAAGGGCTGGTGAATTCGCGCCGGAAACGCCGCCCGAATCCTGTGAAGTTCTATCCGTTATCACACGTCAAAGAACCGAACGATCTATGGTGCACGGATTTCAAAGGTCACTTCACCGTGGGCAACGGACATCGTTGTGATCCGCTTACAATCACAGACGCCCACAGCCGTTTCTTGCTGGAGTGTCGTGGCCTGAAAAAGACCGACTCTGCGCATGTCAGGAAGGCTTTTGAGCGTGTCTTTTATGAGTTCGGTCTGCCGGACGCAATCCGGTCCGACAACGGATCTCCATTTTCCTCGAAAGGAATCGCGGGGCTGACGCAGCTTGCGATCTGGTGGCTGAAACTCGAAATACGGCTGGAGCGAATCGAGCCGGGCAGACCAGGTCAGAATGGCCGTCATGAACGCATGCACCGCACACTGAAGGCACATACGGCACTGCCTCCACGTTCGTCGCTTGTCGATCAACAGAATGCCTTTGATGATTTTCGCCGCGAATACAATGAGGAGCGGCCGCATCATGCTCTTGAATTGAAAGTGCCGGCGAGTGTCTACAGAAGATCTCAGCGCGAATATACCGGCAGGACGCCGGTTGTTGATTACAGAACCAATATCGAGCCTTTCAGAATATCCGACGAAGGAACTTTTCGGTACGGAGTGCATCGTGTTTTTCTGTCTCCGGCCTTGCGCGGCGAAACGATCGGACTGGAAGAAATTTCGGAACGGCACAGACGGATACACTTTGCTTCGGCTGCCATAGGAGTTCTTGATGCCTTTACGGGAAAAGTGCTTGCGTATAAAAACCCGATGACGATAATAAGTGAAGAACAGGTGTTACCAATCGTCCCGGTCTGATCTGTTACCAATCCGCCAGTTTATTCAACGACAGCTTGCTCAGGACGGAAGCAGGGTCAGGAGAAGGCGCCTGGAATCCTGTAAAGGACTCTGGTTTCCATCTCCTGCCGCATCAAACCGTACGTGCAGTTTTCCCGCATACGGCTTTCCGATGATCTTCTTCCTTCGGCATTCAAGCACTACTGAACCCGGATTCACCGGGGCAGTAAAAGCGAAGCACTTTGCTCTTTGCATACCAGGCATTGAAGACGGCAACCTTCAGGTAGCCGCGATTTCCGCCGCGTTTACGGGCAAAGTGGAACAGACGGTACAGCACGTAATAATCCAGCTGCTGGAATTTCCGCGTCGAATTCCCCACGCTGAAATAGTTTCTCCAGCCCCGGATTATCGGGTTTAAATCTTCAACGACCGACTCCAGAGAGAAACAATATCTCCTGCGTTCGGTCAGCTCTCGGATTTTCGCCCGCACGCTTTTCATGGCCTTCATGGAAGGCCAGAAATACGGCACGAGTTTACCGGTGTTCTCAGAATGGCTCTTACGAAAATGAAATCCAAGGAAATCGAATCCGTCCTTATCCATCTGTACCAGTCGTGTCTTGACCGGATGCAGAGTGAGTTTCAGACGTTTCATAATACCGGCAGTGACGCGCAGTGCCTGCTCGGCATGAGACCGGTACCGGCAGATGATTACAAAATCATCCGCGTAACGAATCATTCTGCCGAGATGCCGCCAGTTGTTCTGCCAGTACATGTCGAACACATGCAGGAAGATATTCGCAAGCAACGGGCTTATGACCCCTCCCTGCGGCGAGCCAATTTCCGACGGCCTGAACTTTCCTTCTTCGATGACGCCGGCCGTCAGCCACTGTCGAATCATTTTCAGCACTCGCCGGTCGCTTATGCGGCGGCGAAGCAGTTTGACAAGCAGCTCATGGTCTATTGTGTCGAAATACTTCTGAATATCCGCGTCGACGACCCACCAGTTGCGAACGAGGGTGTTCTGCACCTCCGTCGCGGCCTTTACAGCGCTTCGCCGAGGACGAAATCCAAAAGAACTGTCAAGAAAGTTGGCCTCAAAAATCGGTTCAATTACGATCTTGCATGCCTGCTGAACCACACGGTCCCGAATTGTCGGGATTCCGAGCGGTCTTTTGCTCCCGTCCGGCTTTGGTATAAACACACGCAGAACCGGGCAGGGTCGATATCGTTTCCTTTTCAAATCATCTTCTATGGAGCGAAGGAATTCATCTATGCCATCGCGCTCGATATCCTCGAACGTTATGCCGTCGACTCCTTCACTTCCTCTGTTTGCTTTTACTTCCACCCAGGCCCGCCACAGAATATCGGGCCGGTGAATCCGGTCATAGAGCGCATGGAATCTCCGATTCCTGCTTCTTTTGGCCGCGAGGTATAGCCTTCGCTGGAGTTCTCGTGATGAATCTACTGGATGTGGTTGGTCATTTCTGACATGCATCTTCACTTACCTCCATGCTTCAGCTTGATCAAAGTAGAGGTCCTTCCCTGGATCAGGTTGTGTTGTCCTGATCGTCATCGGTACTGTGACCTCATCCGACTTCCTGCCGGACATCTTTCCAGACTTCGTCCAGATGGACTTATACCGGAAATTACACCGGATGTGGCCGGTGATCCGGCAGGATCTCTCCTGTTCCATCGTTCGCTTTCACAGCATTCCGATTCCCTTACGCCGAAAAGTCCTTCAGAACTGCGATCCAGAATCTTCGTTCCTTCCATAGGTCTTCGCCTTATTACGACAGGCTCGACTCTCTCTGTTTCCGATATTTCTACCGGCTAATATGACGGCGCTGCAGAATTCACTTGATGTTACGGACTGCTGTTTCGCACCTCCATTCAAAAGGAGTAATAAGCCCCCTTAGACACAGGCGGTTACCCATCTGCATCCGGGCGTAGCTATCTGGATTCTCTGGCGATTTCCAGCACCGGACGTTCGCCGGTAAGTGAACGACAGCTTGCTCAGGACGGAACATAAACTTTATTATCGGAAGCTGCATGATGAGCCACATCGCGGCAGAGCCCTCTTATTCTGCAAAATGCAGCGAACAGATAATCCTTACATTCTCTTTCTTTTCCTGAAAGTGCGCAAGCCAATTGGCCAGGCATTTCTCCTGGAAAGTATCCATCTTATTCGGATCCGCTGAATCAGAATAAATACTTTCGTTTTCTGGAAAACGAATTCTTTCAAGAGATTCCATGATTCGTTCCGGGGGCAGAAAAAATGAGGCATCCTCTTTGAACAGACAGGAAAAAACTGATTTCCTCCTGCGAATTAGCAGGAATAGAGCCGGATCGCCTTTGCGAATTCTTACCCGGCTCTTGAATCCGGACCTGTAACTGAGTATGAGAGACGATTCTTCCGGCGAAAGTTTTGCCAGATCATCCAGGAATGTGGATGTGGAAATCATAGTGGCATTCTCAATAAACTGCAGCGCCTCTTCCAGATTCAGTTCCGCTTCGGAAAACTCCTGTAGAACCGCTGATACGGAATAAAGACTGTATTCTTCTTTTTCAGCGCCGATCATCACGGGCAGCTGGGCAAAGGACTGATGTTCGCGGTTGCGTTTTTCAAGACGATCGCGCCATCGCGTCGCATGCACAAACGAAGGATCGTTCATTGTGTCGGGAATGAAATTATAGATTAAAAGTTCTCTGGGTTCATGCCAGGGCCGCATCAGCCTTCCCATCCTCTGCGCAAGCTGGAGCACCGACCAGGGAAGATCGTAATTGATAAGAATGCGGGAATCCTGCAAGTTGAATCCTTCGGAGATGGCCTCGGATGCGATAAGGATATCAATTCTGTTGTCCAGAATTTTCGCCGCGAATTCGTCCGGCACCTCGGCCGGGTTGATTTTATCATTTGCAACGGGAGCAAAATAACTGAGGATATCTTCCAGCCGGTCCGGATCTCGATCGACTGTGCTTTCAAAAACAATGCCGGTGAATTGTTTCGTGAGTTTTTCCAGAAGATACTGCGCCGTATACTTATAGATACAGAAAATTACTATTTTTTCATCCTGATGTTCTTTAATTATTTCACATAATTTAACTATTTTATCATCTGTATTGTTTACTTCCAGCCGCGATTTTTCTTCCAGAGCAAGGTCGGACAGCTCTTTCTGAAATTCGAAACGCATTTTCTCATAGCCGCCCTCCACGCTCATTTTATGCAGAGCGTCCAACACCTGCGCCGGCGAGGAACAGAACTGGTGCAGAAGCCTGGCCTCAAAGAGAGGATCTCTTCTCCCTCCGATCCCGATTCCCTCGATCAGATTCTGGGAACTGTCGGTTTTTTTTCGTAAATAAGGACTGTTTAAAAGTTTTAACAGTGTCTGATTCGCGGGATTCTCATACTTGATCGCGCTCAGATGAATCTTCCTGGGAAAATATCGGCGGGTATCCTCTGAAAAAACCACATACCTTTCGCCGTTTTCATCCGTGGAGCTGAAATGACTGACCACAGTGGGAGCGTTGAGCACGGTGCAGACAGGCAGGGTCGAAAGATCCGAAGGCCTGTCCACTCGCCAGCTGGTGAGTTCGCCGCCGAAAAGACCGCCGGTCTGAAATGTATTCGGTATCAGATTGAGCTGGGCATTGATATCGTCGACGCCTCTGCTGTACGGTGTCGCCGTCATTAGCAGGAGTTTGGCTCCTTTTTTTACGGCCTGATCAATACGTCTGTGCCGCAGACGTCTCTCTTTTTCGGCAAGCTCTTCATTGCGCATATGGTGGCTCTCGTCGAGTATGATCAGCATTCTGTCGCCCGAATTCCTCAGATCTTCCTCCATCATATGCACCTGTCTGGATTTCTGCCAGTCCTCCAGCGACAGGACCTGATAGGAAAATTCACGGCTGGAGACTCTCGCAGCGCGCATCGACCGCTGCCACATGTCGCGAAGTCCGGCCGGACAGAAAATGATAACACCGTCAATGATATTCATGCCCCGGAGAATCGACACGGCGTGCGCACCCATGATCGTCTTTCCGAGACCCGTCGATGCGACAAGAAATGCGCCGTTATGCTCCTCGATCGTCTGAACAAGGCGGGAGATAACGGGTTTCTGGTACTGCGCCGGCAGAGGAAGATTTCCGGGAGGAGTGTCGTCCGGCAGACCGTAGATTTCCAGAAGAGAACGTGCGTAAACAGCAAAGGGATCGCGCAGGTTCAGTATTTCATTCAGCAGCTCTATAAATTTCGTATTCAAAGGTTCGGCTTCGTCGAAGAAGCGGTCGAATGTCGCAACAAAGTATTTCACATCATCCGGCGAATCCACAAGATATCCGGCTTCCCGGCTGATCGACAGACCCTGCCTGGTCATATTCGCAGAAGTTACAATCAGATCGGTCTCATCGGCCATATAAAGTTTTGCATGATGAAACAGATAGCGCACGTCGAGAGTCTGTGTGACACGGCGTTTGGAGATTCGCAGAGACAGCCTGCCGCTGCTGACAGCTTCCCGCAGACTCTTCAGAGATTGTATTTTATCAGTATGATCCTGAACGGCCAGCTGTTCCAGAAATTCCTGAAAGAGAACTTCGATCCTGTCTTCCATGCCTTCTTCGCGTCCGACAAGAAGCAGAATTTCTTTATTCTCCAGCGCTTTCGACAACAGTTCCCAGCCGCTCAATTCAAAAAAAGCAGTCGCAATGCGGACTTTTTTTGCCGGCGAAAGACATCGCACGACGGCATCCCGGGCTAGGGCAGATCCGAAAAATCTGCGGTGGAGATCAGAATGGTGGGATTCGGATGGCATTACTTTTTTTATTGGGACACTATATCCAGCTTAGATATTTTCGCGGCGTCCGTTAGTCAAGCGAACTGTGTGTCCCGCAGCGAGCCGTTGGAAAGTTATTTGGGTGAGTCTTCTACTTCGAAACAGATCTCGTGCGCTTCGGTTGGCGAAGGCACTGTCCATCGCCCGATCAACCTGTCCATCACAGCTTCGGGTACAGCGCGATCCCGCCGGCGATTCTGGTCCCAGATTCGTGCATGGGTTGATTCCACATATACAATACGGATATAGGCTTTATAGTCGGCGCACAGATTGAGGATTCTCCCGCGCATTTCAATACTCACATTGGTTGCATTCCACACAAAAGGCTGGCCGGCCCGCAAAAAGACCTTTGCCCTCTCTCGAGCTTCCTGGATGACGCGTCCCTGTGGCTTGCCCGGTAAAATGTCGAGCTTCTCGCGAATATCGTCCAGAGAAATGATCGGTACATCACCCATTTTCTCTCGAATCCATCGATCTTTGCCCGCGCCGGGTAGACCGGACATAATGATCACAAGATTGCGCGTGTCATCCCAGGCCGGAGTATGGACAGTACGGCGCACATCGCGAAAATAAAGAAAACGCGCATGATCGCTGGGGAAGCGGTATGGTGCGTCGAGACATTGCAACTCCCGGCAGAGCTCACTCCACAGCGCGATATTGTCGAGCAGCCTCTGTTGATCAAGACATATACGACCGCGCGCATCGGCTTCTGATACGAGCGAAAGCAGGTCGGGCCGGACAATCTGGCTGACCCCGACAGCTATGCGCTCTGCGTCTTTACGGTCAACGGCAAAGAATGGGATCTGATGGTGGTGAATCAGACCGCAGACTTGCTCGCGAAGCGCGAATGGAATCGCATCCTCCCATAGTATCTGTCGGGCTCGAATCGCTCCGTGACGGGAATGTCCTGGGGATACAATATGACCGTCGGGTTCGAGTCTTGTCCTGACGGGTTTGCTTGCATCGTGCAGCATGCAGGCGAGGAAGACAACTGTACGCTCATCTGACGGCAGAGTCCGCCAGGCGACGAGAGCGACCAATACCTCCAGCGTCATTCGCGTGTGGGTCCAGACATCACCTTCTGCGTGCCATTCCGGATCCTGCCGGCATCCCGCAAGAGCACGTATCCAGTCGAACTCCTGCATCGCTTTCCAGTCCACGCGCCAGGAGGGACCATCGGGAACCAGATTGAGAAGACTCATAAAACTCCAAAAATGTCGACACCCGGAGCAAGGCAATTCTGCACAATGGGACGATCCAGCCAGTGATCCCCGGCGTTGATAACCATCGTAGAAAAACTGGGTCTAATAAACTTGTAACGCGCCCTGACCTTGCCGTCTTCCTCGAGCTTGATATACAGACCCTCGGCTTCGTCGCTGGGATCGGTTTGCTCCACCGCTTTCCCAAATTGAACACACTCACCCTGTTTGACAGCGACCGCTAACGTATTTCGCCATTTCTCACTCTTGTATAGCGACCTCCCGATCAATTCACGGAGTTCGGCCAGTGATCGAAATGACCGCGTGTCTATTACCGGCACGGATACCACCGGTAATTCTTCTATCAACCGGCTGCGCGAAGGCGTGTCCAGAAAGCATTCAGTTTTCAGATCCAGTATATCAAACTCAAGAAAATAGTGGGGCAGCGTATCATAAAACACTGTGTGTTTAGCGTATACCCATTCGCCGTACATCACGTAACGTTCACCCAGAACTTCATGAATTCTTTTTTCAAAGCAGATCGCCCAACGTTTGAATAGATTGAAATGCCGCTCTCTCGCGCCGCCGGTGAGCACATGACCGCGGCTCTGCAGCTGCAATCTCCCGTCTGCAAAACTGATCCCCGCATTCGCGCCGTCAATTTTTTCCTCTACCACTACACGCAAACCATGCAGAGAGGCGAAGGGTTCGGACGACAGATCCTCGTCGCCGGGTTGCCGGCGGCTTCCATCAATGTGAGGGGTGCGCGGGTATTTTCGAAACGTGCTCATAGTAGCGCCAGAACTATAATATGATTGAGCACATATTCCACGGTTACACGACGAGCGCCGGTGAGCATCGCACGCAGGCGAACTTCGTTAAAAAGATGGATGTGTTCCGGGTTGTTATCCTCTCTGGAAGGCACACTGAGGATCACTGCCTGCCTGGCTATGGTCATCGCACACTTCAGAGCTGCTTCTGGTCGGTCTAGATGCTCAAGAACTTCCAGCATGGTAACGATATCCTTCGATTTCGTGGGCAGTGTCAACGATTCTGCGTCCGCCTGCAAAGCTGTCAGGCGCACAATTCCGCCTTCCGTCACAGCTTGTAGATCACGGACACGTCGTTCATCCCTGTCCACCGCTGTGACGCGCAGGTCCGGCCAGGCATCCAGCAGCGGCCACAAAAATACACCACGTCCGCTGCCGATGTCCAGCAGGTCCCCGTTGGGCTGCAACAACCCGCGCAGTAAGCCCTGAACTCTTCGTACTCTCGGAAGTTCTGACGTACGCTTAAATTTGTGCAGACGAAGCCCCTGGGTATATCCCCAATTGAGTAACTCGGCGTCTGAGAACCGGGGAGCTTCCAGGATTCGGCCGCGCACGAAGGCCGCAGCGAGCGATAGATAATAGCGATCGTCAGTAAAGTTCATGGCCTGCGCCCTGCTCTTTGAATTGTTAATTTCAAGTAATGGCCTCTGCGTTTTTCGAAGACACAAATACTTACAATCCTGGCGATCATAGAATTCCGTCAATAGGATTTAAACATTATCCGGCAAATTGCCGGACGATAGTGGTTTCTGAATGTGTCATGTGCTGCTTCCTGGTATTTGGGACTGTGTATTAATTTCCGGAATCTCAATCGTGCAATATCCGCTCGTTATTGACGATCTTACAGGCAGCTGCGTTTCTATCTTCTCGAATTCAGGGCGGATTTTATGAACATCGTAAAGGATCCCTCTCATGACGCTGTGCAGCGGAATCTGGGCCGGCGCTGAAAAACGCAGCGAATCCATTTTTTTTAACAGATGGTTTTGATTTGTTTCCAACTGTATTTTTTTTATCGTATCCAGATTCTTTGCTCTGTTGAGGTAAAATCGGGACCAGTCCAGCAGGATCAGAGCCATTTCGCCATCTCCTGCATCGATAAAAGCTTCGATGGTGGGCATCAGGATTTGACTCCAGGCAAAATCATAGAGCGGATGCTGAAAGGAATATTTTAGAAACATCGCTTCTGTCTGATACTGATGTAGATTGGAAAGGATGGTATTCAATCGGCTCAAAATGGCGGGCCTCCGTTCCCAATCCGAAAGAGATTTTTTCAAGTAAAACAGGCCAAGGCGATGGAGGCCCGGACGGTTATTCAGAACGGAGAGCTGATTGAAAAGAAAAGCTCTCGCGAGATCGAGTTCCCGAGCTGTGAGCGTATAAGCTCTGTGATCTCCAAGAGCGAACCAGGCGGACCCCATATCTTCCGTTATGACCGGATTTATTGAATTGTATATATCATTTATCAAATACCAGGCGCTTTCCAGATGATGCATATCAGAATAAATAATGAAATGAAACATTATACCCAGATCATCGAAATGAGTTTTTTCCCTTGCGTCCTGTATTAGCTTGAGAACCTCAGCCTTAGTTTTTTCGCTATCCTTGTCTGCGGGAAAAAGGCCTTTTGGATTACGATTCATTTCCGATATTCCCTCTTGATTTTACAATATGGTAATTCTGAAAGTTGGTCCCCTTCAGGCGAAAGCAGCCGGTCGATTCTTCGACACGGTCCAGAATCCAGGACCGGATGCTGTCAACCGGGTCTTTCCGCCTTGACAGCGGCCCTCCGCAAAACCGGGAGTAGATCATTCGCAGTGTCTCGATGTAGTGCTGTTCCATACTCGTCTTCAACCTGACGTATGCATCCGGCGACGCTGCCTTCAAGTAGCCCAGCATGTTGATCCAGTATCCGGTCCATGTTCGGACTTTCGCCTGTTCCCGGCGATTGGTCGCCCGGATACGGCTGCTTTGCTCACGGCGCAGAAGGGCGTAGGGAACCTTGCATGCCTGTGCTTCGGATCGAATCCGCGGATGCGAAAGAAACCGGTCAAGCTCTGCAGAAAAAAGATCGAAGGAAATCGTCAAACCATCGCGGATTCGATAAGAAGCTTTCCTGTAAATTTCAAGGATCATCTGTGTCCCGGTTTTGAAACGTTCCTGATAGAACTGGTAGATCCCGAGCTGTTCGCTTTCCATGGAGTTGAAATCCACTCCTCCTTTCGGCCGGGCGAAGGAAAGAAAAGGCGGAAGCATTACATCGGCCATATCGGTCATAAAATCATTCTGAACCTCGGTATAGAAAAAATAATCAGATATGTTCTGAAAGTACACGACATTTGCAATTTGCGGATTACTTTTCGCGAGATTCAACATCCATTGTACCGTGCCGTAACATTTCTTAAACCTTCGCTTTCCATAAGGAGCCCAGTCGGCGAGACCTTCTTTGGCTCCCGTGACGGCATCGGGGTTGATATTCGATGACGACATACTGCATCCAATGGCTGATTCATGGCGCATAACACCGGAATCGGCGCGCAGAGAAATTTCATGACCAACCTCATGAGCACAAATACCCTCAATCATCATTCTAAGAAATTGGCTCCGAGTTTTTTTCAAATTTCCTCCACGCTTTGCGCCCATGAGATAGAGAGCTGCCTGCTTTACGGATTCATTTGCTTTTAATACAGGCGAAGATCCGATCAGCATAAGCTCGAATTCATTTTTATAAAAAACACCTTTCCATTTATTTTCGAAAATAATATCAGTTGCATCAGAACGCAGCTCTGCCCTATCCCTGTACGAATAACCTGCTGCACAGAGTGGACTCATCGGGAATCTCACAATCTCGCGCTGAAAATTGAGGAAAGAGTAACCCTTCACTTTATTCTTAAAAGGAGTCAATTCTCGAACAAAGGCCAGATGCGGTGTGGGCTCGCCACCTGTTGTCGAAAACCAATATGAAATTCTTCGCATTCCGCAAAATTCAAGAATCGAGCGTATCTTCGAATCGGAACTCAAATAGATTGCCTCGCCAAAGAATAAAATGTAAGGCTTTCTGAGGAATTTCTTCATTGAAAACAGACTGAGCGGAAATATTTGATCTTCGAAAGAATTCAACTCGAAGCGAAATTGATTCGCATCCATCTGTGTAACATCACGGAAGTTGGGAATTTTCAGTAAAATTCGGCAAAAAGAAATTGCGACTCTTTGTTCTCCGTACTTTCCAAATGAATCCCGTTTTTCCAAAAAAAGGTAGTTGAGCTTAGCGTAAAACATAAGTGTTTCGCGGAGCTGGCCGATGATATATTTCTTTATCTGCCTTACCGAAACAGACAGGGAATTTGAGTCAAGGAATACCTGAAGATTTCCATATTTTTTCCGGATCGATTTTTTCAAAATCTGGGAAATCAAGGGAAAGTCATTCCCAAATGAACATGGAATTTCAACGGATCTCAGCTGCCTGTCCAATTCTTTTCTTCGGAAAATACTCCTCTGGCCATTGCGGCCAGAGGAATGGAGATTATTCGTCGTTGATCTCATATTTAATATTCTCCTTTTGCAGGCGGGCATTCTTAGAAAGGAATTTCTGAATGTCCTTGAGTGCCCCGCCAGAAATGACATTCCGAGGATGGTATTCATCCTCAGATTCTTTCTTAACAGGATCAGGTTCCTCTATTTTTTGTTGATTGACCATAATTTTAGCCTCATTTTCATCATAGTTATAGACTAGTCTATAATGCAACAATAAATTTAGGGGAAATTCTGTTTTTTTAAGTTTTGGTGTATGAGAATTAGCTGAAAATCTCCCGCCTGAAGAAAGCGGAATAGCAAAAGGAGCTGAATGGAAGTTCAGTCTAGATTTTCGACTTGCAATCTGGCCAGCCGTTGATTGGCGATGATTCTCAGCTGATCGATGCAGCCTTGATCTTGTAGAACTGCTTCACTTACTGTTCGTGATTCTTCAAAGTTGCCGGCCAAAAAACAAATCTCTGCGAGGACATTCATGTAATAGAGGTCGAATCGCAATCTCAAATCTTGTCGTACACCCGGTTCACAATCGATGATATCTGATGTTTTTAAAGAAGTGAAAGCATTGTAATCAGCCATGGCTTTTTCGTAATTACCTATTCGATAATGTGCGCACCCCCTGAGAATCAACGCCTCCCCGGTGTCCACTCCGCACTTCAGCTCATAAGAGCGAGTGGCGGAACTTATTGTGTCTTCAAATCTATTCAAATAGAGAAGAGCCCCGGCGTGATTCACCCAACCACTCGCATACTCCGGGTCAATACGGAGAGCACGCTCACCGGCTGACAGGGCTTCTTCAAAACGTCCAAGCGCAATTAGGACGGCAGATTGATTGGAGACAAATGTAACGTTTTCAGGTTCAAACTCCGCCGCCAGAGTAAATTTACTGAGGGCTTCGGGAAAGTTATTCTGTCGGTACATGACGGATCCTAAACCATTATAGGAATTGCTGTTTTTCGGTTCGATTTCAATTGCATGGTTGTAATCCTCGATCGCTCGATCGTAGTCTTTCAGGTTCGAATATGCGTTACCGCGACCGTTATACGCATTTACATATTTCGGATCGAGTTCAATCGCACGGTTGTAG
>VFLI01000064.1 GCA_009885105.1 Spirochaetia bacterium | reverse complement strand
GTTGCGGCATCGGCGCCTGCGAGATAGAGATTTTTTAGCGGTGTTCTGGGGCCGATCCATTCTCTGCGGAATCGGTCGGGTGTGCAGGGGATGCCGTATATCGTGCCGTTCGTATGGGAGGTGAAGTGTTCGTTTGTCAGCGGCGTGGACAGTTCTTGATAATCAATCAACTCTCGCAATCCGGGTATGTGTCTGTCCGCCATGCGAATCATCGATTCTGCGACGGCGGTTTTGAGAGCCTCATAGTCGCCGCCCCGCCCCTTCCAGGGCAGGTCCTTCCATTTTGAAAAAGCCTCGTAGTCGAGAAAAGTTATAAGCTCTCCTGTATGCGATTTGGCCTCTGTATCCTTCAACGAAGGAAACGAAGCATAGCAGGCTGTCGGACTTCCCTTCAGAGCATCATTGCGGTTCAGATAATTGGCCTCATGATCCAGCGACGAGTACATCCAGTGATTCTCTCCCTTCAGTCCGAGTTTTGCCGGAGAGTCTTTAAAACCCAGATAGAGCGTCGCTGTCGCTGCGCCGACAGGAAATTCAGCAACTTCGTTTCTCCAGGCATCGGCATAACCGGGCGGTATCATTTTTAGATAAGTGTTTCGCGCTCCGACATCTGATACAATCGCGTCGGCAAAATATTCTACCGGGATGGATGTTTTGCCGCGATTCTCGACCGCTCTGACTCCGACAGCCGTGCTGTCTTTTATGATTATTTCTTTGACTTCATGATTGATACGTATTTCGCCGCCCGCCGACTTGATGATGGCTGCCGCTCCTTCTGCGATGACGCCGGATCCGCCTGCGGGATAATAGCCGCCGCCCAGGTAATGAGAAACGATCAGCGCATGGATCACAAAAGCGCTTTTTGAAGGAGGCAGCCCGTAGTCGCCCCACTGCGAAACCAATAGGGCTCTGAGGCGGGGGTCCCTGAAATTCGCGCTCATATATTCTCCGGCGCTCATCAGAGCGGAAGATTCTCCGATATACTTTAAGAGCGCCGTTGCTTTGCCCAGAAACGACGGCAGCATTTTTACAGTAAAGTACCTTGTGAACCAGCCGGATGCGGATTTGATATCAGCAAAATAACGGACGATCGCCGATTTCTCATCGGGGAACATTTCAATCAAATCGGCCTGGAATTTTTTATCATTGCCGTGCATCGCAAAAGAAAAATCCGGAAAGATAAATCTTTCAAATGGATCCGCCATTCTGTTCCAGACCACGGATGTGCCTGTGACCGCGTCAAACAACCCTCGAACCATGGACCCTTTTTGCATTCCCCCGATATAATGAACGCCTACATCCCAGAGATATTTTCCCTCTCTTTTGAAAGTATGCGTGAAACCGCCGACTTTGAAATGTTTTTCCAGAATTAAGACTCTTTTGTTCTTCAGCCGTGAAAGCAAACTGCCGGCAGTCAGCCCGCCGATGCCCGAACCGATGACGATGACATCGAACTTATTTCCGGAAGGAGCGATGGAGATTCTGGAATCGTCGGACATGATTATTTTTCTGGAACGGCAACTTACCGGTTGCTGGAAAGGTTCTCTGACAGCCGTAATGAAATATATCAGACAGCAATACGAGTATTTTTTTGATTTCCCACAAGCAATCTGCGACTGCTTCAACAGCCATTATTTCTTGACGGCCCAACAGACCGTAAAACACTTTGTCCATGCCAGATTTTTTTTACAGTGATCCCTATCCACACCACGAAGATTCCACCGAATATCGGCTGATCTCCAAAGAATATGTAAAAACCGTGTCCGCGGCAGGCAGGGAATTCCTGCAGGTGGATCCGGAAGCTCTGACGCTGCTGTCCCAGCACGCCATGTCCGACGTTTCGTTTTTTCTCAGAACAAAACATCTCGAACAGGTGCGCAGCATTCTGGACGATCCGGAGGCGACTGATAATGACCGGTTTGTCGCCATCGCACTGCTAAAGAATTCTGTAATAGCGGCGGATATGCAGCTGCCAACATGCCAGGATACCGGAACGGCCATTGTCTTTGCCAAAAAAGGGGAACAGGTTTTAACCGGAGCCAACGATTCGGAAGCTCTGGCAAAAGGCATTTTCAAAACATACGTGGAAAGAAATCTGCGCTATTCGCAGGTCATCCCGACTTCCATGTATGAAGAATTCAATTCAGGCAGCAACCTGCCCGCTCAGATTGATATTTATTCCACTCCGGGGAATCAGTATGATTTTCTGTTTCTGGCAAAAGGCGGCGGCTCGGCGAACAAAACATATCTCTTTCAGGAAACAAAGGCTCTTTTGAATCCTGCGTCACTGGAAAAGTTTGTCGCCGAAAAAATGAAAATGATGGGAACAGCGGCCTGTCCGCCGTACCACATCGCGCTGGTGATCGGCGGGACATCCGCTGAGATGACCCTTAAAACCGTTAAACTGGCCACAGCCGGTTATCTGGATGATCTTCCGCTTGTCGGCAGCAAGAAAGGATACGCATTCCGGGATCCGGAGCTGGAAAAAAAAATGCTGGAAATTTCGCAGAATTCAGGAATAGGCGCGCAGTTTGGCGGAAAGTATTTCGCGCACGATTTTCGCGTAATACGTCTTCCCAGACACGGCGCGTCCTGCCCGGCGGGTCTGGGCGTGAGCTGCAGCGCTGACAGAAATATAAAAGCGAAAATCACAAAGGACGGAATCTTTCTCGAAAAACTGGAAACCAATCCGGCGCGTTTTCTGCCTCCAAAAGAGCAGCTTGAAGTTAAGGGCAATGTCGTCTCGATTGATATGAATCAGCCGATGGAAAAAATCCAGGCAATTCTCACAAAATATCCGGTCAAAACACGCGTGATGCTCAGCGGCAAGCTTGTCGTGGCGCGCGATATCGCGCATGCGAAACTCAAAGGAAAGCTCGACCGCGGCGAAAGTCTGCCGGATTATTTCCGCAATCACCCGATCTATTACGCCGGCCCGGCGAAAACTCCGGAAGGCATGCCGTCCGGATCGTTCGGACCCACAACGGCCGGGCGCATGGACAGCTACGTGCCGATCTTTCAGGAAAAGGGATATTCGCTTGTGACGCTTGCCAAAGGAAACCGTTCAAAGATCGTTACAGAAAGCTGCAAAAAAAACGGCGGCTTCTATCTGGGATCCATCGGAGGACCGGCGGCGCTTCTGGCGAAGGAGAATATCAAGAAAGTGGAAGTCATTGATTATCCGGAACTGGGCATGGAAGCGATCTGGATGATCGACGTCGTTGATTTTCCGGCCTTCATAGTAGTGGATGATAAAGGAAACGATTTCTTTGCGATGCTGGTGTGATAAAGAGATTCGGCACAGTAATGCGGCGATTATCGCAACGGGCTGAAGAAATATGAATGCCGATCTTGCGGCACAAGTATTGTTGTTCCTTTCTCCAGTAAAATTCGGCATTGTCTTTCCACCCTTATCCGTTTTATCCGCGCAGATGTTGTGGCGGACGCCTTTGCATACAAGGCGGAAAGTGCTCAGTTCAATTTGTAATCGTGTTGTTTAGAAAACAAATGAACGCTCCATTTCGACGTTCATTGCTGGATTCAAAGTTGTAATAACATTTTGTTGATACGTTTGCAGATGATTCCACCATGAATTGAACTTCGCGCCGGAGACAAGCACAAGAGAGCGTTCTGCCCTGCAGTCAAGATTGATGAACTCCCTGCAAATTTCCATTCGGAACTCGTCCGGCGCCGGTCCGATGTAGAATACCCACCAGAATTCTTTTCCCTGAACAGACTGAATTCGCGAAAAAGCCAATCTGTCTGTCCGGAATCGAACGGCGAATTCAATACCATGCTCCACAAGCAGCATGTCCTGGCTTTGAAAGACTGGAAGCTGAATATCAGCGACCATATCTTCCTGTTTCCTGTGGAAGGCAGGATTGGAGCCATACAGAGATGGGTCGGAAACAAACAGTCCAGGAAAAAAGAGTATTCCAATTAATGCAGGAATGGTTAAAAACCTGTCTCGTCCACGCAACCCGCGAATTCCGTACAGAAACAAAGGAAGGGACATGGCCAGCATTAAATAAGACTGAAAGCGAAAGCGGGTTAAAGGTCCGTCGAAATTAAGATCGCGAATAAAGGGATTCAAGATGAAGATAAGCGAATAGCCTATCACAGTCAAAAAAATACAGAGACAGGCGGCGTTCTGATTCAAGTTCTGCCTGAATTGTGCGGAAATAACAACGAGAAGAATTCCTGACAGGCACAAAAGCATCAGCATCCAGCCGGCAGATGCATAAGTTCGATCAATAGGCCAAAATATTCCAAATTCTATTTCATTTTTCATTCGCAATAGTTCGTGCCGGAAGAAAAAAGCAAAGGATGAAATTGACGCAGCAATGCCGGCAGTATAAAAAACCAGAGCTGGAACTTTTCCTCCATTTCGCTTGATTGCAAAGAAAATGAACGCTGCAGCGAAAAAACCAATGTAAATCGAAGTGGTTTTATGTGTTGCCGCAGCCGTCAGGAAAAAAGCAAGCCATGCCGATATATGCATCCATTTTTTCTTCGGCTTTTCAAATCCGGATGCTGTCAGATAGTAAAGAAATGAAACAAACACCAGAAGCCCCACAGTCGATTTCAAGAATTCTGTCAGACCCCATTTCAATAGAAAAGGAAATGACACAAGCGCCAGAGCAAGATTCGCAAGCAGATAGAACCCTGTTGCGCGACGGATCATTAAATATACCATGATGCTGATCAGAACAGAAATGCATAGTATTCCAATCTTGATGCCGATCACTGGATCGCCGATTAGAAATGAGGGTAACGCCAGAATATAAAAAGCAAGCGGCGAAGAAGCCGCAGTCTCAAGGCGAAAATGCGACATGATAGAACGAACCTGCAGGGCATAGTAGTACCCGTCCAGTCCCTGCGGTCCATCAGTGGAAAACAAAAAAAGGGCCTGCAGGAAAACTGCAGACCCTAGAATCGGCAAAAATAAAAACTTCTGAGCTGCCGATAAAAAATTCATTTCAGTCCGCATATCCGGCGTCCACATATTGCTGCAGGCGCTCTCGTTTTGCCTGAGAGTCGAATTCTTTGTCTGAAAACTCAGAGACTTCATATTTTCGTGTAATGTAAGGACCCTCGAATACCGGAACAAGCTGTCTGTCCGGATCGACTGATTTTGCAGTCTTCATGGCTTTGAAGACAGCTTCCGGGCCCTGGCTCATGATATCTCTGTTGATGACCTGGTTATTTCTTTCCCCGCGAAGGCCGGTCAATTTATAGGGCGCCTGCGCTTCGCGATCGTGAAATATCTTTCCAAAGAAAAGGAACGGAACGAGCTGTCGGCCGCTTCGCAGTTTGCCGTTGAAATTAGAAACAGAGATCCATTCTCCATCCGACCCCTGAAGGTTTGCATAAAGGTTGTACCATCCTTCCATTGACACATCCACTTCCGCCTCCACGATCAGCGAACCATCTCTCAACTGTTCGTGAAACTGCCCGTTGAACCTTGCCGGCGCGACAGGCGAACTGAAAACCGTTTCAATCATCGTGTATTCAGCGCCGGAAGCTTCATCTTCGATTTTCAGCTTCGCTGTCAGGACCATGTTTCCCCAGTCCGATCTGACCGGCATATATCGTACCGTGTAGATTCTATCGTCCGCCGTGGAATCGCCGTCCTTTCCTTCATCGTTGAAGGTTATCATACTGGAAGGAATCTGCCATTGCTTCGAAGGGGTGTTGCCATTTATTGACACCTCCGATATTCTGAGCCTGGACCTTTTATCTCGCTCGCTGGGATTTCTCTGGTCTTTAGTGCACTCCACTGTTGCCATTACAGGCATGCCTTCAGTAATATAGTAAACAACAGGCTGCAGACGGCAGAAATAGTCCGATTCAGTCTGTCTTCTGTAATCGTTCTGATCAATGACGCGCATCCGGCGAAATATCATCGGTATTACCTGATGATTTATTATATCTCTGTATTCCGGAAGAAGCGGTCTGGAATCCGGCGGATACACCATGAAATCTTTGTAAGTTTGAAATACCAGATGTTTGTCTTCGCGCGTCATGTCTCCTGACAGAGTCTGGATCGGAAGATCGGCGGGATTTTGAAATGGATCGATTTTCCCGTCGGATAATCCTGTTGATACCGCTGAATTCAACATTCGAAGAACAACAATTGACAGTATTAAAGTAATTACACCGGTGCCGATAATATATTTTTTTTTCATATCAAGTCTCCTTTACCCGGGATCAGAACTTTCGGAATGCTCCGAGCCGGCGAAAGCCGGCCCAGAGTTCCACGATATCTGTTCTCGTAGAATCTTACCACGTATAGTGAGTGGTTCCGTAGTCCTTTTGCAGCCAGGTGTGGGTATGATCGTAGCCAGTCCGGCTTGCGTTCGTAGTTCTGCTGTGTCCAGCCCATTGTGCTACAGTCTGCTGGCAAGGATAGTACTGCCAGTAGTAGCTCCAGGGAGAAGTCCAGATTCGAGTGCGGCACTCTGCCCATTTGTAGTCGTTTGAGCATTCGTTGGCCTGGAAATATTCGCGATAGGCGCAAGCGCTGTGGTGCGCCACCACACCGTCGTCCTGACCGTTTAGAATTCCAGAAGTGAGCGCATCACCGTTGTAACCGGCATGCTGAATCCAGGGAACGGATCCCGGTTTGTTGTGATCGTACGCGGCTCGAACGTGACCCACGCCAAGCAGCGCCTGGAAAACGTTCGCTCCAAGCCCCCCTGATACAGAGAAATCCGCCGTTAACAAACTCAAAAAGTAACTGGTCAACTGCGGAATGCCCAAAGTTCCATCGACGAGTTCCGTTCCGCCTTCTGCCGAGCCAGCGGCTGTTACAGAAAGAACGTTTACCTGGTCGCCATAGTTAGCGAGTAAATAACCCACCATCGGACAACCTGTTGAATGACAGGTAACCCGGCATGTATTTCCTGTGTGTTTGCCGCACCACCAGTAGAGCATGTGCCAGGTCGGCGTCAATCCGCCATTGTCCCAGCCCCACCAATCCCAGCCGTAGCCAGTGTGCCAGCCCACATTCACTTCAGCGGCGGGAGATCCTTTGAAAGGTGGATACACGCCGTCATACACACGACCCATTGTATCGAGAATATCCGGCCCTTGAGGCTGGCCGGCCGCAGGTTTGTACTGCACGCTGCCCCAGTAACTGCAGTAGTACTTCTGTTCGCAGTTGGCGCGGCTTCCGCCAGCAGAATAACCGTGAACAAAAATTCGTGTCTCGGCGAAGAGGCTCCCTGATAACAGGATCAGAAGCAGACCCATCCACCTGAATTTTATTCTTTTCATTTTATATTTTCCCCTCGATGAACTTCTCTTGCGTTCGAGACGAACACTCCGCTCATCAATGCATTCCCTTTGCAATAACCGTACCCTGAGCAATTCACGAGGATTTTCGAATCGAAGTAAAAAAAACTGTCCGAAAATCGGACACTTCTGTCCGATGCCGGACGCTTATCGGACAGTCAGGCGCATATGTTTCAATTGCATCTGGCACGATGCAGTGAGACATTGCTCTTTCTATGCTTGGCGAATTCAGGTAATGTTGTATTTCTTTAATTTCTCGTAAAAGGTCGATCGGCTCAGTCCCAGCACTCTTGCTGCGCGCGATTTATTGTTTCCCGAAATAGTCAGAGCCTTGCGTATGGTGGCCAGTTCATTCTTTTTCAACAAATCCCCTTCGTCTGTATCGAGCAGGACTCTTTGATCCAGCGCGTAGGAGCTCCTGTCTATGGTTCTGTTGAAGAGAGCGGGGAAATCCCGGGCACGCAAAACCGTTTCTCTTGCATTCACAACCGCTCTCAAAACAACATTTTCAAGTTCCCTGACATTGCCTGGCCATTCGTAGCCGTTCAGAAGGGTTACCGCTTCGTTGGAAAGCGTGAGAAGCGGACGATTCAGTTGTTTTGAAAATCGTTCCAGGTAGTGCTGGACCAGCGCCAGAATTTCTGTCGTCCTCTCCCTGAGAGGCGGAAGAGTGATCGGAATAACGTTCAGGCGAAAATATAGATCCTGGCGAAACATGCTGCTCTGCACAAGCGATTCAAGATCCCGGTTTGTCGCCGCTATAATTCTTGCATCGAAAGAAACGGTCTTGCCGCCCAGCCGCATGACTTTCCTTTCCTGCAGAGCGCGAAGCAGCCGCACCTGCAGAGGAAGCGGAATTTCGCCCACTTCATCCAGAAACAGAGTTCCACCGTCAGCCTGCTGGAATACTCCATCCCGCGAAGCCGTTGCGCCAGTGAATGCGCCTTTTTCATAGCCGAAGAGCTCGCTTTCGATCAGAGTCTCCGGGATGGCAGCGCAGTTTACCCCAATAAAAGGCCCTTTTGAGCGATGACTGCTTTCATGCACCATGGAAGCGATCAGCTCTTTTCCCGTGCCGGATTCCCCAAGAATTAGAATAGTAGCATCCGTGTTCGTGGCGCTTTTAACATCTTCCAGAACCTTATTCATAACATTGGATGCTATGATGAGTTCTTTACCGCCAGATAGCTCGATCACGGTGCGCAGGATAACCTGAGTGGATTCCTGAAGCTGAGCATTTTCGCGTGTGAGATTCTGCCTGATATGATCCAGTTCTTGAAAAACTCTATTGTGCTTTAGGGTAACAGCCAGGATTCCGGAAACGGTTACTATATCATCGGTTTCTCTTTCTGTGAACGGCGTTCCATCTTTCTTTTGACCAAGAAAAAAGCAGGCCAGGAGTTCTTCTTCAAAATAAACGGGCACATAAATTGAGAAGTCAGCGGAAAACAGATCTTTCCGAAATTCATCATAAAACTTAAATATTTTCGGATAGGAATGATCGGTAAAAAACTGATCGACATTCGTATGCCGATCCATCATAAATACCTGAATCGCCTGTCCTTTCAGAAGCGCCGGAGTGACTAAAGTATGCATCCTGCGATATTTTCTGGCAATGTTTTCAACACGGGAATTCGAATATTCAGCTGCAGGGCTGTTCAGAATAATTGATTTTTTGCCCTGAAACAGCATCGCCACCGCTCCTTTGAGATTGAAAAACTGCTGCAATTCCCCGGTTATGCGAAGGGCCAGGTCTGCGGGCGCTGCCATGGAAAGGGCGATAGCGCCTTCCGTCGCATTGCGTATTAGAAGGTCTGAAAGGCGAAGAGTCTGCAGATTTTTTGAAATTTCCTCTATCTCTTTGCCCATTCGAATAAACTGATTCGCAAGAATCAGCGCCAGACTCACAATGAACAGAAAAAAAATGTGTCCAAGAATTCGCGGGATATTAAAGTATCCCCGGGCCGTGAGTATGTCAATTATCATTCCCGTCAGAATTATTAGCATTCCAGTAAGCATGAAAATAGCATCTCTATCGTTGCGCGTGAGTCGGTAAATGATGACTGCGAATGCGCCGATCAGCATGATCGGCCAGAGGACGGGCTGAACGAACTTCATGTTGACGGTATTCCAGGTGATCGGTGAATCGTTGGTAAAGAGATACACTATGCAGATCACATGAGCCAGCGCTGCCGCAGCCATCGCTCTGTCTCCCCAGAATACCAGTCTATTCTCAGGAAGCTGAAAATAATTTCGTATGAACAGAAAGAAAAGAGGTACTGTGGAAAATAGAGCCAGGTATTCAATTCGTTTGAGAGTAAGGAATTCAATATTCAGTTCATACTTAAGCTGGTTTCGCATGAAATAGTACAGCACAAGGGAAAAAGTGTAAATTGCAAAAAAGAGATACTGTTTTTCCTGACTTCTTCGCAAAAATAAGAAAACAAAAAATAAACTGGCCGTGACATAGCCGATCAAGAAGAACATCCCTGTAAAATTATTCAGATAAAACGAGTACAGAATCTTATTGTATGGTCCGATTTCCGTACGATCTTTGAGTATCCCAATTTCGTCCGGGAAATATCTCTGAACGTTTACCAGAATTACATTGATTTTGCCATGGCGCAGCAAACGATCAGGGATGTCGTATATCCTGTGCCGATCATACGCCTGTGGCGCAGACGAATCCCATATCCCGCTCTGACCAATCAATGTTCCGTTGAAATAAACTCGGTCACGATCCGTTATTTCGCCCAACCGCAATGCCAGATGTTCCTTAATTTGCTCAGGTAGTATGAAAGTTTTGAGATACCAGACCTCTCGCGGCAGATTGTTGAATCGTTTGTCTTCATCCAGATTGGCTGGCACTTCAACCCTGTGCCATTCATCTATTAGGGTGGGATTGGATCGGTTTAAAATTTCCGAACTGAGCGCAGATGGATCAACACTGCCCGCTGAGGCAAGCCAGCCGGAATCGTCCATAGCGGAGGAATTGAGGGATATTATTTCATCTGAGTGAACTATGATCTGCGGCTGAGCCGGTAATGCAAATAGGCTATTGATACCGCCAGATATGAAAACAGCAAAGGCTGCCGCACGGATCGAAGTAAGCATAGTGTTCATTTTCGAGGAGAGATGGACCCTGTCTTTTCAGCCAACGGTATCGGTTGTCAGATAGATCCCAAACTGTCTAAAAATAGCAATAACAAAAATTCTTCATTTTATTGAAACAGTCTTCAAATACACCGTTACCATTTTGATGATCGAATGGACTTTTATCTCGATGCCACTCTTAAGGGTATCGAACGACGTGCCCGTACGGAACTTCTGCCTCAAATGAGAAATGCTTAATGTCGGGTCATGCGGCCGGACCCATGAGTTTTGACAGAGCCGGCCCCTATTGTAGAAGTCCTGGTATGGATGTGCCTGACCTGGATACTATGGAGAAGGCTCTTCGCTCCGGCGATGTTCGATTTATTTTAATCCAATGATGGCAAACCTGGCTATGCCGGATGCGAAAAAATTTTGTGAAGCACGCAATGCACGGCTGCCATTCGTCGATCAGGTCGACCCATCGGGGCCATGTGTCAATTGCGGCCACGGTCCGCATGGCAGTATCTGCACCGGCGGTGGCCGGGGTGAATGTTCGTGCGACTGCTATCGGGCGCCACCATTGCCATCGGGGTACTAATTGCCCGGCCCTGCGGTGTCTATGCGCGGCACTCTGCGCGGGAAACTTTTCTTTTGTGATTGACATCCCGATTTTTGATTTGGAATATTGACACCATGCCGGTTAAGAAACTAAAACACCCGAACGGGGATATTTACACAATAGAGCTCGAAGAAGGAGAATTGACGGGCATGACGCGGCGCGAATCGAAAGGCAAGATTCGCGGCGGTTCCTTCAGCGCGAAAACACCGCAAGCCGCCCTGAAGATGTTTCATCAGCTGATTGAAGATGAGAAAGAATTTGGCTACGTCGACCCGGGCGAAAAACGCGGCAAAGCTGCCAAAGAAAAGCCAGGAACGCCCGCAAAGGCTCCAACAGTTTCTGCAGCACAATGGAAAAAATGGTGGAGTGGACTTTCTGACGAATGGCAGACCGCCGTGAATGAGGCGGCAGATTGTGATGCTGAAGAAGACGGCTTTGACGCCATCGCCAATCTCACTGAATTCGAAGCGAACGAAGCGAGCCTCGATGATTTGGAGCCGCTGGCAATGCTCACCGGCCTTACGTCAGTGAACCTCTCCGGCAATGACTTTTCTGATCTGAAACCGCTCGCGAAACTGACGGGTCTTAAAACCCTCTACATCGATAACTGTGCAGAAGTGGAAGACATCAAGCAGCTCGAAAAGCTCACGCTGCTTGAAGAACTAAACGTTGGATATACTTCTATCTCAAATTTGAAGCCGCTCTACAAGTTGAAAAATCTCAAAACGCTTTTTGTGCCTGGTCTCGAAAACCAATTTGATGATTGGGATGGCGAGCTCAAAAAACTCAAAGCAGCGTTGCCAAAGTGCCGTGTTGCTACTGTGGAGTAATGAGAAAATCTAAGCCCCCAGCCTTCAAAAGTCTCCCATCCCTCCAGCATCCGTGAATAAACCGGCCTTTTTCTTTTGACTGTATCCTCGGAGCAGTGTCCTGTAAAACTACAGAAAATCCATATCGGCGCCTTCGTGCGCCTGCATCACATGATCGGCATAGAGTTTCGGCCAGCCGCGCAACGGTTTTCCCGGGGCCTTCCATTCTTTCTTTCGCGCTTCCATCTCCGCCGCCGAGATCAAAAGATCGATGCGTCTTTCGTCCACATTTAATTCCACCATGTCTCCGTTTCGCACGCAGCAGAGCGGTCCGCCGACGGCCGCCTCGGGCGAACAATGCAGGATCACGGTCCCGTACGCTGTGCCGCTCATCCTGGCGTCGGACACGCGCACCATGTCTCGCACGCCCTGCTCGGCCAGATAACGAGGAATCGGTAGAGATCCTGCCTCCGGCATTCCCGAGCCTACAGGACCGGCATTTCGCAGAATCAAAACATGATCGGGCGTCAGTTTCAAAGAAGGATCGTCAATTCGTCGCGCCGCGTCCTCCGGCGATTCAAAAACACAGGCGGGCCCTTTATGTAAAAACAGTCTTTCACTTGCCGCGGCTTTTTTCAGCACGGCTCCGTTCGGTGCCAGCGTCCCGGACAGAGTTACAAGGGATCCCGTTTTCCCCAGAGGTTTTTCAAGCGTGTGTATCGTATCCTGCCAGGACTGAGCTTTTGATGCGCCTGCAATATTTTCGCCCAGAGTCTTTCCGGTGAGTGTTTTTGCGGAAAGGTCGAGAAGGCTTTCCAGCTCTTTCAATAATACAGGAACGCCCCCGGCGCGGTCCAGATCTTCCATGTACCCTTTACCGGCAGGACGACAGTTGACAAGCAAAGGAACTTTTGATATCGCCTGGTGAAAATCTTCCAGAGTCAGCGCAATTCCTGCCCTCCGCGCTATAGCGATCAGATGCACGATGGTATTTGTAGAGCCGCTGAGAGCGCCCAGAACGGTCATGGCGTTTTCAAAGGAATTCCGGGAAAGAATTCGGGAAGGTGTCAGTCCTTCGCGCGCCATTTCTACGATCCGTCTCCCGGACTGCGCTGCGTTGCGGATTCTGTCCCCGCTGCCCGACGGAGGAGTCGCGCCTCCCGGCAGCATCAGTCCCAGTGTTTCCGTTAGACAGGCGATCGTCGAAGCGGAACCCATGACCATGCATGTGCCGCCTGTGGAACAGAGAGCCTGTTCTATTACTTTAATTTCTTCTGCGCTCACGGTGCCGCCTCGGTGTTCGCCCCAGAATTTTCTGCAGTCGGTGCAGGCCCCGACACGCTCGCCTTTAACAGAACCGGTTCGCATGGGGCCGGTAACGACCTGAATCATGGGCAGGTTTGCCGATATGCCGCCCATGAGCTGAGCCGGAACAGTTTTATCGCAGCCGCCGAGTAGCACGACGCCGTCCATGGGATAGGCGCGGATCATTTCTTCCGTCTCCATCGCCAGCATGTTTCTGTACAGCATGGATGTGGGCGAAATCAGAATTTCACCCAGAGACATGCAGGGGAAGACGAAAGGAAGACCGCCCGATTCCAGAACTCCGCGCTTTGCCGCAGACACCAGCTCCGGCATCTGTCTGTGGCAGGTGTTGTAATCTGAAGTCGTATCAGCGATGCCGATAATCGGCCGGGAGAGATCTTCCTGATCATATCCCGCTGAAGCGAGAAAGGCCCGCCGCATGTATTTGCTGAATCCTTCGTCTCCGTAGGAAGTCAGATTGCGATAGATGCCTGTATTTTTGTCCATGATTGTGCAAAATATAAATTATTATAAATATAAGCAATATCTATAATAATTATAACTGAATATTGATATATTTTAATACTGTATATTCCAGTATCCCTTCCGAGCCGCCTTCTCTGCCAAATCCCGATTTTTTTACGCCGCCAAAAGGAATTTCAGCGGTCGCAAGAATCATATTGTTCACGCCGACCATGCCCACTTCCAGACCTTCGCTTGCCAGAAATGCGGTTTTTGTGTTTTCCGTGAAAATATATCCCGCCAGTCCGTATTCCGTGGAGTTGGCTTTTTTCAGAGCATCCTCCATGTCCGTGAACGTGGTGATGGGCGCCACCGGGCAGAAAGGTTCCTGCGTCATGATTTTCATATCCTGTGTCACATTTGTGAGAACGGTCGGCTCCAGAAAATAGCCTTTCTTTAAGTTCGTAGGCCTTCTGCCGCCGGATGCCACGACGGCTCCTTTGCTCACGGCGTCCCGTATCAGTTCTTCCGCCGCGTTCCTTCTCCTCTCATTGGAAAGAGGACCGATATCCGTGCCCGAATCCGCGCCGTTTCCCAGTTTCATTTTCTGTGTTTCATTGACAAAGAATGCCGTGAATGCATCCGCGATTTTGTCCTGAACGAAAAACCGGCTTGCCGATATGCAGACCTGTCCGTTATTTCTGAATTTGCTTCGCGCGCAGGTGCGGGCAGCTTTCTCCACATCGGCATCGGCAAACACCAGCACCGGCGAATGCCCTCCCAATTCCATGGAAACAGATTTCACGCCGAGTGCGCAGAGCCTCAGCAGTTCCTGCCCGACCGGGACTGATCCTGTCAGACTGACTTTACGGATGATGTTCGAACGTATCAGAGTCTCGCTGATTTCGGATGGATTGCCGGTAACAATATTGATGACTCCGGCGGGGATGCCGGCGTCCATGCAGGCCTTGCCGATGGCAAAGACGGAACGCGGAGCCTCTTCCGCGGGCTTTACGATGATCGAGCAGCCTGCCGCGATGGCGGGCGCAATTTTTCTCGCCGCAAGAAGCGCCGGGAAATTCCAGGGGCTGAATGCCGCAACGGGACCAACGCTCTGATGCCGGACAAGAAGTCTCTGCGATGAATTGTGTCCGTCGATCCACCTTCCGTAGATTCTTCGCGCTTCATCGGCGTACCAGTCGAACTGATCCGCCGTGGCGAGGATTTCACCTTTGCTTTCCGGAAGAGTTTTGCCCTGCTCCTCTGTCAGAGCTGAAGCGATTTCATCCGCTCTCTCGCGCAGAATATCGGCAACTCGGCGAAGCTTTGCGCTGCGAGTCCAGGCATCCACATCACGCCATTTTTTCCAGGCGATATCCGATGATAGCAGGGCAGCCGCGAGATCTTCCTGAGACGCGCAGGGAATCGAATATATCTTCTCTTCTGTCGCCGGATTGATGACATCCAGTGTCTTTGCGTCAGACGAATCGACCCAGCTGCCTTCGATCAGCATTTGAATAGGTATGTTACTGTTCATATATTGTTAAACTATAATAATATTACAGACCTATTTGGTGGCGGAGGGCCTGCGTTTTTTCCACCCAGTTGCCTACGTTCCAGCGTCCGTAGACTCCCATGCCGCCCAGCGGATCGTGCCCGAAATACACACGGACATACACAAGGGAAAGCCCTGAATATTCATGCGCAGAGTCGAGCGCGGCTTTGAGTCCGTCGATTGTGGCGCCGGCATCGATGGCCTGCAGTCCCTGAATGCTTCTGGCCATCTGCAGATAGTCGACCGGAACAAAATCGTACGTGGCATAGTCTTTCTCGTACTGCGCATGCTGCAGAGAAGAAATCGCCCCCATTCGCCGGTTGTCCAGAAGCAGAATGCAGCCGTGCACTTTATGAAACACACCGTCAATGAGAATCTGCGGATTCATCATAAAGGAACCGTCCCCGGTAAATGCCATGCCAAAAAAAGGTTTGTTAGCAATCCCCGCCGCCACAAGAGCGGAAGCGGCGAACCCCATGTAACTGGCCCCGGTTTCCGTAAACGTTCTGCCAATCCGGTCGTCTTCCACGATCTGAAATCCATTCGCCTGCACATCCCCGGCGTCATAGAAGGAGACGACATTATTTTTACGGGCCCAGTCCGAGGCAGCCTTGATCACAGCGGGTTGTGTCAATACTTTCTGTTTCCACATCTCATCGTACAGAACCGGATTGGAATACCGCTGATGGCGATAATCGTCCCATTCCTTTCGTTTGTCTTCGCAGGCCTTCAGCCAGTCGGTGGATCGGTTCTTTTTGCTCTGTTTCAAAACATTGTTCAACATTGCCAGAGTTGATTTCGTGTCTCCGATCAGCGCTGTAGTTCTGTTGTAGTGAAGAGCCGTCTGAGGATCGCCGTTGATATTTATGACATGCTTCACGCCTGGATAACCCGTGCGTGACGAATCGGCCTGACAGACAAAACGGCTGCCTATGGCGACAAGAAGATCCGCATTCTCCATTGCGTAATTTCCGCTGAGCGAACCTTTGGAGCCGCCCACTGTCATATTGTGCGGATGATCGTATGGCACAACGCCAGACACAAGCGGCGATGTTACGACGACTCCCTGCGAAAGCTCCATCAATTCGAGAAGCTCCGGTCCGCACAGACGCGAGCCCCCCCCGGCTTTGATTACGACTCTGTCCGATTCGAGGATTGCTTTTGCCGCTTCTTCATAACGGCCGTCAGCGGCAGCCGATCCTATACGATGGATTGATTCCTCCGGAAGTTCTGCGATGTTGAAATTCTCAATAATCGCCGGCTGTGTATTCAGCGGCAGAAGCAAATAAAATGGCCCAGGCCGGTAGGGATGATCGACGGCCCCCGAACCCCGTCGCAGCGCCGTCGCAAGCGCGCCCGGTGTGTGCAGACTGTAAGCCGGTCCCAGAGTGGAAAAACATTTGAGAAAATTGTGCTGCTGATTTCCGGGAATCTGCTGCATGTTCGGCCCTTCGTCTTCGCTTGATTCGTCGCCGAAAAGGAACCAGACGCCGACTCCATCACTGGCCGCCGCCAGCGATCCCGCGAAGGCCTGCATCGCTCCGGGTCCGATGGAAGTGATCACCGCAGCCTTCTCTCCTGTAACCCAGCGCAGAGCCATGGCCGCATGCGCAGCCGAAACTTCATTTCGAACACAAAAGCTTTTAAGCGCTCCGGCTTCTTCATAGATTCGAAGAACCTCGCCGATTTCCGTGGAACCGTGGCCGAGAATTACTATGTATTTTTTAACATTCTGTTTCAGCAGACCCAGAACCAGCGCCTCGGACAGCGTTGTATTCTGAAAATCGTTCAGATTCCCCGAATTGAGGGCGGACTCAATGCTGCCGACCTTTGCAATAATCCCGGCTCGTTTCTGGCGGGCTTCTGTCAGAACTGACATTTCACTGCATCGCCTTGTCGCGGTATTTGATTGCAGTGGCCCTGGCCTTCCAGGTTCCCCTGTTGTAAACGAATGTCAGTATGCTGTAGCCTTCCAGGTCAAAAGCATAATTCATGATTTCATCACCGCCCAGTTTTTTCGCCTTCTCATACAGAACAGAGTATCCGTCTCCGCCGTACGCGACAAGCCCCATAATTGTGACGATAGTCCCTTCTGCCTCTACGGTGCCGAGAATCTTAAAGTCGCCTGTATCCAGCTGGAAATGCGCAGCGGAATTCATCGGCCCGGGGGATCGAACGTTTGAATATATGCATGAATCGAGCACGAGCACGGCCATAATACCGATGATTGCCTGTATAATTTTCTTCATGATCTGCCTCCAGGATATGCCGTCAATCAGCGTCAGAGTCTTCTATTATAAGAATAAAGTCAACCTTTCTGCGCCTGTGCAGCCATTTCAAGGCAGGATGGTATTTTTTTTGTGACGGATATGCTTTCAAAATAGGTATCGTAGGAATGCAGTTCATCCGTTTTCGCCTTGGTGATGTATGTGTCTTTGCACAGGGTATTTACGGTATACAGAGGACCTGGAACAGAGGCGCCGCTATCACGCCTCTTCTGTATTTCATAAAGGCCAAAGACACGGGTGCCTCCGGCATGATAGATGATAACGGCTCTTTGTCCCGGCAGAAGTGATCTGTCTATATTCATCAGCAGGGCGTCAAATTCTGCCTGTGTCGTATAAATATCTTCAAGAGCATTGCTGACATATATCACTTTGATTGTTCCTGCAGGTGAAATAGGGAATACAGCTTCATGGAGGGCGGTCACATACAGCTTTATCCAGTCCAGCCGGTTAAAATTGGTCTGAAAATCCATCAGATGTTTTTCACAGATATCCGGAGGATAAAACTTGCACAGGACATCCATTGTTATTGTATTTCGCGGCTGCGCGGTATTGTTCAGCGCTATCCAGCCGATGCGAAGTTTCTCAAGGATTGCCCGTAAAAACTCTCGCGACACGATTAAATTCTTTCTGTAATAGGAAAGCATCTGGTATTGTCCGTCCAGGATGCGCCAGTCCAGGTCCAGCATGGTAAGAGACCGGCAGTTCATGATATTGTGCATGATGTACGGCTGGATGAAACCGACGCTGTAGCATTCGTAAGACAGGCCCGGGAGCAGTTTTTTGAGCAAGGTAAAATCGACATCCGGCGACATGTCATTCATGGTAAAAAAATTCCAGCAACCGGCAGTCAGATTGAAGAGCGAATTTTTGTGGAAATTTGCGCGATAGGCGCCCAGTCGTTCCTTGCGGATGAAGTTCTCCGCTTTCACAGGATCATAGGGAGATAGCTGATGAACCATCGAACAGTATTCATCCGCCGCTGTTTCAAGAGACTGAAACAGAATGGGCAGTTCTGTGTCCGAATAAGAACTTTTCTGAAACGGCACAAAATCGCGCAGCGGATTTCCAGACACCTCCAGAGTGATGCCTGCAACTTTTGGCAATTCAGGCTTCTGAACGGGAGGCGCGCAGAAGAACAGTGTAAAAAAAAACAATCCCGATGAAAGAAAGAGGGTTCGTTTCATCCAAGACGTTTTTTCATCGCGCTTCCTATTTCAGCCGGCGAAGCGACTACTGTGATACCCGCGTCCGACATGGCTTCCATTTTGCTTTTTGCCGTGCCCTTGCCGCCGGAAATAATGGCTCCCGCATGGCCCATTCTTTTTCCGGGGGGCGCCGTCTGTCCGGCGATAAAACCCACAACCGGTTTTTTCACAAATTGTTTGATCCAGGCGGCAGCGTCTTCTTCGTCCGTTCCGCCGATTTCGCCGATCATGATAATTCCGGCAGTTTCCGGATCTGCATTCAGAAGTTCAATGGCGTCTCTGTGTTTGGTTCCGATTACCGGATCCCCGCCGATTCCTATACAGGTGCTCTGTCCGAGCCCCACATTTGTCAGCTGACCCACTGCCTCGTACGTAAGCGTGCCAGAACGCGAAACAACTCCGATATTTCCTTCTTTATGAATGAAACCGGGCATGATGCCGATTTTGCAGCGGCCCGGGCTGATGACGCCTGGACAGTTCGGTCCGATGAGACGAGTCTTGCTGTTTTTCAGAACGGTATACACGCGCGCCATATCGCTGACGGGAATTCCTTCTGTAATGCATACAACCAGCGGGATCTCCGCGCCGACTGCTTCCAGAATGGCGTCCGCTGCAAACGGAGGAGGAACAAAAATTACACTGGCGTTCACACCTTCTTTTTCCACGGCCTCGGCCAGTGTGTTGAAGATGGGGACATTGTGCATGGCCTGTCCGCCTTTACCCGGAGTGATTCCGGCGACAACATTCGTGCCGTACTCGATCATCTGCGCCGTATGAAACGCCCCTTCCTTTCCGGTAATTCCCTGGACGGCCAGTCTTGTTTTTTTATCTACGAGAACAGACATAATTATTTCACTCCTATGGCTCTGGCCACTTTTTCCGATCCATCTTTCAATTCGTCGGCCACTTCTATTTTCAATCCGGATTTCGCCAGAATTTCTTTTGCGATGTCTGCATTTGTCCCTTTCAAACGAACAATCAGCGGAACCGTGATATGAACGTTTTTGGCCGCTTCCACAATGCCGTTGGCAACTCTGTCGCACTGTACAATGCCTCCGAAAATATTCACGAAAATTGCTTTGACATTCGGGTCCGCGAGTATGATACGAAATCCGTTGGATACGGTTTCCACGTTAGCCCCGCCGCCCACGTCGAGAAAATTGGCAGGTTCCGCTCCCGCCAGTTTGACAATGTCCATTGTCGCCATGGCCAGACCGGCGCCGTTCACCATGCAGCCCACATTGCCATCCAGTTTCACATAGTTGAGATTGTACTCTGCGGCCTTGAGTTCGAGAGGATCTTCTTCCGTGGTATCTCTGAGTTTTTCCGTGTCAGGATGTCTGTAGAGCGCATTCTCATCAAAACTGAGTTTGCAGTCCAGAGCGATGATCTCATTTGATTTGGTAAGAACAAGCGGATTGATCTCCAGCATGGAAGCGTCTTCCTGTTCGTAACATTTCCACAGTTTCAAAAGAAAATCCACGCCCTGTTTCAGCGCCTCTGCCGGAACTTTGAGGCGAAAAAGAATTTCCCTGGCCTGCCAGCTCTGCATGCCGATGGCCGGCTCAATCGGTACCTTGAAGATCTTTTCAGGCATCCTGTGCGCGACTTCTTCAATATCCATGCCTCCTTCTGTGGAGGCCATCACGATCGGTTTGCAGAGCGATCTGTCCAGAAGTATGCTGAGATAGAGTTCACGGGCGATTTCCGTGCCTTTTTCCAGGTATATTTTATATACTTTCTTTGCTTTCCCGCCGGTCTGAATGGTCTGGAGATAATTTCCCAGCATGGCGCTGCCGAACTTGACGGCTTCATCGCGGGTTTTTGCGACTTTTACTCCGCCTTCCTGTATTTTTTTTGCGCTCTGGGGATTCTCCCCGTCGTAAATCGTTCCTTTTCCTCTGCCTCCCGCGTGGATCTGCGATTTTACAGCCACAATGGGTCCCTGAAGTTCGTCAAAAAATCTGCCAATGTCAGGGGCATGTTCGACAACTCTTCCCTGGGGCACGTTCACACCGTGTCTTTTCAATATTTCTTTTGCCTGGTATTCATGAACTTTCATTGGCCAACAATTGCCCCGGCATGTTCTTTGAAAATATTTTTTTTATTGTTAACCCCTTAATAGTTGCTTGAAATTGAACTGCTTTTCACGACAGCCCCTGGTATATTGTTTCCTTGAAAGGCCTGTGGGGGCCGGGAAATCTGTCAGAAGCTCAGACAATAAAAAATTATGACCTGGATAATAGGAGATATTCACGGCTGCTTTGACGAACTCAACGAGCTTCTGGACAGGATTTCCGACCAGGAGCAACTTATCTTCCTGGGGGACTATATCGATCGCGGACCTTCCTCTGTCATGGTGATAGAGAGGCTGTTACGAGAACGCCATCGATCGGTTTTTCTGATGGGCAACCATGAATCTATGATGCTGGCTTATTTTCAGAATCCGGTGAGCCGCGAGGGTGCATCCTGGCTCTATCCTCCCAACGGCGGCCGCGCCACTCTCCGCGCATACGGAATGAAAAACGACTCTGTCTATTCTACGATGCCCCCGTCTCACAGGGAATTTTATGAAAATCTTCATCTCTACCATGAGGGCGATGATTTTATTGCCGTGCATGCCGGTGTTCGTGTTGAGAGCGGTTCGATCGAAAAACAGTCGCACGATGACCTTTTATGGATTCGTACTGAATGGATTTTCAAAGAGAGCCAGTGGACCGGGAAGAAAATCTACTACGGTCACAGCCCCTCGCTTTTTGTATACGGCGAAGACAGGCAAACGGAGGTGATCACAGGTATAAATTCAATCGGAATTGATACGGGTTGTGTTTTTGGAGGATGCCTGACCGCAGTCAAACATCCCACCGGAGAAATCATTCAGATAAATTCAAAAGGGAATTACTGCTGATGTCCGTAGAGAAGTGCGATCTTTCTTCGCAACTGGACGAAAAATCACGCGATACAGTTCAGACAGTATACCGGAAACTTTCAGAAGCCGGCCATGCCTGTTACGTTGTGGGAGGCGCCGTGCGCGATATGCTTCTTGGCAGAAAAGCAGTCGATATTGATATCACAACCGACGCGGAACCACAGACAGTGCGTGGAATTTTCCGGCGCACTGCGGCAACGGGAATGAAACACGGCACAATAACAGTTCTGCTCGACGATACGAGCATAGAAGTCACGACATTCCGGTCGGAAAGCACGTACTCGGATGCGCGGCGCCCCGACAGCGTAATATTCTCAAAAACGCTGAGCGAGGATCTGTCCAGGAGAGATTTTACTATCAATGCTCTGGCCTGGGATCCGGGAAAAAATCTGCTTATTGACGAGCACGACGGCCGTTCCGATTTGAATAAGAAAATAATCCGCACAATAGGAAATCCCCGGGAGCGTTTTTTTGAGGACGGGCTTCGCACGATACGCGCATGCCGGTTCTGCGCCACACTGGAATTCTCCATAGAGGACAGGACATATCAGGCGCTCTGCGATGCGAAAGTGCATGAACGAGTCAGAAAAACAGCGGTCGAGCGTTTCTCTGATGAAATCTGGAAAGGCTTGAAATCCAGCGCCCCCTCCCGGATGATCCGTCCGCTTGAGGAAAGCGGTTTACGCGCTCTTTTTTTTGGCAGGGCAGCAACGAAGGGGGATGATGAAGAGCGCAGCATCTATTTGAAGCGCATTGAGGCGATGCCGGATGCATGTCCGGAATTGAAAATGGCCTGCTGGTGGATGGGACTGGGAATATGCAGCGGTGACAGCGCTCAAATCACGGCAACTCAATTGAAGATTTCGTCCAGGCAGACTCAGGATATAATATATTTTATTGAATATATTCAATTTCAAAAAAAATGCGGTGAAGGATCCTTCCGGAATTTGAACGATTCGGCGAAGAAAGTGGCAGTACGAAAATTCCTTTCTGCCGTAAAGAGCCGCTACCGTTCCGATACGGCACGTTTTCTGTCCAGGGCGGCTGTCTGGCCCGTTCGCGCCGGCAATCCCGCGGCGCTTGGAGAAATACTTTCGAAGGACGCGTTGATCATCGCAGATTTAGAAATCACAGGTGAAGAGCTGATCGAAATGGGCTTTCAGGGAAAACAGATCGGGGATGTGCTCCGGAAACTTTTAGATCAGATTCATGAATTTCCCGATCACAATGAAAAGAAGGCGCTGCTTCAGCTGGCGCGCAGCTGGATTTGATCCAGCTGCGATATTGCGCAGCCGATCCCGAATGCTCCTTGTATACGTTTTACGGTTGACAGGGGGCATGCAGATTATAAAATGATTTGATGAGTGAAAATCAGACGGTCGGACAGCTGGTTGCGCAGAAACCGGGACTGTCGCGAGTATTTGAAAAGCACAGCATAGATTTCTGCTGCGGCGGCGGAGTCACCATAGAAGAAGCCTGCCTCCGAAAAAATATTGATCCGGCTCCTGTTTACCGGGATATGGCGGAGGAATTGAAAGAAAAGCAGGAGAATCAGACGGACTGGACGAAGGTACGCGATCTGACGGAAATAATAAATTTCATCCTGGAAGAATACCACACGAATTTGAAGTCGGAACTGGAAAGATTGGATTTTCTGGCGCGGAAGGTGGCTCGAGTACACGGCAGCCGTCATCCGGAGCTGCTGTCCATTGAAAAAATCTGGAGTTCGCTTCGCCTGGAACTTCTTGTGCATCTGGACAAAGAGGAACAGGTTCTGTTTCCAATGATGACACAGATTGAATCCGCGGTGAAGAACAATTCAGAGCCGGAATATCTCCAATGCGAAACAGTTATCAATCCGATTCATCAAATGGAGTTTGAGCACGAAAGTGTGGGCACATCTCTTTTTGAGCTCAAACGACTGAGCGACTCGTTCCGATTTCCCGACGATGCCTGCAACAGTTTTCGAGCGCTGTACGACGGCCTGCAGCAATTCTCTCAGGATCTTCACAGACATATCCATCTTGAAAATTTCGTACTGCATCCGCTGGCCGCGGATTACGAAATTCGCCTACGGAAAATGGCCGGCAGAGCGGTATAATAGGTCTTCCCGCAGAGGGGCGTCCTGTCAGAACCGGTCACAGATTTTCGGTTACCGGAAATCCGACGTCAGATGTATCCCGGACAGCTGAATTTCCCAGTTTTTTTCGCCTTTTGTTTTTGGAACGATTTTCAAAACCCGATTCCTCCTGTGGAAATACCATTTCCCGCCGTTCGGAATATCACCTTCGGAGCCAGGAGCGCTATCGATTCCTGGAATATAAAATATATAGCTGCGATTGTCTTCCTGACTGTCGGCAATATCTAATTTTCGAATAAGAATACTGTCATTCATTGACGAGAATTCAATTCGAGTCAGAAGAAAGCTTCCCTTCTCATGGTCCGAACCCTCGCCAGCATCATCATACAATTCGTAATGCGAAGAGCCTCCCGGCACACAGAGTATCACGGCGGTGTTTTTCATCTTTTCTGTTGTCAGAGCGCTTCGTCCTGTTGCCAGAATCGACCCTGTTCGCAGAAGGACGGGAATTCTGCCTTTGTTCCAGGATATCGCGCTTCCACCTTCCCTGGTTTTTCCGGAGCGAACATCATACCACCTCCCTGGCGGCAGTTCCGCTTTTTGCGAACAGACAACCAGGAGATCATCTCCCGCAAAAAAATACGGCAGACTATCCGATTGATTTTTATTCTCCGGCAGGCCCGGTGATACGATTTCCAGAGGCCTCACAATGGGCAGACCCGTTTCCTGAGCCTGGTAACCAAGCGAGTAGTAGTGCGGAATCAGGCGATACCGAGTTTTGATGACGGATCGGAATATTCTTTCATTTTCGCGCCCGTAAAATGAGGGATCGCGGCTGGGATCCGACGGCGATGAAAAGTAACGGACAATCGGAGAAAAAGCGGCATACTGAAGATAGCGGACATGCATCTCTTTCGTTACCTTACCGGCAAGACCGTAGAGATCCGCTGTCCACCAGGAAAATCCGCCTGCAGAAAGAGAGAGCCCTGCATTCAGCGACCGGCTCATTCCGCCTTCTGTCGGCTGCTGATCGCCCAGAAACAGTCCGGGATATCTCTGGCATCCCGCCCATACGGATCGTGCGTACACCAGGCCTCGGCCGCTGTGGGC
>VFLI01000054.1 GCA_009885105.1 Spirochaetia bacterium | reverse complement strand
TGGAACGGCGTTGATCCAGCAGACGCTTAATTTTTGGATGGGGTTCGAAGTAATCCGGAAGTGTTGTCAGACGCTCCGCAAGAAAATCAAATTTCTTCTCATCCAGAGAAGTTCCTGGATTCGATTCTGGATTTTCCAGGGAAAAACCGCTCCAGCTTCCCTTCATGGTCTGAACCTGAATTCTCACCTCATCGGAGTTCGCCTTGCGAAGCGCTTCCTCAAGCTGAGTCATGGCCGTCGATTTTATTCCGGCCAGATCGGCAGGATCAAGGCCGTCGGCGAGCAGCCGCTGCTCGTAAATTTTTACGCTGGATGGATGATCCTTGATGGCCCGGTACATTACCGGCTGCGTGAAAGCCGGTTCGTCGGTTTCATTGTGGCCCCATTTTCTGTAGCAGACAAGGTCGAAAAAAACGTCGGTTCTGTATCTGTGGCGCCATTCCATGCACAGCTGCATCGCGCGGTAGCAGGCCTCCGGATCGTCGCCGTTGACATGGAAGATAGGCACCTGAAGCATTTTCACAAGGTCGGTGCAGTATCTTGTGGACCGGGCGTCGCCGGGCATTGTTGTAAAGCCGATCTGGTTGTTGCAGATGATATGAACGGTCCCGCCGATTTCGTATCCGTCCAGATTCGACATGTTCAGGCATTCGTAATTGATACCCTGGCCGGCGAATGCGGCGTCTCCGTGAATCAAAAGAGGCATGTGGCGTCTGCGGTCATGGTCGTTCGCCCGCGCCTGTCTGGCCCGCACAGAGCCCATGACGACCGGATTGATCACTTCCAGGTGGCTGGGATTGAAAGCCAGACTCAGATGAACGGTGTTGCCGGACAGCGTCACGGCATCGTTGGAGTAACCCAGATGGTATTTTACATCGCCGTCGCCGGCTTTCTGTCCGAGATTTTCGTTGAACTCTGCGAAGATGAGCGCCGGATCTTTGTCCAGTATATTAAAGAGCACGTTCAGGCGTCCGCGGTGCGCCATTCCGATCACAACCTGTTCCATGCCGCGTGCGCCCGCCATGTCGATGGCCGCCGACATGGTCGGGATGAGGCTTTCTCCTCCCTCCAGTGAAAAGCGTTTTTTGCCTGGAAAATGCGAGGCGAGAAACTTCTCAAATAGCTCCGCGCGATACAGCTTGTCGAAAATCTTCAGACGAACGGAGCTGTCGAGCGGCCAGCGGTTTTCCCCGCTCTCCATCCTGTCGATCAACCAGCCCCTGCGCTCTTCATTTCGTATATAGAAAAATTCCGCGCCGATTGTAGAACAGTAGGTTCGTTCCATTCTTGAAACGATGCCGCGAACCGTATCCCGCACATTCTTTCCGGCTATGATCGTGTCGACTTCATCGCCCAGATGTTCCGCGGCGATTCCATGATCTTCAAGACTCAAATGGTACCGGGCCGGAGGGGTGAGAGAGAGAGGATCTGTCACGGCGGAATAGTGCCCCTGCCTCCGGTAGGACTGAATTAGCAGCATGATTTTCAGTGGAAGATCTGCCATCGTGCCGCGTTCTTTTACGGTCAGTTTGGGAAGATAAAAATTTCTTTCAGAGCCTTCGGAAACATTCGCTGCGCCGGTCCCGGCCGGAGAGGATTCCATCTGCTGAAAAAAATCCAGCCAGGATTTATCCAAAGCCGATGGATTTGATAGATACGTTTCGTATAATTGCTCGAGCAGTTCTATGTTTTCAGAATTGACCACACATAGAATGTCATTCAAGTGCATAGCGGATATCGGCGCCGGCCTGCGGCGCCATTTGCTGCATCAGCGGCGGGTGAATGGAAGCAGGTTGATCATACGGCAGGCTTTGATTTCTCTTGCAATCTTTCTCTGAATCCGGGCGCTGGCTCCGGTCATGCGACGGGGCAGAATCTTGCCTGTCTTGGAAATAAACCTTTCCAGATTCTCAGGAACTTTATAATCAAGAACCAGATTTCTGGTGTCCAGAATCTTTTTGCGGTACCGGTTGCGCTGGAATTTCTTTCTGTCGAAACCCTCGTCATCTCCGCCGTCCGAACCACCGTCCGGACCGCGATCCGGCCCTCGGTCTCGGCCTGGTTCTTTGTAATGATGTTCCTTTGACTCTTCACTCATACTGCAGGCCATGTTTTTGAGCTGCAAACACCTGTAAAGCAGAAATCCGCCATATGGCCGTATCTCGGATATCTTTAGTTGTGTTCAGATCGAGACGCTCTGACCTTCATCCACATCACCGGGGGAAGTCAGGATAGATGCCAGGAATTTTATCGACTTTTTGCGCTGCTCCAGACCTTCAGGATCGTCAGCTGTTTCCGTGAATAATTCCATTGTTTTGTCGGTTCTTAGATGATTGAAAAATGCAAAGGCGGGTCGAGGTGGATTCGCCTCGTCTTCCATACGGACCACAGCCAGAAAAGGACTTTTTATCTCCTCCGACCAGTTCAGTATATCCAGATAATCCAGGTTTTTTCTGATTTTACTGCGGCCTTTGGGGCTGTGTTTCATCAGATTTCTTGTTTCCGTGGCGCAGTCGGATGCCGCCTCCTGAAGCCACTGGGGAATCCAGACCAGGGCGGGCCTTTCCATGGCGACAGCCGCCACATTCTCCCTTTTCTGATACGCAGCAAAAACGGCCATGGCCGCTCCCAGCCCACTTCCCACCAGGCCGATTTTCAGGCTGTCGATCCCTTTCTGCAGTCTTAAAAAATCGATGCAGCGCACAGCGTCCATATAACAGGCAAAGGCAAAACTGGCCTGCAGATTCTCCAGGCCGGAGTTTTCAATCAGACGGGGTTTTTCCTGCTCCGGTCGATCCGAGACCTGGCCGTCATGTCCCCGCAAGCCCAGGGCAAGATGGGCCAGACCCAGGTCGGTGTATTCCCGTGATGTTTCCGGCATGCGGTGGTAATCATGAAATGACACAATTACCGGAGTTTTTCCTTTCCGGCGGGGTATGGTCAGAATGCCCCGGAGTCTATGCCGGCCGTAGCTGTTGAAACTCACTTCCATCTGGGACTCCCGGCCCAGAGATTTGGACAGAATCATCTTCTGGCGCCCTTCGACGGGAACCTTTTTGAGTTCATTCAAGGCTTTTTGCCAGAACTCATTTAAATCATTCGGGGGTTTTATAGCGGGGAATGTTTGAAAACACTCATCAAATGTAGTTTTTATCCCGGGCATGGAAGCAAGAACTATCGACACTTTGTTTTTATTACAGTTGCACGTAAAGCAAAGATTTCCAATGAGCCGATATTGTACAGGGAGCCGGATCGGAAAAGGCTCCCGGCGGATCAACCGGTCTGAAAACCGGGATGAAAAACGCGGGAAAACCCGTTCATTTATTCGCATATTAGGAGAGATGATGCAAAAAGATTCTGTGGCCAGTTATGGAAAACCCATCAGCTTTCTGGCGGGGGAACAGATATATCAGCCAGATTTTACTGTCGGCGAACCGTCGACATTTCTGCTCCTGGACGGGGAGGTCGAACTTCTGAAAAAATATACACCCCTGCAAAAGGAAAGCTTTCGTTACAGAAAAGGGGAGCTCTTCGGAATGCTGGAAGTCTATACCGGCACGGTTCGTCTCACCGGAGCGCGGGCCCTGACCGATGTCCGGGCCATCGGTTACACAAGAATTGATCTGGAAAAAGCCATGGTTGCAAATCTGAATTTCGCGCTTTCCGCAATACGGGAGCTCAGCAAAATGCTGCGCCAGATTAATGCCCGCCTTAAGGAGCTGCAATAATGGATCCTTCCATGAACGATGCCTTGCACGATTTTGACCTGATGAAGCTCGGCTTTGAGGGCGAGCAGGCGATAACAGCGGATCTCTTTTTCAAATACGGAAAAACCTACCAGGGCCGCCAGATCATTCTGAAAGAGGGCGATACCGGACGCGAAGTTTTTCTTATCATTTCCGGCAAGGTTGTCGTGACGGAAAAGGTCCAGAAAGGCTCGTACCGGGTTCTCAATTCTCTGGGGCCGGGCGAGATTTTCGGTGAAATGGCAATGATAGAAAACGCGCCGCGGTCGGCGACGCTGATTGCCGCAACGCCCACAAAACTGCTGGCGCTGACTCCGGCCAATTTTGAGAAAATATTCAAATCTCATCCGCGATGGGCTTTCAAAATCCTGACAGCTCTCGGCAAGAGAATCCAGACAGCGTTTTCACAGGTTGAAACGCATTTTGGCGTGCGGTGAGATCGACAGCAATTCCCATAAATCCAGAGAAAGAACGGCCCGCAATCGGGCTCTGGGACAGAATTATTCTGGGAGGGACTCCGGTCCCGACTCTCATACGAAATATTCTCCGAAGTAAGGACAGCAAATACCGCTTCATCGAAGATCACCGTATTCCGCTCAATCTTATTGAGACGCTTGAAAGAAAGGGACTGTCTCTGCTTCCAGGCGGTGATTTCTTTCTGTTCGACCGGCATCCTCTTCGCGCGGGTTTGATTGTCTGCGGGCCTGCGGGCGCCGACAGTCTTTCGCGCGAGGAAGAAATCGAATTGATCGAATTAATTTCGCGCTGGCTGGGAGCCTCACGTAAAAAAGACAGCTTTGCTCTGTTTCCTGTCACGGGACCGCGCGCTGAGCGATTCGAGCTGAAAATCAGAAAGCCGGCGATACTTGCCGTCTGGACCAGCGAAGGCACTCTCCTTGAGCGGCTCGGCGAGAAAAGCGGCGTGCTTCCCGGCATTCTGAGAATTCAGCCTCAGGTTAAAATTCAGGGGAAAAGATTCACGGAAGAACAAACTTCATCAAGCGCAACGCCGCCGGAAAAGGAGCCGTGGAAATCATGGAACCTTCTGCGGTATGCGATAGTCGGAAACACACGAGGAGCGCCCCGTCGTAAAATGCTGATGAAGCAGGAGGCCAAAAGCCTCAAAATCGCCATGATCAGTTCGCCGGCGGAAATATCCAATGAATACGCTCTTTCCTTTTTCGATGCGGTTATGTTCGAATCGCCCGCGCCGCGGCTGCACAGAAGACTTCTCGAAGGTTTTCGACCGGAAAGCATATCGAGCTGGAGCATCGAGCTGGATCAGAAAATGAATTTCGACTCTTTTGGCAGCGGTTTTTCGCCGATTCTATGGTCCGGAAGAAAAAAAAGCGTGACTCTATTCCCCGGAAATTCCATCGATGTCGTGCACGGCCGTCTCGGCAGAGGCGATATGATGCTGGCGATTCCCTCCGGATTTACCGGATCGGAGATTCAGGAGCTTGATGGTATTCTGAGAAATCAGGATGCGCGGCAGATTCCTGAAAAAATCGGAACCTGGCTGGATTTTCGCTGCCGCGGACGCGGTTTGCTGCTGGGAAGGGACTGAATCTCAGCGGTTTCGCGGCGGATATACAAGTGAAAACATCCTGGAAATTTCTGGGCATAACGCTCATACTTCTTTTCTTAACTGCCGCCGCTGACAGAATTTTCTACGGCCGCCTGATATTCCTCTTTGAAAACCACAGTGGATGGGACAGTTTCCGCTGGTACAATTTTGAGCGCAATCTTCGCCTGATCGAGCGCGGGGAAAAAAGACGTTCGGACGCCGCCAGAATCTTAGTGGTCGGATCCAGTATCGCCCAGTATTCAATTCAGAAACACGTTCTTGAAGTGATGGTCGAGAGCGTTCTGCAGAGGCCGGCGGAAGTTGAAGCCGCTGTTCATTCGGCCATGCTGCCTGTTGATCTTCGCTTCTATGCGGACAGGCTCAATTCTTACAATCCGGACCTTGTCGTTTACATCACGAATCCGGCGGATCTGGATCTGGAGCGCTACGTCCCTCCCTGGGAGGCCGGCAGCGATTATTCAAACAGTTCAGAGAGAAACTACATTTCCTCGCGCTATCCCATGCTGGTGTATTATTCGCTCCCCTATTCAATCGAGAGGACCGATCTTTCTCTCGACCGCCGGCTGTCACTGGCTCTGCAGGGATTGTTTTACAGCGCCCGGTTCCGGCACGAATGGACGGATGCGCTCGATTATGAAATGAAATTTGAAGGAGTTGTGAAGAGCTATCTGAATTATCAGGGGATGAAGATTCCGCAGGGCATCTGGCGCGATGGAAATACCGGCGGTTGTTTTTCATTCCCGCGCCGGGTGTTGAAAAACGACCTGGACCTGGAAATACCGGCCGGTCTTACTGACAGCGGGGATTTTTTCCTGGAGTTGTTCGAATTCTCAGGCGACGGCCCGGGCGAAGCAAGAATCGGTGAGTATCTCTGGAACGGCGATGTCAGAAAATATGAGAGCATGACGCCCGAGAATAAAGTGAGTTTGCAGCGTGAGCTTCGCCGCATCTCTGACAATCCTTCCTTGCTTGATGACGCTGTCCCGGGGTGCGATGTACCGGCCGGCGCTCGGCGCCTGCTGACCTATCGGCCTGAAAAGCCGGGCTGGCAGAAACTGCCGGAGATTGCCGGAACAGGTTGGATTTTTGTTCGTTTGAATCGTGTGCTGGATGAGAAAGGAGTTTCGTTTCGAATAACCCCCGGCGATCCGGTCTATACCGGCCGAGGCGTTCGTCTTCCAGGAACATTCGGAGTGAGTCCGCAGCAGCGGGAGAATGACTGGCTGGTCAGAAGACGCAGTCTGGAGGACCTCCGGCTGGCCGCGATGAATATCCGGCAGTATGAGAGAGATTATGAACAGAGAATTCAACCGGATGACTGGAGCAGTCCCGAGCACACGGCCCTGAGGCAGCTCAACATGCTCCGTATTTCAAAATATTTTGTCGGCTGGCATGAATTCAAAGAAATTGAACAGTTAAAAGAATTAAAAAAATATCTAAATAAAATGAAAGGCCGGGTCCTTATAATCAGCAATCCTGAGAATCCGATCGCCGGTGATGAGTATTCCGGCAGCCGGTGGATGAAAGACTATTTGAAATACATGAATTCTCTGGCAGAACGATCCGGAGGCAGAGTTATTTTTCGAGATTTCCACAGCCGTCTGGGATCAAATAATTTTGTGGACCCGCACCATCTTACGTATGACGGGATGCTGCGAATGGCTCCTGTGTATGCGCAGGCTATTGCGGAGGCTTTGAGATCAAAGGATTGACAGGGCGCTTCCTGAGACATCTGTATTTATTCCTGTGCGCCTCGATTGGATTTGGGCTTGTACCTTTATGAAAAAAGTCACCGTGATTGGCTCGGGCAATGCGTTCAATATGGACGGCAGGGCGCATGCCTGCTATCTGCTCGAGGATACGGAAGGCGATCTCATGCTTATGGATTTCGGCGCCACATCGCTTCTGAGGATGCAGGAAAACCGGATCGATGCAGGCCGGATCGACTATCTGATTCTCACGCATTTTCACGGCGATCATTTCCTGGGACTGCCGTTTTTATTGCTTCATCTGGATTTGATCCTGAAGCGAAAAAAAGAATTTATCATTCTCGGACCGGAGGGAGTACAGAGCGTATGCACCAGGCTGATGGACCTGGCGTATCCGGGTCTTGAAATAAGTTTTCCCCTGGTCTACAGGGAAATCACAACTTCGCCGGTCAATGCTGGAAGATTTATTATTCGGCCGTTTCCGATAAACCACAGGCCGGAGAGTCTTGGATATGCAGTCAGCGGAAGCAGCGGCAGGATATTTTCATTTTCAGGCGATTCCCGGTTTGATGACAATCTGCTCGATCTCATCGCCGGCTCGGACCTGGCTGTCATCGAACTGAGTCTGGAAGAGCAGGAAGAAGGATCGGTCTCGCACGTATCGCTCGGCGAACTTATCAACGGCCGAAACCAGATTCGCGCGAAGAGGATTGTTTTTTCGCATATCTATGACGATCTGGCGGCGAAAGCCCGGAGAGCGGGCATCGGCGAATCTGCCCGTGACGGCATGGAATTTTTTCTCTGAGATGCCTGAGCCGGTCTTTTATCTGAATTTGACATACTGCATCGGATCAGTGGCGGGGTCTGAGCCGAGTTTTACCTCGTAATGAACATGCGGCCCGGTGACTCGTCCCGTGCGTCCGAGCTCCGCGATGATCTGGCCGCGCTCGATCCGCTGTCCCGGAACCACCAGCAGTTTCTGACAGTGCGCGTACAACGTTGTGTAACCGAGACCGTGATGGATCATCGCATGGAGACCATAACCGGGTCTGTCAACGATCACCGCGCGAATCACCACTCCCGGCGCCGTCGCAATTACGGGCGCTCCCGGCGCTGCCGCGAAATCCATTCCGGTATGTGTCTCGCCGGAAACTCCGCCAAAAGGATTGGGCCTGGGGCCGAAACCGGAAGAGATATTGCCGATTCCCGGAAGAAGAGGTCTTCCCCTCGGCATGATGTGATGAATCGACACCCGGTTCCAGATCATATTGAGAGAAAAATAAGCGCCGTCGGATAAGAGGATATCAGCGCGGTTGCGCAGGTTCCGTATTTTGATCAGATTCTGCCCGATGGCGTCGACCGTATGCTCCTGCTCCTGAATCGAATTTGTAATTTTGATTTTCTGGAAATCATGGAGGTCAACGGAGGCATCTCCCGCATTGATTTTTTCGAAACTTACAATCTGATCATTGACCATCTCCATTATTTCCCCTTTTTCCTGAGCAATAATCTGAAGACTGTTCAGCAGCGATTTTCGCTGCATCATCTGCCTGTACTGATCGGATTTTTGCATGAACTGCCGGACTACCAGACTGATGCCCATCGCGGGGATGGAAACAAGAAGGAGGCTCAAGAAAAATAGAACATAATAATTTATCCGAAAACTTGTGGGTGCGCCGGCATGATCGTCCCTCATGATCAGTACGGATACGCCGCTCCATGCCTGCTTGCGCCTGCGCACCAGGCCCTGCCTGATACGGGAAGAAAGCAGAAAAATGCTGTCAAGAACCTTCACCGCGTGCAATTTCCAGGGCCGAGAGGGCGGGGCAACCAGAAATTGGCGTCTGGCTTTCTTCTTAGAATTCTGGTAAAATATACTTCAAATCCTGAATTATCCGGGTTTTTGACTTGATTCCCAGGGCCTGATCCATAATTTCTCCATAACTAATGCTCCGCAAACTTCTGCAATTTTTTAGATTCGGGCCGCGTAAAATACAGCACATGCTTCCCTATCCCGACGGTAAGCGAATTTACAGGGAATTTCACAATCTCCGGCGGGAATTGATGGATCAGGACGCCCTGAAGGTGATCAACCGTCTCAACAGGCACGGTTACCGCTCCTATCTGGTCGGGGGCTGTGTCCGGGACATGATTCTGGGACGCCGGCCCAAGGATTTTGACGTTGTAACCGGAGCCACCCCGGCTCAGATCCGGAAAGTGTTTTCTAACAGCCGGGCCATCGGGCGACGCTTTAAAATAGTTCATGTAATATTTCGTGGAAAAATCATTGAGGTTTCGACCTTCCGAAGCCTGCCGGATCATCGTCTGAAGCCCTCTGCCTGGAAAAAAGCGGATCTGATGATGAAGAGGGATAATGATTTCGGCACTCCCAGAGAAGACGCAGCACGGCGGGATTTTACGATCAATGCTTTATTTTTCGATCCTCGCAACGAGAGCATCATAGATTATGTGGGCGGTTACGATGATATTGTCGAAAAACGCATCACCGTGATCGGCGACGCTGATATGTCTTTTCAGGAAGACCCGGTGCGCATGCTTCGAGCCGCCAAATTTGCGGCATTGCTTGAGTTTAAGCTCGATCCGGGATGTCTGAAGGCAATCCGGCGCAACCGCCAGGAAATCGCCAAAGCCAGTCCTTCTCGCATGCTGGAAGAGTATTCCAAGATCTTTCGCACCGGCCGCACGGCGAAGGTATTTGCCTCTCTTGCTGAGACAGGTCTTCTGAAAGTGCTCTTCCCGGAAGCAACATCCACGGCGGATATTTCCAAATCTGCAGAGAGTTTTGCGGAAAGCGCCGTCGGGAAGCGGCTTATAATCGCTGATAAGATGCTTTCCGAAAGGGAAGAACTGACAACCAATATTTTTCTCGCTCTGATCATGGCGGACTCACTCGAAGAACTGCTTGAAGGAAAGATCAAGAAAAATATCATTGAGTATGTGCGATCGCGCATCGATCCTGTCTGCAAAAGAATTCAGCTGTCGGGACGAGACAGAGACAGAATGATGCAGATTTTTATCAGTCACGATCGATTTGCTCAGACAAGCCCCCGGCGTAAATTTCATCCAGAAGTTTTTCGCAAAAAGATTTTCTTCTTTGAAGCATTCATGGTATTTAAGATCAACGCTATCACCACGCAGAACGAAGACGCGATTCAGCAGGCAATGTTCTGGGAAATCGGTCCGCGGATGAGGCCGCCCGAATACGGAAAAATTATCAGCACTTTTCATCCCCGCCGAATGCACGACCGCGGTCCTCGCGGAGACAGGCCCGACCGCGGGGATCGTCCGGGGCATGGGCGCGCTGATCGACCGGATCGCGGGGATCGTCCGGGCCAGGCTCGCGCTGATCGACCGGATCGCGGGGATCGTCCGGGCCAGGC
>VFLI01000040.1 GCA_009885105.1 Spirochaetia bacterium | reverse complement strand
TTGGCCCGGAATGCCTGGCAGGTTTGCCCCGGATTCGGTGGCAGGTTTAGATCGGAATGCCCGGCAGGTTTGATCCGGATTCAGTGGCAGGTTTCGGCCGGATTATGCACCCTACCCAGAAGTCGGTCCTTCTGTAGTCGATAAAGCCTTCCGTATGGCTCTCGACATCAAGAAGTACGGCGTTAAGCTGGGTATTGAGCAGGAACTTTATGAGTCCGACCACTGGGGCATTCTCGGCCTCCTGGTAAGACAGGTAATGGACGGTTTCATTCTTCACGAAGAGACCATGGCCATGCAGCTCCTGAACAAAATGGGTGTAACGATCTTCAACAATGCCGACACTGCATCCGGTGTGGCAAAGAAGATCACTTCAGGCCGTGCAATTGACGGAACCTTTAACGGAACCATCACTCTGAACGACATGATGACCATTGCGGCTTACGGAAACACTCGTGGGTTCAACTACAATATATTGCTGATGCATCCTTTTGCATGGCAGATGTGGGCAACCGATCCAGAACTGAGAGAATGTATGGTGGTCGGTTCCCAGGTAACGTCAGCTCTGAACAGCGCCAGAATGCAGGGATCTCAGGCCAAAGGCATGGAATCCCCATTCGGAGAGCAGTTCGGTTACAAGTTGAGCGGTCTCGGCGGTCAGAATGCATTCCAGAATCAGTATGCAACTCAGGGCTCGTTGGATCCGTTCTACGGCAAGCTGGGTATTTCTCCTGCTTCCAAAACTCTGACTCCTTACTGGGCCACTTACAACATTCCTCCGGGAAATGCTGCATGGCCAGGCGGGCTTCGAGTTATTGTAACTCCTTACGTTCCATGGAGACAGGATACAGTTTCTGGTAAATTTATCACGAACCTGTATTTCATTGATCCAATGCGGACCGGTATTCTTCTGAATGGCGAAGGTCCTACGACTGACGAATGGGAAGATACTGAGAAGGAAGTTCGATACATTAAGTTTAAGAGAAAGAACCGCCGAAAGCCGGGTCCCTTTTTAGAACGATAAGCGCCCCCCTGCAAATCGGTTTCATCATTTTTGAAGCAGCGGGAATCGCAATATTCACTTTATTTCCCTGGCAGGTATATTCTGTCGCATTGCCGATTCTGTCAAGTATTTTGTGTAAAGGAAAATACTAAAAAGCTTTACACAAAAGCCATCTCCGGTTTTCTGGTATTTGTGCATCCGCATTATGATGGAAATTTAACGGCGAAAGGCATTGACTGGTTTAGAATCGTTCCACTGATCGGCCGGCTTCACCGCGAAACCGCCCTTTTCGAAAGTGAAGTGCGATCCATTGAGAATCCCGATGTTGTGCTGCATCCGCTCGCTCTCCTTGAGGCGTCCGCGTCCTGTGCGATTGAGGGGATACAGGCCACCCTGGCCGAAGCGCTTGAATTTGAAGCAGGCCGCTCTTTTCAAAAGGAGCCCCTGACGGCCATCCGGAGGGTCGTCCGATGCCGGGATGCGATTCTGCTGTCTCATAAGAAGGCTGAGTCCGGCAGCATCAGCAGGAATGTGATCAGAGAGCTCCATCGGGCATTATTTGCGAAAATGAAACGCTATAAAAAGGAACGCGGTGTTTTTCGCCAGGGCTCCAGAGAGTTGAAACAGTATCCAGATATCGGCCCGCGTCGTCTGCCGCCATGGCCTGTGCTAAAAAATCAGCTCAGGATCTGGGAGACTGTTTTTAACAGGGATCATGTTGAAGCTTTCGTCCAGCTTTGCGTGCTGCATGGTCAGTTTGAGATGCTGCATCCGTTTGCAATGGGAAACGGCGGCATCGCCCGGATGCTCGCGCCGGTGTTTCTGTTCAGACAGGGACTGATTTCGGCTCCCGTGTTCTATATCTCTGACTGGATACTGTCCTGCCGTGATGAATACGCGAAGCATCTGAAGAAACTGGGTCCGGTGGCGTCCTGGACGCCCTGGATCGAATTATTTCTGACCGGACTTATCGCACAGGCCAGGCGCAATACTGACAGGGTGCATAAACTTCGCCGCCTTTACGAGGATACGAAGCTCAGGATTCATGATCTGAGCCGTTCGAATATCCGGGGCACCATTCTCGACCGCCTTTTTTGCAGGCCGGTGTTCTCAACATCGCAGCTTATTGCTCTTCCTGAAGCGCCGAGCAAACCGGCCGTACTTGAACTGCTCTGGAAACTGGAGAGCGATGGGATTCTGTCTGTCGTTCAGGAGGGATCCGGTCGCCGGCCGACAATGCTGGCGTTTTCGCCGCTGATCGATATTCTGGAGGCGGATTAAGAGACAGAATAACTTGCAACTTAAAGGCGGCAGATTGTCGTTCGATGAAGTTCGAATTTATTGAGACAGAATAAGTTCGGACTTAAGATGGAGGAAGACGGCATTGGAAATGGGGCTAAAAGTTAGAGACAGAATATGTAGATAGATCTGTCTCTTGCACTCGAATTGGATCGTCGGCCGGAGAATAACGATTCTGAATGGTTAATTAGAAAGTTTCCTGAGCGTCTTCCCGTGTTTGTGATTTATCCGATTCAGAGACTGCGTAAGTTTCTTTGAGACGGGCGTTAAGATCAGACTTTTCCCGTCTGTACGGATATTTAGGGGAGTGTCCGGAGTAATGTCCAGCAGTTCCAGGATTGATTTTTCAATTACCAGAGCTGAACTGTTGCCATGCTGTACGAGTTTCTTGATCATAGTCAATACAATGTAGCAACATTGTGGTAACATGTCAACACCAAAATCATGTCAAAAAATCAGGGCGCGACGGCAAATGAAATCATTGTAGCCTGGTCCGGACAGAGGAGTTGCCCGTCAGGCGCTTGTCAAAATGTGGATCGCCGACCGGATCGATGCTCTGCGAAGCAGGCCTGCGCCAATATAACCTTCCCGCCATAGGAAAGCTGTATAGAGTGTTAATACGGAACTTCTCATATAGCCGGGATAATCCAGGCTTTGTAGATGATTCCTGAAATTGTTCTACAATCTCGAATAAAAATCAGATGCCAGAGCATATTTTTGTGTACAAAAAACGTACCGGAAATTATCTGAACCTATGAAGTTTGACGAAGAATTCAAAAAGACAATCAACAGCGATCACCTTGCCGCTCACGACCGGGCCAGTATTTCTTTAGAGTCCATTCAGGATAATATTGCTCCGCAGTATCACAGAATGATGTCCGGAATGATCCAAACCTTCTGCGAGCCGCTCTTGCGGCAGATAGCCGTTTCAAATGATCTCATCATAGAGAATTCCAAAAGATCGTTTCCGGATTATACGCTCAAATCCAGAGACTTCAGTGAGGCGATCGGCATTGAAATAAAAACCATCCTACTTCGAGGCGAAGCCGCTGATAAATCGCAGGCGAAATTCCGCTTTATCATCAGTCCATATCAATCATTGCTCGCAAAGCCGAGCGGGCGTTTTCCAGGGCTTCGGCAGCAATGGATCCTCGGGTTTGTCTTTATAGAAAATCCCAAACCGATTCGGCAGCCGCAAGATTTCGAATTTCGGTATTTTGTTCAGGAGCTGCACAGAGTGGCAGGGCAGGGGGCAACCGGCGGTTGCCGGCAATATATCAGTTCAATTTATGGATCTTTCGCAGATTTTCAGAATGGGAATGGGCCGTTTCAAACGCAGGAAGCCTTTGAGGAATATCTGATTTCAGTTCACGGGCAGCGCTGATTACTGCACAATATTGCACTATGATTTTTTAAGAAAGTGAACTGTTTTTTATCAGAATTCCGGGCGCGATAAATCTCATGGATCAGTAATCTATTCCGAAATCACGCAATATGTAGTTGACAGCATATGTCCTGCGTGTAATGTGATTGTATGTGGACGGTGCATCAGACTGAAACCTTCAAATCATGGTTTGAGGCACTGGATGACTCTGCCAAAGAGGATATTTATGCAATGAAAAAAAAGCAACCGCAATATACTGAATTCTTTTCGAGTGCAAAAAAGACGATGACTCCAGAATCTGTGCGTCGCGCCGAACAAAAGGCACAGAACGTGATCGTGCGTCTTCGCTTGGCAGAGCTACGTAAAAAGGCAGATCTCAAACAATCCGAAATATCGGGTTTCAGTCAAACCAGCATTTCGCGACTGGAAGGACGTTCAGATTTAAAAATATCAACGCTAATAGAATACGTGCATGCGCTTGGAATGGGATTAGAAATAAAAGCAGTCCAGAAAAAACGATCCGCTTTGCCCAGAGAAATCATTATTTTAAAGCAATAGGCAGGATCGTAATATCCAAACCGACTGAATGAGCATCCCTGGTCCGGCAGAATCAGGCGGTATAGATTTCTTTCCCGTCCTTCATGGCGGATCTATAGATCAGGCTTATGTTATCCTTGTGCCGATCCAGCAGCTCGGGTGTGGTCACGAGCAAATCATAGGACATCCGACCGCCCCGCAGGGTTGAATAAAGCAATTGAGCGGTTTTTCGTCTGTGCGTCCCGTCAGGCATAACAATCAAAAAAACATAAGAACGATACAAAAAAGTGTAGACATCCCTTTACGGTGTCCCAAAAAAGGGACATGCGCAATCGCATAAATCAACCGAGGACAGAAGGGCGAGCAGGATGGGTCATTCCGGTAAGTTCAATAAAAATATGCTGAAAGAGGGATTGAGGGTGCTGGCAGTCCCCTGGCCTGTCGGGAGGTGGCCCGACGGATGAAGATGCTAGCATAAGAGCCCTTTAGAAGGGCTCTGACTTTAGTTGATGATTCGGAAGGGAGCAGGGTGGAGCCGAGCCCAAGAACGGCCCAAATTCTGTCTCATTCTGAAAAATATGATAATTATTCTGAAATCTGCAAATATTTTTCACATTTTGGCCCCAAAAATCGTGTTTTTTCAAGTCCAGCTTCCAGGGCGCATGGTAGGATTCTTCCAGGCTCCAGTAAATTACCGCGGCCAATAATTACAAACGAGGAAAATATTATGAGTGAGTATCAACTTTATCGTCGGAAGGCAACCATGGAAGAATGGGAGATGATGGACATACTCAGGCATTCCGGCGTGAAAATAGGAAGCTGCGAAACGATAAAACAGGGGCCGGAAGAAGAGCGCCGTGCGATACGCGGCAAATTTCGAATGCGCAATCTCAAAACACCCAGCAGTGGTGAATTTCGAGAGAAGGGGCAAAAGCAGAAAGGTCGAACCCGGTTCTGCGAACTCAATTGGCTGACCAGACAATCGCTCCATGAAAGGGCCCAAATGAACCGGGTCCGCACTTTCGAATTTCGCATCGCGGGTTATGGGTTGTATATCCACTGCGATAGAGCTGTTGAGAAAATCATTTCGGCCGACGTCGAGAAGGTCATGGAATTCTTTCCGGGCAGAACAGATGCGAGACCGCAGTCGGAATTCCATTTCATTGTCGACGGCGAACGGCGAGTATTTGCGGTCAATATTGATCCCAGAGATTTTGGCGACGAAACGATTGAATATATCCCGTACCAGGCGGTTGATATCCTGAGAGCCTGCCGTTTTACAATCCCGCCCGGCTCGAAGATGCCGAAGGCTGACCTTGCAAAATCGTGCCTGATAAAACAGCTGCACGAAGGGCGCTTTTACAATTCTTTTCATCCTGATCGCATGAAGCGTCTTGAGCGAAAGAAGGAACAGCAGCTGTTCTTTGATGAACTGGACCATGCGATGCACAGAGAGGCGAGGGAACGTGAGGAAAAATTGAAGCTGGAAAAGCTCAGGGAGATGGAAATCCAGAAGTTGAACAGTTCGCGCGCCACAGGGGAGCTGGCAACTATTTCGGTTTCCGGAGGATTGACGCCAGTAATCAGAAAGGTTCGGACTGTCAATCTCAGCCCTGAAACTGAGAAGCTGATCAGACGTGCGAACAAGCTGCTTTTCGGTTATTCGCCGCCTCGCCGGAGACGAAAACTGAAGCAATAGAAAAGTGTCATGAAATGGAGAAACTGAGAAGTCCGAGGTCGTCCCTTGAATTTGGCAAGAAAGTTTCAATCGGTCCTTTATTGAAACGAATAGAGGAGGGCTCATATGGGTTTTATGTAATCGGCGCTTCGCAGTTCTGGATGTACAGGCCTCATCCACTGCCTATCTTCGCGGTGAGGATCCTGTTGATCCGGCCAGTGCAAAGGATCCGGCGCCTTACGGCAAAAAAAGCAGTGAGGGTAACAACTCCAGGAAAGGGTAATTACTCCGAATGGGGGCATGTGAAAATTGAATCGCGGATTTCTGACGCTGTGTGGTCAGCATTTCAAATCACCAATTACTTCTATCAGTGGAAACAGCGCAAACAATACATCGGGTTGACAATCTTCGGGGAGAGGACCGATTCCGGAATATCCTTGAGTTATCGCGGCTGAAATAACAGTCCACAGGTATTGCTCGCGCAAGGACTCCTGCTGCTTTTCGACATATTTAGAAAAGGCATTCATGTCGCGTTCATTCTCCAGAAATTTCAGAAAGCGGGCATGAACAAGCAGACGTTTTGTGTACCTGGATTCAGTAACCAGAATTTCAGGATGCGGCAGCGCAAACCAGATAATATACATTATACGTATAACTTCATCGCGAGCTTCTGGATTCTTTATGTCCTCTACCAGGCCCAGGAATAACGAAAGCATGAAAGGCTGCGAATCAAAGATTTGATCGGAGATGGTTATAATCTCGTCCATTGAAGCTTTTGCCGCCCGACGGGCGCATTGATTCATTGCATCTGCGCTGATCATGATTTTGATTCAAACCTGAAAGGGCTTCATTTCTGCAAGAGAATTCTATTGCGGCCACAAGTTTTTCAGGTAATTATTCACCCAAAAGAGATTGCAGACTATTATGCATGACCGCCTCCTGACCGCAATGTGATTCATAACAAGAGTAAGCCTGCAGCAAATCATCGTCTGATCGCATTGCTGGAGCCGGGTCCGCGCCTGGTTTGGGAATACGAGACATTGTCCGGTCCCGTCAGCGCCGACCTGACGGCAATTGAATCTCACCTGGCGCGCGCATATACTGCTGATCACGCGCACGGGCTTCTCACTCTCGGATCTGTAGATCGCAGTGTCCGGTTTTCTCCTTCGATTGAATTCTGGCACGGTCTGTGCGCCCGTTTTGTCAGCCAGGCGCTGCGAGATCCGCGAACTGAAAGTCTGCGCGGGAAAATCAAAATCACTCTGTCCGATGAGGAAGCGGCTGAGATTCTTTCAGAAGCGCCGCCGATGACCGGATTTGAGTATCTTAACGCTGACATTATCCAGAAAGTCTGGGCCGATCTGCACGGCGCGCTCAGGGTCGCAGCAAAGGACAGCGATGAGCCCATTTCTATGATCCTGTCCTCTCTTGCGTCTGGCCACGCGATCACCGATCATCGCATTCATTTTCATCTGGTCGAAAATCGAAATGATGATTCTGCCTCTCCTTTTGCTTTTCTGGCAACGTACGCGGCGAAATCCGAGGGCGGACATATCCGTCATCTTCCTCTGGAAAATGCGATGAAAGAATACCGGAATGATGACCGGCGGCTCGTCGCGCTTCTTTCGGCCGTGCACCGGGCCGCAAAAAAGAGCGCGCTGATTCAATCTTTTCTGGAAGCGGGCGAGATATTTCATCCGCTGCGACTTACCGAGGGGGAGGCGTATCAGTTTCTTTGCGAAGTTCCTGAATACGAGGACGCAGGAATTCTCTGCCGGATTCCTCGCTGGTGGGGAGCCCGGCCCCGGAGAATCACATCAAGCATCGCGGTCGGATCCGCTGCGAAATCGGCCCGGCTGGGAGCGGACACTCTGCTCGAATGCAAAGCCGTGCTCCGAATCGGAGACGATGAGATCAGTCCGGAGGAGGCACGGGATATTCTTTCGCGCTACGAATCGCTGGCATTGATCAAGAACCGCTGGGTTGTCGTGGACAGGGAGTCTCTAGAAGAGCAGCTGCGATTGTTCGATCAGGCGCGGGTGATCGCAGGCAAAACTCAGGTGACGATCGGCGAGGCGATGAGGCTTGTGCTGGGAGGCTCAATGACTTCCGCAGGCGCTGTGAAATGGACCGGCGATGTCCAGTGGGGAGAATCACTCAGGACGATTCTTGACAATCTCAGGAAGCCGGAGAAGATCAAAGCCTCGGTTAAAATACGCGCGCTTACCGCCAGACTTCGCGAATACCAGAAGGCAGGGGTAGGGTGGCTGGCCTTTCTGCACAACATCGGACTGGGAGGGTGTCTGGCGGACGACATGGGACTCGGTAAGACGATTCAGGTTCTCGCGTTTCTGCTACATCTCAAAGAAATAAAGAACGGGGGATCAAAGCAGGGGCCGTCGCTGCTCGTTGTTCCTTCGTCCTTGATTTTCAACTGGCTTCAGGAAGCGCAGAAATTCGCCCCGACGCTGAACGTGCAGGTCGCGCATTCGTCCTATTCCGACAATCCGAAAAAAGCGATCCGCGGAAATAAGAAACCGGATCTGGTGATCACGACTTATTCGATGGCCGGCCGGCTCAACTGGCTGCGCAAATATAAATGGTTCTATGTCATTCTTGACGAGGCGCAGGCCGTCAAAAATCCGGGGGCAATTCAAACGAAGGCTGTCAAAGCCCTTTCGTCCGATAGACGCCTGATACTGACCGGCACGCCGATTGAGAATCGTCTGGGCGATCTGTGGTCTCTGTTCGATTTTGTCCAGCCCGGACTTCTGGGCTCCTCTCAGGAATTCCGGCGTTTTGTTTCCAGTCTTGAGTCAAATCCGGAAGGCTATGCGAAACTGCGGCAGATCGTCCAGCCGTGTATTCTGAGGCGGTTGAAGACAGACAAATCGGTCATTCCCGACCTGCCGCGAAAAGTAGAAATGAAAATCTACACGGAGCTTTCCCGCTCGCAGAAAGTTCTGTACAAACGACTGGCCGATGAACTCATCGCCCGTCTGAACGCCGTCCAGGGAATACAGCGCCGCGGCATCATTCTCGCGTACATTCAGAAATTCAAGCAGGCCTGCAATCATTCGGACCAGTTGAGCGGGGCGGGCGACTATGCCGAATCCGGCAGCGGAAAGTTCGGCCGGCTCCGCGAAATATGCGAAGAGCTTCGTGACAGAAGAGAGCGCGTTCTCGTCTTCACTCAGTTCAGGGAAATGATCGAGCCGCTGGACAGATTTCTGTTCGAAGTGTACGGAAGACCCGGTGTGCGTCTGCACGGCGGCACGAGTCTGCGCGGCCGAGAGAAAGCCGTGAATACCTTCCAGGGCAGCGACTATGTGCCGTTCTTCATACTATCCCTGAAGGCCGGCGGGACCGGACTCAATCTCACTGCCGCAACGCATGTCGTACATTTCGACCGCTGGTGGAATCCGGCCGTCGAAACACAGGCAGAAGATCGCGCCTATCGCATTGGACAGAAAAAGAATGTGGTGGTCCACAAGTTCATCTGCAAAGGCACCCTGGAGGAAAAGATCGACGAGATCATCGAATCGAAACGACAGACGGCCGAAAAAGTGCTGTCCGCCTCCGGGGAGAAATGGATTACGGAAATGTCGAACGACGAACTGCGCGAGATGATTTCGCTTCGGATTTCAGACTGAGGAGTTCCGGGAAGGAGGACGAAAATGCATTGGAGTCAGTATCCCAGCCGCCCGTCTGTGGCTTCTCTCAGGGCGCAGGCGAAACGAATGATTGAGGATGTGAAACGCAAGCGGCGCGATGTTGAGCCGGTCGAACTTCAAGGGAATAGAATTGCCGAAACCTGGTGGGGGATTTCCTGGAATAAGAATCTGGAGCGGTATGCGGATTACGTCAATCGCATCGGCCGTGGGCGGTCTTATGTGCGAAACGGATTGGTCCTGGATTTAAAGATAACGGGCGGCAGGGTTTCGGCGCTTGTTGCCGGTTCATCGCCCATTCCATATGAGGTGACGATTGAGGTCAATCCTGCGTCGGCGGCAAAAAACCGCGAACTTGTCAATGCGACCACATCGTCTATTGAATCGGTTGAAGCGCTTCTTGATGGTGAATTCCCGGAGGCGCTGAAGGCTCTTCTTTTTTCGCAGGACTCCGGGCTTTTCCCATCGCCCAGAGAGCTCAGTTTTCAGTGCAGCTGCCCTGACCGGGCGGCTATGTGCAAGCATATCGCCGCCGTGCTTTACGGCATCGGAAGCCGCGTCGATTCAAAACCGGAACTCTTCTTTCTTCTTCGCGGCATCGATCCGGAGAAATTCGCGGGATCGGCTGCCAGAAAAGAATCGCACAATTTATTAAAGAAGAAACCCGGCAGTTCGTCCCGGATTATTCAATCGGCCGATATATCGGCGCTGTTCGGTGTTGATGTGAAGAGAAATCGGGGTTCAAAGTAAGCAACCTTGCAGTCACTCTGCAAAGACATACACGGTTTCCAGCAAGAGGCGAATTATTTCCCCTATCTGACGATTTCAGGCCAGACGCCGCCGATGGCGCCCCTGTGAAAAACAATCGCCTCTTCTTGAAGAAAACGCGGGATATTGTCCGGGGATGCGCGGAAGAGCGTTCCGTCGCGATTGAGCAGACAAGTTCCCGCTCTATCCGCTGGCAGATGGTCCACGATCTGTTTGCCTTCATTTACCGCAACCTTCCATGCGCGCATCAGCGCTGCGGCATCTGGAGCAGGACCTTCGTATGCAAGGCTTTCGATTTCTATCTGAGAATAATGCAATCGAGCCGCGTCATTCAGGATTGCGTCCGGGTTCAAGCCAGGATCTTTCCCACAGGCGGCCCAGGCGATGTAACCAAATGGCTGAATACTCTGGTGGCACGATATCATATCGACCCAATCTCTTACCTCAAGTCGTCCGGCCAGAGCCAGGGCCTTGTTAGTCGCCAGATCGATTGGGTGGAGAGTCAATCCCAGCACCTCATGTTCGATCAGAGGAAAAAATCGATAGGCACTGTCTCTTACCCATTGAATAAGAACTTTTTCCTGAGATCTGCTTATCAGGGCTTCGACGAAGGAAGGAGCTTCGCGTACAGGCGCGACGGAATAGCCGTTTGATAGAAGCTCCTTGCGATCGGCGTCCCACGTTTTCTGAAGCGCTTCGGTAGTATCATGGAACAGGTCGATGTCATGAGAGAGCCGGGGTTTTCCGAGTAACTCATTGAGCGCAACGCCTCCAGCAATGTAGCTTTCACCCGCCTCTTTGCGGCGACCGGTCAGCAATCGCACTATTGACAATTGGTATTCTGTGAGCGCCATGCCTTCAGTGTCCTTACATCCATCCAGACATCGCGCGAGCAATGGCGGGCTATTCCATCCAGAATCGGAGTGGCAGACGCGCTTGTGACAGAGGGAACGACGCCCGAATCAAGGTACCACAGAGCAGTTGCCCGTTGTGTCTCAACAAGATGCTCGAACATTTTCTGAGCTTCTGTCACGCTCAATTCTGAATCCTTATTGGTTGTATATGACATATTATTTTCTTTATCGTCTATATATGAATATATTCACAGCGCAGGGACTGCCTCTGTCATGCATACTGCCACTAATACGCTGCTGTATGCAAATTCCCATCATTTTTTTTTGACCAGTCAGAGGAGCAAACGACATCGTGTCCTGCACTTTTCAAATAGCGCGCTGCGATACCGGAGACGCATGAATCCAGCAGTAATTTCATTAAATTATTTAGACTTGCAGAGCATCAGGAATCGGTTGTTGTAAAGGCGAGTTCGACGCGTTCGTGTGCAACCATACGATGAGCATAAGCAATGCAGGCAAGAATGTCATCGCGTTCAAGCCATGGGTATCCTTCCAGCAGATTCTCTGTGGTATCTCCGGCAGCAAGCATTCCCAGTACATGTTCCACTGCCATCCGACGGCCACGGATAATGGGTTTTCCGCCGAATATTTCCGGATTAACGGTAATCCTTTTTAACAATTCTTTTTCTTCAATCATTGCTATTTCTCTAAATAAAGATGTTAGGGTCGTCCAAAAAACCCTGTCAACAGAAAAAAGCAGGTATTGAAGAGTCTAAGAGCAGATCATCAAGCCTGCTCTAACATTTCCATACTTTGTATTTTCGTATAGCCAATCATATGTTTGCTATACATATGACGGGAGCAGGGTCAGGAGAAGGCGCCTGGAATCCTGTAGAGGACTCTGGTTTCCATCTCCTGCCGCATCAAACCGTACGTGCA
>VFLI01000086.1 GCA_009885105.1 Spirochaetia bacterium | reverse complement strand
TAGTGACGCATCAGGTTCAATGCCTGTGTCTTCCCTGCTTCCTCCAGAGTCTTTCTGAAAGGGCGGATCGCGGCGCTGGTCTGGGATGGAAAAAAGGTTCCTCAGAATACAGTGAGCGCTCCCGGCTGCTTTTTTCCTCCAACTCGACTGGGTCTGGGTGTTTCGCACGACGGATTCATCGCAGTCAGAAACGGATCTGAATGGAAGATCGAAAAAGCGGCAGGCTGGGTGCCTCATGATCGTATCCGACAGAATGTCAGATTTGAGGAGATCGGAAAAAACTGTCCCAAAGAGGAACCCTGAGGCCAAGCGTTTCGTCAAAGACAACATAATTGCTTGACTGAAATTTCGGGAGAAATAAATTCCCGCAATGACCTCTTCTTCCACTACTGCAAAAAGCACTGCACCGTTTCGATACCAGTGGGCGTCCTGGGGAGACCTGAACGCATTTTTCGGTCTGATGCTGGACAATGTGACAAACCTGGTTTTTCTGGCGGGCATACTCATCTATGCCTTTGGTTTTCCCGCGGACATAATTTACACAAAAATGTTTCCAGGAACAGCCCTGGGTGTTCTTGTCGGCGATGTGATATACACCTGGATGGCCTTTCGTCTGGCAAAGCGGACCGGCAACCGCAATGTTACGGCCATGCCGCTGGGGCTGGATGCGCCCTCAACGATCGGCATTGCTTTTGCGGTGATCGGTCCCACCTACATGGTATCCCACAATCCAATTCTTGCCTGGCAGGTGGGAATGGCCACGCTCATTTTTATCGGCGTCATCAAGCTTGTGCTTTCTTTTTTTGGTCCGTACGTGCAGAAGGTCATCCCTGAGGCCGGCCTTCTGGGGTCGCTTGCCGGTATCGGCATTGCGCTTCTCGGATTTCTGCCGCTTGTTGAAACATTCGGCGCGCCTGTTGCGGGTCTTGTCGCACTTGGGATAATTCTCTATGCCCTTGTCGCGAAAATAAAACTGCCGCTCGGCATTCCCAGCGTTTTTCTGGCCGTCGCTGCCGGCACCGCCGTGTACTATTTCATGGGGGCGATCGGCGCTTCGCACATCGAAAAACTTTCGCCGACATTTCCCGTAGGTTTTCCCATTCCGACGCTGGGATTTCTGGAAGGCGTTCCCGGTGCTCTCAAATATCTTCCGATCGCGATTCCTTTCGGACTTCTGACGGTGATCGGCGGCATCAACGTAACGGAGAGCGCGAAAGTCGCCGGAGATGATTACAACACAAGAAATATTCTATTAACAGAGGCAATCGCCACCATAATCGCCGGACTGTGCGGCGGTGTTTCACAGTCGACTCCGTATATCGGTCATCCCGCTTACAAGCAGATGGGAGGCCGCGCGGCGTACACACTGGCAACGGGAATTTTTGTCGGACTCGGCGGGATTTTTGGATACATATCTTTTGTCGCGCAGGTGCTTCCTCTGGCGGCTCTTGCGCCGATATTAATTTTTGTCGGTCTGGATATCGTCGAACAGTCGTATCATGCAACTCCGGCCCGCCATGCATCCGCAGTGACGATGGCAATTCTGCCTTCCATCGCCGAGCTTGCGCGAATTCAGATGGCGGGCCTCCTGCAGCAGGTGCGGGCGGTTTTCAAGATATTGCAGGAGAAAGCTCCGGACGCGGCAATGGCCCTGCAGCCGACGCTGGACGCTCTGGGTTTGAAATTTCAACACACCTGGACGACAATCAACGCTCTGGGTCATGGATTCATTTTAACCGGCATGATGTGGGGCGCGATTACGGCGTCATTGATTGATAGAAAATATAAAAATTCTGTCATATTTCTCCTGGTAACAGCGCTTCTTTCATTTTTCGGCGTGATACATTCTGTCACCGAGACCGGCGGGTTGTACCTGCCCTGGAATGTGCCTTATGACGGTCTTTCGCCGCATCCGTATACAATCGCGTCTGCATACGCGTCGGTAGCTCTGCTGTTTTTTGTTCTCGGTCATACGAAAGAAGCCCGCGAACCAGTCGCAGCAGCAAAGGAAGCGGTGCACTGATGGAACGCTGGACAGGACTTATCGCAATTGCCTGGATACTCGCTCTTTCCTGGTTTTTATCGGAAAAGAAAAAAGAAATAAAGTGGCGCATCGTCGCCGTAGGACTGCTGCTTCAGTTCGGCCTGGCTCTGACTGTGATCAAAGGCCAATGGGTTGCCTCATTTTTTGAATGGCTGCCTCTGGGCGGCGCGGCCTTCTTTACAATTGTTTTGATTGAAGGGGCGGTGCTCGTCGCTCTGGTGAAAGTGCGATTCTTAAATCCCATTGCAAAAGCTCTGCCGATGCGGCCCGTGATCTGGCTTTTTGCAATTCAGGCCGCGCTCTGGGCTTTGAAAGAAAATGCCATCGGTCGATTCTTTGAATCGCTCAAGGAGGGCGTCGGCCAATTGCTTCAATACGCCTCGCAGGGTTCGTCTTTTGTATTCGGCCCGCTGGGGTCTTCCTCGGCGCTCGGCGATTTGTTCGGCCCGGTTCTGGGCGATAAAATTCCGATGTTCACGACGCTCTTCGCATTTCAGATACTACCCACAATCATTTTTGTCGCCTCGCTTTTTTCCGTGCTCTACTATCTGGGAATCATGCAGCCGATTGTCCGAGGTTTTGCCGTAGTGATGAACAGGGCCATGGGAGCCTCGGGCGCGGAAAGTCTGGATGTGGCGGCCAATATTTTCATGGGACAGACAGAAGCGCCGCTTACGATTTTTCCATATCTCTCCCGTTTAACTCGTTCCGAGCTTTTCACAGTCATGGTTTCCGGCATGGCACACACAGCCGCTGGTATCCTTCTGGCTTACGCCGCCGTTTCGCATGCCGACGCGAAACATCTTTTAACAGCCATTATACTCACGGCTCCTGGCTCGATCATGCTTGCAAAAATGTGGATACCAGAAACAGAAATGCCGGAAACATCTGGAAAATTGACGGCTGGCGGCGATAAATCTGCCTCAACGAATCCGAATGCCGGCTCAAGCGCGCCTTCAAAAGAAGATCCCAATGCTCCGGTCAATGTTATCGATGCTGCGGCGCGCGGGGCTTCCAGCGGACTTTCACTGGCGCTGAACGTCGCAGCCATGCTTGTGGCTTTTATCGCTCTGATAGCTCTGCTCAATGGAATCATTTCCGGTGTTCGTGGTCTGATTATCGGGTCTGTTGAAGGAATCGGCATTCTCGCGCAGATTGCCGCCTATCTTCCGGAAAGTCTGCAGCAGCTCCTGGGCTGGGTGTTCGCGCCAATCGCCTGGACTCTGGGAGTTCCCTGGCAGGACTCAGCATCTGTGGGCAATCTGCTCGGCACAAGACTTGTTGTGAATGAGTTTGTCGCTTACGTTCAGCTTGGGCCGCTGAAAGAAGTTCTGACTGAAAAATCCTTTGTCATATCTACCTACGCGCTGTGCGGATTCGCTAACCTCAGTTCTATCGCGATTCAGGTCGGCGGAATAGGCGCGCTTATACCGGAGAGACGGAAGGATCTTGCTGCCCTTGGTTTTCGCGCCGTGATCGTTGGGACCATGGCCAACTTAATGAGCGCGGCCATCGCCGGGATTTTATTATAGGTCATGTCACTCTTCATCTGCGGCACAGATACGGGCGTCGGTAAAACTCATACAGCGGCGGCTCTTCTTGCGCGATACGGGTCCAATCCAAAATTGCGATACTGGAAGCCGGTGCAGACCGGAGAGGAATCCGATACGCAGACCGTCCGCTTTCTATCCAATTGCAGTGATTCGCATTTGCTTCCCAATCTTTATTCTTTCCGCGAACCACTGAGCCCGCACAGGGCTGCGGAATTGGAGAAAAAAGATGAGATAGGAACTACGGTAGATATAAATAAAATAATAGAAAAGTATTATGATTATAAGAACGAAGGCCCGCTTCTTGTCGAAGGGGCCGGCGGACTGCTGGTGCCGCTCAACCGCCAGGAAACATGGATGGATTTCTTAATATCGACAAAAGTTCCCGTGCTCATTGCCGCCAGGAGCGGCCTTGGAACCATAAATCACTGCCTTTTGACGATAGAGGCATTGCGCGCCCGGAAAGTTGGAATCGCCGGCATTGTTTTTTGCGGCCCCCGGAATGAAGACAATATCCGAACAGTGCTGGAGTTTTCAGGCGTGACGGATTGTATTGCTTTTGATTTTCCCGGCGCCGGCGATCTGTCGTCGTTCGATGCGGAGAAAATATGTCAAAAATATTTACAGGGTTAATTTCGGCTGACGGCGTCTGCGCGCGCCCTTGCGTAAAAACTTACTTCCGCCGCCGGCCGGTCAGTTCTCGTAGTACTTGCTCTCGTCGATACGATTCATTCTCTCATAGCCGTATCGAGCAATAAAATTATTCCGCGCCCGGTGCGCGTTTTGATTGTGCTCTGCCTCCGTTGCGGCGAATGAGACAGTGTCCTTTGTCCAGTCATAAACAAAAAAGAAAAAATTGGTTTCAACAGGATTCGTCACGGCCAGATACGCCTCCTCGTCAAAAAAAGAAATCGGAGCCGGCGGCAGTCCTCTGTAGAGGTACACATTGTACGGTGAATCGATCATAATATCCCAGTAAGACAGGAAAGGCCTGTGATAGCCCAGAGCATATTCAACGGACGGGCAGGACGAGAGAGGCATGTTCACGCGAAGACGATTCAGAAACACGGATGCAATTTTTCTGTATTCACCGGACAGCACCGCTTCCTTTTGAACTATGCTTGCCAGTATCATTGAATCGCGCAGCGACAAGCCTGAGAATATTTCGTGCCGCTTGAGATAATTCGATGTGTTCGCCAGCATATGATAAAGCCACTGCTCCACATCCGGCCGAGGGTCGTCTGTATTCAGAATCCAGAGTGTGTATCGTCCCGGCCTTATCAGACCTTCAAAACGTGAAAGAGACCGCTGTCTGGGCGGGATAAAACTGAATTCCTCAAAATCATTTTCTCCGGCAATATCTTCTATAATAACGCAGAGATTGACCGCGGGATCCTGGAACTTCCGGCAAAATGACGCCACAGTCTCGCCCGCATTAACATCCAGATGTATCTTTGTCGACATCGCCGGGGCCGGCTGGAACGAAGAAATGACCATTGCCAGGAATAAAATCCGCCGCATAGGCTAATTTTCGGCCGGAAGCGCAATGCTCTTCATATCATTTCATTGTTGTTTACGCGGTCGGATGATTTAATCCTTTCCATCCAGTATATACTGTTAATTTTATTGTCAATAATATGGAAATAGGCAGTCCCTACTCAAAGCAAGAGATCATCGATGCTACAAGAAACTTCACTCTGGAAGTGGCCTCCTTTTTTGGCTCTATACCGGATGAGATATTTTTTACTAAACCGCCAAAAGGCTGGTCCCCGGCTGATAATATCCGTCATTTGAACAAATCGACCTGGGCTGTGCTTATAGCGATCCGTCTGCCAAAGCGCCTGCTCCGCCTGCTTTTCTTCAAAAGCAGCATCAAACCACGCCATATTTCAGAAATAAAAGACGCGTATCTGGCAAAACTCGCCTCGGGCCGCGGCGCGGGTCTTTACGCTCCGATCCCGAGAAAAACGCCCGCACGGGCCGCAGAAAAAAAGGCAATCCTAATAAAGAAATGGTCTGAAATAGGAGAGGCGACCGCCGCTGCCATTTCCCGCTGGAGCGAATCGGAACTGGACGAAATTCGTCTGCCACATCCGATTCTGGGCCGTATACCGGTGAGGGAAATGATACTGTTCGGCGCTCTACACTGCATGCATCATGCCGGTATTGTAAAAAAACGAATGGATCTGTTGAAAGCTTCTGCCTGATGATTTCCGCTGATAAACTTCTTCAATTTCATGAATCGCATGCCTGGCAGCCCTTCACTCAAATGAAGCTGGCGGGAGAGCCGATCCTCATCGACTCCGCCGACGGAGTGTTTTTGCGGACACGTGACAGAAGAACGATCATCGACGCTGTTGGATCCTGGTGGGTGTCCATCCATGGACACGGACATCCGCGAATACGCGAGGCGATTGAAAAACAGCTGCCCCAGCTGGAGCAGGTAATGTACGCCGGTTTCACGCACGAAGGCGCTGCCGTTCTGAGCCGCCGGCTCAGCGCGCTGACAGAAAACAGGCTGCCCCGCGTGTTTTTTTCCGACAACGGAAGCACAGCCGTGGAGATCGCCCTGAAAATGGCCTATCAGTACAATGTGAACACAGGCCGCCCTGAAAAAAAAGGCTTCATCGCTCTGCAAAACGGATACCATGGCGACACTGTCGGAACCATGTCCGTCGGATCTCGCGCGGTCTTTCATAAAATTTTTGAACCCATGCTTTTCCCGGTGTATCTGGCCGAATCCCCGAATTGTGAATTCAAATATTTATACGATCCCGTGAAATCGACGCAGGCCGTCTCGTCCGCGGTGCAGGACATGGAGAGACTGCTGCAAAATCATTCGCACCAAATCTGCGCCGCTATAATCGAGCCCGTCATTCAGGGCGCAGGCGGCATGAATATCTATCCGCCCTCCTATCTCAAAGAAATCCGCACACTCTGCGACACATACAATGTTTTCCTGATCGCCGATGAGGTCTTCACAGGCTGCGGCAGAACCGGTACGATGTTTGCCTGCCAGCAGGCGGGTATGCTGCCCGATCTGATGGCTCTGTCCAAGGGTCTCAGCGCCGGATTTCTGCCCTTTGCCGCAACGCTTGCCACAGAAAAAATATACCAGGCATTCTACAGCGACGACCGCATGCGGACGTTTTTTCACGGTCATTCCATGACTGCCAATCCTCTCGGATGCGCAGCGGCGCTGGCCAGTCTGGATATTCTGGAATCAGAGAAATCACTTGAGAAAGTGAGACTCCTGGCGGCTCAGTATTCCGATATTTTGTCAGAACTTGAGAAAAGCCCGGCGGGCCGTTTGATCAAAGAAACCAGATATATCGGTTCCGTTGCGGCCATTGAGCTGCAGATCCCGGACGGATACACGGGCGAATTTTCGCCTAAATTCATGAAGCTCGCCCTCGATCGCGGCGTGCTCCTTCGTCCTCTGGGCTCTGTAATCTATTTGACGCCGCCTTATATTATACAAAAAGAGGAGTTGCGGAAAATCTTCAGCGTTATTGAGGAATGCATTCCTCTGGCGGTACAGAAGGTAAGATAACAGGATGAACAGGATATTCAGGATGTCGACGGCATTGCCTTTCCTGACGATCCCGTCCATCCTGTTTGAACATTCCCGAAAGAAACATGGAAACATCAAAAATACCCGACTCTCATTTGTCCGAACTGGAGTCCTGCGCCAAGGTCTCGAAGTCCCCTTCTCGTGAGGCGGCCAGATCCATTCTGGATGAAACGACCGACCTCGAGAAAATCCTTGCCGCCGCTTCGATTCCACGCTTGAAGTTTTTCGGACGGATGGTCCAGATCCATGTTCTGGACAATGTCCAGAACGGCAACTGTCCGGAAGACTGCGGCTACTGCGCCCAGCGAAAAAGCGAGGCGGCCGCGGACATCCCTGATTATCCGCGTAAATCCATCGAAGAAATTTTGGAAGAAGCGCGCGTCGCTTACGAGTCCGGCGCCTACCGGTTCTGTCTTGTCACGTCCGGCCGCGGACCGGGGGCCAAATCCGTGGCATTTTTCGCCGAAGCCTTGCGGAAAATTCGTGAAAAATACGATATTCGCACATGTCTCTCAGCCGGAATCATGAAAAATCCGGAGTTTGCCCGGCAGCTCAAGGAAGCCGGTCTCGATCGTTACAACCACAACCTCAATACTTCGGAGCGGCATTACGGTGAAATCTGCACGACGCACACGTTCCAGGACCGCGTCGAGACATTGAATACCATGCGCGATGCCGGCATATCGCTGTGCAGCGGAGTGATTGTCGGCCTGGGCGAATCATGCGATGATCTTGTGAGTATGGCGTACGATCTCAAAGCGCAGGAAGTTGAATCCATACCTGTAAATTTTTTTCTTCCCGTGCCCGGCCATGAGATTTCGCACAAACCGATGTCCGCCGACTTCTGTCTGCGCGTTCTTTCGCTTTTCCGACTCGTCAATCCCGGCTCCGAGATTCGCATGGCAGCGGGCCGCGAATTTTATCTGAGAGATCTCCAAAAAGAAGCTCTGAGAGTCGCCAATTCGCTGTTCGTTTCCGGATATCTCAATATTAAAGGATCAGAAATTACTGAAACATTCCGAATGATTCAGGAAAACGGATGGCTGATCGACACGCAGAAATCGGATCTTCCGAATCAACTACAGGCGGCGGCGAAAGCGGCTGGCTTTAATGTAGATCCATCTGCAACAGAAACTTTAACCGATGCCATTGCTATGAAATCCATTGAGGATCTGCGTCCCTTTGAAAGGAAAAATTCCTGATTATGTCTCTTCAGGCTTCCCGGTGCTAATTTCTGAAAAAAGAAGCGCAAAAATCGTAAGTTTTATGATTTTTTCTCCCCGGACATAATATTTTATGTATTATATTGACATAAGAGGTACCCGGCAATTTTCTGGCTCTCTTCTTGGAAAAGCGTGAATGCTTTCCGGAAGTCAAGAGTGAAGACAGTCTTTACTCCCTCTGCTTTTTTCAGCAGTAGTCAGTTTTTTCATAAAGAAAAGTTGACCGGCATGAAGGTTCGGAAATCATGCCTCTTTACTGGCAACACCGGTAACGAAGAAAACGCAAAATGCCACGGCAGTCTGCGCTTCTTTGAAGTTTTTGATCATTAAAAACTGAACAGATGTGTGACCCGTCTAATTCTACTTCGGTGGAATGTAGGCGAACATAGTGACAGCGATTCGAGTCAGGTTTTGTGCCCGATTTTTATTATCGGTGCCTGTCGGTGGCAGGCAGCCACTGCAACATTGCAGTGGATACACAGTTTGTAATCGGTAGCAATACCGATTCCATAACGGAGAGTTTGATCCTGGCTCAGAACTAACGCTGGCGGCGCGTCTTAAACATGCAAGTCGAACGGGTTGTAGCAATACAACTAGTGGCGAACGGGTGAGTAACACGTAGGTAATTTTCCTTTGGATGGGGGATAACCTGCCGAAAGGCAGGCTAATACCGCATAACACTGTAGGCTCTGAGGAGCCATCAGTCAAAGCAGCAATGCGTCTAAAGATAAGCCTGCGGCCAATTAGCTTGTTGGCGGGGTAATGGCCCACCAAGGCGACGATTGGTAGCCGGCCTGAGAGGGTTATCGGCCAC